>CP080408.1:1931312-2253197 GCA_019448215.1 Thalassovita mediterranea | reverse complement strand
GTCACCTTCAAGCAGCTGGATGACCGGTCCAACCAGATCGCTCACCTGTTCCGCGAGCACGGCGTCAATCCGGGCGACACGATTGCCATCTTCGCAGAAAACAGCGCGCGCTATTTCGAGATCGCCTGGGCCGCGCAGAGGTCCGGCCTCTATTATGTCTGCATTTCCTCACGCCTTACGCCGCCGGAAGTCCAGTACATCGTCGAGGATTCAGGCGCCAAAGTGCTGATCGCTTCGGCCGGCCTCAGCGCCGTTGCGACAGAAGTGAATGCGATCACCGAACTGGAAGCCTACTGGTCAATCGATGGCGAGATTTTCAGCTATCAGAAGCTGGAGGACCTGGCCGCAAAGAAGCCGACCACGCCGATTGCCGACGAGATGGCCGGTACCGACATGCTCTATTCGTCCGGCACGACCGGGCGTCCAAAGGGCATCCGCCCACAGCTTGAACTGGGCACCGCGATCGACGAGCCGAACGTGCTTCTGCAGCTCGCCAAATTCCTGGCGCGGGCCGAAGGCGACGACATGGTCTATCTGTCGCCTGCCCCGCTTTATCATGCCGCCCCGCTTCGCTGGTGCATGACGTTCACGCGGTTCGGCGCGACCCTCGTGATCATGGAGAAGTTCGACCCGGAGAAGTACCTTCAGTTGGTCGAGAAGTACAAGGTGACCCATACCCAGCTTGTGCCGACCATGTTCGTCAAAATGCTGAAGCTTCCCAAGGACGTACGCGAAAAATATGACGTGTCGTCCCTTCGCTCTGCGATCCATGCCGCAGCGCCCTGCCCTGTCCCGGTCAAGGAGCAGATGATCGAATGGTGGGGGCCTGTGATCGAGGAGTATTATGCCGGCTCTGAGGGCAATGGCATGACCTGGATCAACTCAGAGGACTGGCTGAAACACAAAGGGTCTGTCGGCAAGCCGGTTCATGGCGAGCTGCATGTCTGCGACGAGGAAGGCAACGAGCTGCCGGTCGGCGAAGCGGGTACGATCTACTATAGTGGAACGACCCCGCCGAACTATCACAATGACCCGGAGAAGACGAAGGGCGCGCTGAACCCCAAGCATCCAGACTGGTCGACGCTGGGCGATGTTGGCCGTCTCGATGAGGATGGCTTCCTCTATCTGACCGACCGCAAGGCCTTCATGATCATTTCCGGCGGCGTGAACATTTATCCGCAGGAAGCCGAGAATGTGCTGATCACCCACCCGAAAGTGGCTGATGTTGCCGTGATCGGCGTTCCGAATGAGGAGTTTGGCGAAGAGGTGAAAGCGGTCGTCCAGCCAGCCGAAGGCATTCCGGCCGATGACGCGCTGAAGGAAGAGCTGCTCGAATTCTGCCGCTCCAAACTCGCCAAGATCAAATGCCCGAAAACGGTCGATTTCGACCCGGCCCTGCCGCGTCACCCGACCGGCAAGCTCTACAAGCGTCTCGTCCGCGACCGCTATTGGGGCAAGAACGATTCGACGATCGTCTAGGAAGGCGCAAGCTGGGGCGTCCTAGATGCCCCAGCTCGCCGGATCGTCTATCGGCCTCTCGGCCAGAAGGGCCTGCATGCCTTTGACGACGCGGATCACATACCAGACGATGGCCGCGAGAATGATCAGCACGCCGATGATGACGATGGTCAGCACGGCGCCAACAATCATGAAGAGCAGCATTTTCCAGAAGATATTGATCTGGTTTTCATAGTGCGAACGCACCAGCGGCGAGGCACTGTCCTTGCCAATATAGGCCATGATGACGCCGACCAGCGCCGAAACGCCGATCAGGAAGCTGCAGAGATAGAGAATATAGACCAGGTTGGCATTGCCCTTCTGGCCCGGATCTACGGTGACGACGGGATCGGACATGGCGGGACCTCAAGCGGCTTTAGGTGATGATGGGGCCAAGCTGTCGCGCGCGAGCGGAGTTGGCAAGAGGCCTTTCGGCGACAATCGGACCTGAGGCGCGAACTGCTTCCCCTTGCGCCAAGGCTTGCGGATGGCGCCCAGTTTTCGCAAAAGTACCCGCCAACAGGAATTCCAATATCTGAGGAAGGAAACACACCAGATGGCTGACCCGAAAAAAGTCCATTATAACGACCTTGAATCCATTGCTGGCCAGGAGGTTGGCGTCTCTGACTGGGTGACGATCGACCAGGACCGCGTGAACAAGTTCGCTGACGCGACCGGCGACCACCAGTGGATCCACGTCGATGTGGAACGCGCCACAAAGGAAATGGGCGGCCCGATCGCGCATGGCTTCCTGACGCTGTCCCTGCTGCCAATGCTGGGTGCGCAGGTGCTTCGCATCGAAGGCACGACGCGCGGCATCAATTACGGCTCCGACAAGGTCCGCTTCACAAACATGGTGCCTGTCGGCTCCAAGGTGCGCCTGCGCCAGAAGTGCCTAGCGGTTGAATCGAAAGCCGGCGGCAAGCAGACCCGTATGGAAGCCACGATTGAAGTCGAAGGCCAGGAGCGCCCGGCGCTGGTCGCTGAGACGCTGACCGTCGTTTACGGCTAGGCCTTGAAAAACAGGTGAAATCACAAGGGGCTGGCGGAATCATCTGCCAGCCCTTTTTTCGTATTCATTGCCCGTAAAGGCACGAGTCTTGCAGACTCTGACGTTGAATTGCTGCACAGTTTTTGTGGCGCAAGGTTTCGCATGGGCAAAAAGGAAATTGCCTCGCGGTGCCTGACTGATGTTGAATAGCTCTTCGGCTGCTTCTTTCAAAAAGGGTTCCAAGCCATGCTCGTGAAACCAAAGTCCCTTTTCCTGTCGACCTCGGCCATGGCCCTGCTCGCCCTGCCGGTTATCGCGCAAGGGTCGATGCCACGATTTGGCAGCATCGATGAAGCCTTTGCCGGAGACGGCGTCTGTAGCGACCCGCGCTTTGAAGGCCCCGGCATGGCCGAGACGCCTTCGGAAGAGGCAGTCATGAGCGATGCCGGCGACTGCGTCGTCGCGTGGGAAGCCGGCGAGATCACGCTGATCGAGGTGGAAGCGGAAGCGGCGGAAGATGCTGCTGGCGATTTGGCTGAAGCGGTCGAGGCTGATGGCGAGGTAGAGGCTGAAGCTGAGGCTGCAGAGGTGGACGCGGAGGCTGCCACGGATGAGGTCGCGCCGGATGATGCTGCAGAAGCTGAGGCGGAAGCGGGCGATGCGGAAGACAGCGAGATGGATGCGGAGGCCGCACCGGAGGCCGAAGATGAGACCGGCGCTGTTGAGCTAGAAGCCGAAACCGAAGCTGAAGCAGCTGCTGATGAAAGCGCGCCAGAGACGGCTGAAGAGGCAGACGTCGCCGCAGACGATGCGGTCGATGCCGAGCCAGACGCTGAAGAAGCATCGGTAGACGCAGATCCAGACGCCGAGGTGGCAGAGGAGGCCGCGGGAGCAGATGATGCGCCAACAGAAGCCGAAGCCGTAGAGGCAGAGGCGGAAACTGTGGCTGTGGCAGAAGAAGACGCCCCGGCTGAAGAAGAGATGGCTTCGGACGAAGAGGCGAGCTCAGACGCCGAGGCAGATATCGACGCCGAAGCAGAGGCCGAAGCTGACATTGAGCCCGCTGCTGGCGACGATGAGACGGTCGCCGAAGAGGCAGAAGCCGAGATCGACGCACCAGTCGCGCCTGAAGCTGAGGCCGACGAGGCAGATGCCGCTGTCACGCTGGACGAAGCAGCGACCGAAGACGCGGGTGATGTCGAGCCGATGGAGGCTGATGAGGCCGCTGGCGACGAAGCTGAAACGGCTGAAGATGTGATGGACGTGGAAGACGTCCCGGCTGCTGAGGAAACAGACCTCTCCGAAGAAACGCCTGCGGAAGTTGATGCTGGACTGGATATAGCCGAGTCAGATGCGGACGCCGCTGAGGCAGCTGAAAACGAAGCCGATGGCGCGCTGCCTGCAGAAGACGCTGCCGACACCGCGGCCGATGAGACGGATGAAGCCGAGGCCGTTGAAGCTGAACCAGACGCTGAACTTGCCGAAGATACACCTGTCGAGGCTGACGCGGACGCGGCGGTCGACGTCGAAACTGACGCAGCTGAAGACACCCCGGCCGAGGCTGAGGCAGATATGGCGGATGAGACGGCTGAGGCCGCAGATGCTGAAGCTGCGCCGGCCGATGAGGGGACCGAAGACCTCGATACCACCGCCGAGGCCGAAGACGCCGCAGAGGACGTGTTCCCAACACCTGTCGATAGCGAGATCGATTTTGGCAACGACACAAGCGAGTTCGCGCTGGATGGTGAATGCGATGATGCGCGCTTTACCGGCGAGGGCATGACCTCGACGGCGCTAATCGAGGAGGATATCGGCCGCGATGCCACCGATTGCCGCGCCGCTTTCGAGGCGGGCCGCCTGGAGCTGCGCGATGCGGAGGCTACCGCTCTTCCGGCCAAGGCTGAGACGCCTGCCACGCCTGTCGAAGAAGAGGCCGCGCCAGCGGCTGAGACAGAGGTTGCAGCGCCAGAGGCCGAGGCCGCTCCCGCCGCCGAGACGGGCGTGCCGATTGACGGCATCCTCTTCAACGGGATCAATTTCGGTGACAATTCGAGCCAGTGGGCCAATGACGGCGAATGCGACGACCCGCGCTTTGAAGGCACAGGCATGACGCAGACGCCGCTCCTGGAAGAGGACGCCTACCGCGATGCCAATGACTGCCTTGCGGCATGGCGCACTGGCGGCCTGCGGATGGCAGACGAGTAGTCACGGCCAAGGCAACATGTCGCCAGAGGCTGTTGAAAGCGGCCCGCGACCCCATATCTCGACTAACAGATATCGAGACAGGAGCCCCGACATGCTGCCCCCAAAGCCTGCTGATAATTTCAAGCGCGTCAGCCGTTCCGACAAGGAATGGCGCGAGCTGCTGACCGATGAGCAGTACCGCGTTGGCGTGAAGGATGGCACGGAGCGCGCCTTCTCGCCCGGCAATCACAATGATGAGAAGCGCGACGGCCTCTATCATTGCGTTGGCTGCGACACGCCGCTCTGGTCGTCCGAGCACAAGTTTGACTCCGGGACGGGCTGGCCGAGCTTCTACAAGCCGGTGCGCGAGACCGCCGTCGACACCAAGACCGACTTCAAGCTGATCATGCCGCGCAAGGAGTGCCACTGCGCGACCTGCGGGCTGCATATGGGCCACGTCTTCAAGGATGGACCGCCGCCAACCGGCGAGCGCTGGTGCATCAATGGTGTGGTGCTAAACTTCAAGCCGGCCTGATATCAGAGCCTTCTGGACAGCACAGCTTTAGCCGCTAGGGTTTCGCGTTTCTCGATATGAAACGGAGACCCTTTTCCCATGCGATTGAGCTATCTGCTGGCCAGCGCCGCAAGTGCTGCCCTCCTGACAGGGTGCACATCTCCTTCCGGACAGACCGAACAGAGCGATGATACAATGACTGAAACTGCTGCCGAGACGCAGGACACCGCGAACGCATCCGCAGAGACCCCACCAATCGCAAAGCGCGTTCCTGTCGAGATCGAACAGGTCGGGCGCACACGGACCGACAATTATCAATGGATGAAGGACGAGAACTGGCAGCAGGTCATGCGCGACCCGTCCGTCCTGCGCGAAGACATCCGTGAGTATCTCGAGGCTGAGAACGCCTACACGAAGGCCTCGCTGGAAGACCCGACTGAAGCGCTGCGCGAGACGCTGCTGGCGGAGATGCGCGGGCGGATCAAGGAAGATGACAGCTCGGTTCCCTCCAAGGACGGGCCATATGCCTATTATGTGCGCTACCGCGAAGGCGGTGAGTATCCGATCTTTGCGCGCAAACCAGCAGAACAGGCCTTCGAGGCTGATGCACCGGAAACCGTGCTGTTCGACGGCGACAAGGAAGCAGAGGGCAAGTCCTACTTCTCGATCCGCGGGCTGGAGCAGTCGCCTGACCACAAGCTGCTGGCGTCGGCGATCGATACGCAGGGCAGCGAGTATTACACGATTGCCGTACGCAATATCGAAACCGGTGAGGCCGTGGGCGCGCCGATCGAAGGCACCTATGGCAGCTTTGAATGGGGCGCCGATTCCAACCTGCTCTACTGGGTGGAGCGCGATGATAATGGCCGGCCGACGGCCGTCTTCCAGCGCGATCTGACCACCGGCGCGGATGTCGAGATCTACCGCGAAGAGGACCCTGGCTTCTTTGTCGGGGTGAGCAAGTCTGAGTCGGAAGAGTTCATCTTCATCGAGACCGGTGGCCACACCTCTGGCGAGGTCTGGTTCTTCCCGACCGATGCGGCGAGCCCGGAGCCGAAACTCGTCGCGCCTCGCAAGGAAGACGAGGAATATGATGTAACCCACTGGAATGGTGCGTTTTATATTCTCACGAATGCTGATGGCGCCGTCGATTTCAAGGTTGTGAAAGCGCCAATCGACAATCCGGGTCGCGAGAACTGGGAAGACGTCATCGCGCACCGGCCCGGCACGCTGGTGCTCGGTCTTGATCCTTACAAGGATCATCTCGTGCGGCTGGAGCGGGCAAACGCCCTGCCCCGTATTGTGGTGCGTGAGCGCGAAAGCGGCGACGAGCACACGATCGCGATGGATGAGAGCGCCTATGATCTCGGCCTCGGGTCGGGCGAGTATGATTCGACCGTGATGCGGTATGACTATGCCTCACCAGCCAGCCCGAGCCAGGTATTCGACTATGACATGGCGACGCGCGAGCGCACGCTGCGCAAGACGCGCGAAGTGCCATCTGGCCACAATGCAGAGGACTATGTGGTCGAGCGCCTTATGGTCCCGGCATGGGATGGCGAGGAAATTCCTGTCACCATCCTTCGCCGCGCTGATACGCCAGTCGATGGGACCGCGCCGCTGCTTCTCTATGGCTATGGTTCCTACGGGATCACCATTCCGGCGAGCTTCTCAACCTCGCGCCTGTCGCTGGTCGATCGCGGCTTCATCTATGCCATCGCTCACATCCGCGGCTCTCAGGCCAAGGGGTATCAGTGGTATCTGGACGGCAAGCTCGAGAAGAAGACAAACACGTTCAAGGACTATGTCTCTGCCGGGCGTTACCTGGTTGAGAACGGCTATGGCGCCGAAGGCCGCGTTGTCGGTCATGGCGGCTCCGCTGGTGGGCTTCTGATGGGCGCAGCCGCGAACATGGATCCGGAGCTATTCGGCGGTATCATCGCGGCCGTTCCATTCGTCGACGTCATCAACACGATGTCGGACGACACCCTGCCCCTGACGCCGCCGGAATGGCCCGAATGGGGCAACCCGATCACGGATGCCGAGGCGTATGACACGATCCTGGCCTATAGCCCGTATGACAATGTGGGCGACAAGGACTATCCGGCCATGCTGATCACGGGCGGTCTTTCCGACCCGCGCGTCACCTATTGGGAGCCGTCCAAGTGGGCGGCCCAGCTTCGCCACGAAGCACCGAATGCAGGGCCGTACTATCTGCGCATCAACATGGATGCCGGTCATGGCGGCTCTACGGGCCGGTTCGAAGGGCTGAAAGAGACGGCGATTGAGTATGCCTTCGCGCTGGCGAGCGTAGGGCTTGTCGATGGATACGACATCTCCCGGACAGCGATGTCCGCAGACGACTAGCTCTCCATCAAACCGAAACAGGAAAAAGCCGGCCCCTTCACGGGAGCCGGCTTTTTTGTGCCTGTCGTATAGCGCCACGGTCTCTCGCCATCGAGGCGCACCGTTCATTCACGCAAACGAAAATGGCCCGGCATTGCTGCCGGGCCATCATCATTTCTTGGGTCAGATCAGACCGTTCTTAGCGAACGATGATCGTGACTTCCGAACGACGGTTCAGAGGCTCACGCACACCGTCTGCGGTCTGCTTGGCCAGGTCGTTCTCACCGCGGCCTTCCGTGGTGATCATGCTGGATGGGATGCCGCGCTCGTTAAGAGCCGTTGCAACCGCTGCAGCACGACGCTCGGAGAGACGTGCGTTGTAGGACTGTGCACCGGACGTGTCGGTGTGGCCGACGATCGTCACAGAGTTCGCAGCACACTCCTGGCGGCTACGGATGTTTGCAACAGCCTGGTCGATCACAGCCGAAGCCTGGCTGGTGATGTTCGACTTGTCCCACTCGAAGTAGACCACGAACGCCTGGTTCAGCGTCGAGCACGACGGTGGTGGCGGAGGTGGTGGTGGTGGAGGCGGCGGCGGCGGTGGTGGCGGCGGCGGCGGTGGCGGTGGTGGCGGTGGAGGCGGCGGTGGCGGCGGAGCTGCCGGAGCCGCGAACTGATAACGCAGACCAACGGTCACGCTGTGGTCACGATACTCGCCGGAGTATGGAACTGGCTGACCAAGAACGGCTTTGCCGTCGAGGCTCAGGTCGTCGACCATGAAGTACTTGTAGCCGAGGTCCAGGGTGAGCTGCTCGGTGACGTCGTAGCCGATACCAGCGAGAAGCTGGTAAGCAAGGCCCGTGTCAGCGTCGTTGAAGCCGTTCGCCTGATAGGTTTCAACACCGCTAGCGGTTGCAACACCTGCGCGCAGGTTGGTTGCGCGAGCGTCGACTTTCGCCAGACCGATACCAGCACCGAGGTATGGCTGAACGCCGCCCATCGGGTTGAAGTCGTAGAGGGCGTTGAACATGAGATCATAGATCGTCACTTCGCCGTCGCCGCCTGGCGTGTAACCGCCGCTTGGGATGAACGGTGCCGTTACGAATGGGAAGCCGGTGATCGTCGTGGACGGATCAAGCTCACCACCGCGGATACCGAAAGTGGATTCGAGACGGAAGCCGTTGCCGAAGCCATAGCCGAGACCCAGCTGAGCGCCGAGCAGGCCATCTTCAACTTCCTGGTCGCCACCAAGTGCGAAAGGCGCACCGGTTGGCGGATCGGAATCGAGCGTACCGTCAAAGGTGTAGCCCAGATCGGCGCGGCCATACCAGCCGTCCTGAGCGTTAGCGACGAACATTGCAGACGCCATGGCGGCCGCGGCTGTCGCGCACATAAGAGTTCTTTTCATACTCATCCCCTATTGTGAGCCGCATGGGCACTATTACCCACCGACCGCAGAGACTAAACGGACCATTCCGTGTGCATACTCACCTAGAACAACTTCGTTCCTTAGACGAGTGTACAAGGATGGAAAATATTTGAAACTTCGCGTTTTTTCTAGCAAGCGCGGCGTAAATGCAACATTTTTTCTTCGCTGACAGCGGACTGCCCAGACTTTGCCAGATTGCAGTCACTTTTGGCAAACCAAACGCCGAAATTTCGAATCAGGGGAAATGGTACCGCCTCTCCGGCTTGAACGGAGGACCTCTGGTTCCACAAACCAGCGCTCTAACCAACTGAGCTAAGGCGGCACTTGGGACGCACATACGCTCAAGCGGCGCCGCGTTCAAGCCGCTTTACCGAGTCTGGTGCAGTCGCCCCTGCCCTACTCCGCTGCAAGCGGCGTCGGCGCTGCCTGTGGGGGCGCTTCAAAGGCCGGATCGCCGGGCTTTCGATACCTCAGAACACCGTCATCGAGGTTGGCCCGGCCGATCTCGAATATATCCTGCACATAGTTCTGGTTGAGGCGCCATGGTGCCGCTTCTCCTTGCTTCGGGAGGCGATGAAGGGCGCGCGTGACATAGCCGGATGAAAAGTCGAGCCAGGGCGCGTCGCCTGGGTGCTCATCTGCGATGGGGCGAACCTCTACAGCGCCCGTCTTGTCCATGTGCTTGATGAGGCGCGAGACGAACTTGGCAATCAGGTCCGCCTTCAGCGTCCAGGAGGCGTTGGTGTAACCGAATGTGACGACGAGATTCGGCACATTGTTGAACATGATGCCGCGATAGCCGTGCAGGCTGGACGGCTCAACGGGCTGACCATCGACAAAAAGGTCCGCGCCGCCCATGAATTCAAGCTGGAGACCTGTTGCCGAGACGACGATGTCGGCGTCCAGCGTCTTACCGGAGGCAAGCTTGAGGCCGTTTTCCGTGAAGGTCTCGATATTATCGGTGACGACGCCCGCCTTTCCATCCTTGATAGATTTGAAGAGGTCACCATCAGGCACCAGACAAAGGCGCTGGTCCCAGGGATTATAGCTGGGCGTGAAATGCGTTTCGACGTCGAAATCGGCGCCAAGCTCTTCCTGGGCCATGCCAACGATACGCTCTTTCACCTTCTCAGGCCTTTTCCGCGCGAGACGGAAAAACAGCATTTGCAGAAGCGTATTCTTCCAGCGTGTGAGGCCATACGCGACCTTCTCAGGCAGGATCTTGCGCAGTCCGAGCGCCACCTTGTCCTCGGCTGGTCTTGAAACGATGTAGGTCGGCGAGCGCTGCAGCATGGTCACATGCGCGGCCTTCTTCGCCATTTCAGGCACGAGCGTCACAGCCGTCGCGCCAGACCCGATCACGACGACCTTTTTACCACTATAATCAAGATCTTCTGGCCATGCCTGGGGATGAATGACCTGTCCTTTGAAGGCTGCTTCGCCCGGGAAATCCGGCTTGTAACCGCCTTCATAGGAATAGTAGCCCGCGCACATGTGAAGGACCCGGCAGGTAAAGGTGCGCTCGATGCCTTCCGCCTTGTCTTCAACCGTCAATGACCAGACCGCGGCGTCTGAATCCCAGCGCGCCTCGCGCACGAGGTGTTCGAATTTGATCTTGCGGTCGATACCATTCTCGGACGCCGTTTCGCGCACATAGTTGAGGATGGAGGGCCCATCGGCGATGGCCTTGCGCTCTTTCCACGGTTTGAAGTCGTAGCCGAGCGTGTGCATGTCGCTGTCGGAGCGGATGCCCGGATATCGGAACAGGTCCCACGTCCCGCCAATAGCCTTGCGGCCCTCGAGAATCGCGAACGTCTTTCCGGGAGAGCGCTCCTGCAGGTAATAGGCCGCGCCAATGCCGGAAAGGCCGGCCCCAACGATCAGTACGTCAAAATCAGGATTTGCCATCCGCGAAGTGAACCGCGAATTCGGGCAGGTGTCCAGATATTATGACTCAGGCGTCAGGATTTCACCGCCCTCGCCGGCCTCGTCACGCGGCCACGCGCCAAGCGCCCGGTAGACCGCGATGGAATTCAGGCTGCGCACGAGATTCGCGCGGATAAGCTGCTGGCGGGCATCATAGTAGAGCTGCTGGGAATCGAGGACAGAGAGGTAGTCATCGACACCGACGCGGAAACGCTCCTCAGACAGATCACGTGTGATTTCAGTGTCTTCGACCAGCCTGACCAACGCATTCACGCGCTGGTCTATGGTGCGCCGGACAGCGAGAGCGTCAGCCGTGTCGCGGAAAGCGAACTGGATCGCCTGCTCGTAATTGGCGACGGCAAGCTGCTCCTGCGCCTCACGCACTTCGAGATTGAACTGGCGCGCGCCGGCATCGAAAATTGGCAGCGAGATGGAGGGTCCGAAGGACCAGCCAAGTGTGCCGTCAAAAAGGTCGCCCAGCTCATCGCTAGAATAGCCGACCTGCCCGGTCAGGGAGATGATCGGGAAGAAGGCCGCGCGGGCGGCTGCGATATTGGCATTTGCGGCCATGAGCTGGCGCTCTGCTGCCTGAACGTCCGGGCGCGAGAGAAGCACCAGAGAAGACTGGCCGACCGGGATGTCTTCGGCGAGCGGCGTCGGGTCAAGCTTTGCCGCGCCAAGCGTACCGGACGGAAGGTCCGTGCCGACTGCAAGGCGCAGGGCATTGAGGTCCTGCTCTACCTGTGCGGAGAATTGCGCGGCCTGGGCGCGCGCGGTTTCGACACTGGCAGAGGCGCGGCGGACATCGAGCTCCGTCGCGATGCCGGCATTGAACAGCTCCTGGGTGAGGTTCAGCGATTCTGATTGGACATCGACCGTGTCTTCGGCGAGCGCGAGCAGCGCCTTGTCGGCGGCAAGCTGCATCCAGATCTCACCGACCGTAGCGGCGATGGCGATCTTGGCGGCCCGCTCACCCTCTGCGGAGGCGAGATAGCTCTGCAGGGCTGCTTCATTCAGCGAGGCGACGCGGCCGAACAGGTCGAGCTCATAGGCGGTGATGCCGATACTGGCCGAGGCATTGTCGAAATTCCCGCCGCCATTGCCGTCGCCGATCGTGCCGCCTTCGGTGAAGCCGCCATTGGCGGTCACAGTCGGCAGGCGCTGGGCGCGAGAGATGCCGTACTGGGCGCGCGCCAGCTGCACATTGGCCGCGGCGATGCGGAGGTCGCGGTTCTCCGCGAGCGCGAGGCTGACAAGTTCGCGCAGTTCCTCAGAAACGAAGACGTCCTGCCAGTAGAGCGGCTCAACCCGCTCGCCGTCGGCATCCGTCACAGGCAGGGCGTCCGGGATCGGCGCGGCCGGTTGCTGATAGGGCTGCGAGATCATGGCACAGCCACTGAGCGCAGTGGCCGCCATAGCGCCGAGGATCATGCGGTTCGTCGAGATCATGCGACGGCTTCCTTGTTACCAGGTTGGGTCAGAGGCTTCTGGCCGGTGAGCTTGCGGATCATCACATAGAAGAGCGGCGCAAACAGCAGGCCGAGGATCACCGAGACGATCAGGCCGCCGAGAACGGCCGTACCGATCGCCTGACGGCCAGCGGCACCCGCGCCGGTGCTGAGCGCAAGCGGCAGCACGCCGAAGCCGAAGGCGAAACTCGTCATCAGGATTGGACGAAGGCGCATGCGGACCGCTTGGGACACGGCTTCGAAAAGCTCAACGCCCTGCTGCTCGAGGTTACGGGCAAACTCGATGATGAGAATGGCATTCTTCGAGGCGAGACCGACCGTGGTCAGCAGGGCCACCTGGAAGAAGATGTCATTGTCGAGCCCGCGAAGGTGGGCGGCGAGGACTGCACCCGCCACGCCGAGCGGCGCCGTCAGGAGAACGGCAACCGGAACGGTCCAGCTCTCATAGAGGGCGGCAAGGCAGAGGAACACGAACAGAATCGACATGATGTAGAGGAGCGTCGCCTGATTGCCGGCTTCGCGTTCCTGTGCACTGATGCCAGTCCATTCCATGTCGAGGCCCTGCGGCAGCTGATCGACGAGGGTTTCCATCTGGTCCATTGCGACGCCCGAGCTGACGCCCGGCGCCGGTGAGCCCTGAATGTTCAGCGCAGGCAGGCCGTTATAACGCTGCAGCTGCGGCGAGCCATAGGTCCAGCCTGTCGTCACAACTTCCTCCAGCGGCGTCATTTCGCTGGAGCTATTGCGAATGTACCAGCCGCCAAGATCATCAGGCTGCATGCGGTTGTCCGCTTCGCCCTGGACATAGACGCGCTTGATGCGGCCGCGGTCGAGGAAGTCGTTGACATAGGTGCCACCGAACGCCGTCGAGAGGAGGCTGGTAATGCCCGAGACATCGACCCCGAGGGCCTGCGCCTTCTGGTAGTCGATATCGATGTTGAATTGCGGGCCGTCGGCCTGACCGTTCGGACGTACGCCGGTGAGCTCCGGGCTCTGATTTGCCATGCCAAGCAGCTGCCCCTGCGCCTGAACGAGCGCATCGTGGCCGACGCCGCCAGCATCCTGGAGGTACATGTCGAAGCCTGACGAATTACCAAGCTGCGGGATTGGCGGCGGGACAATCGCAAAAATGCGTGCTTCGGTGCCCTGAGCAAAATTGCCGCTGGCGGCACCTGCGATTTCCATGGCGGATTCACCTGGACCACCGCGTTCCGACCAGTCCACCAGCGAGCCGAAGGCGATACCATTATTCTGGCCCTGCCCTGCAAAGCTGAACCCCGCCAGCGTGAAGAGGCCCTTGATATTCTCACCCTGCGCGCCGCGATAATATTCGCCGACGGAGTCCATCACTTCGGTCGTGCGCTCAAGGCTGGAGCCCGGTGGAAGCTGAACGAGGGTGATGAACTGGCCCTGGTCTTCCTGTGGCAGGAAGGAGGATGGCAGGCGGACAAAGCCTGAGGCCATCACGGCGACGATCACCGCGAAGCCAGCTGCAAAGATCCAGCGGCGGCGAAGGATGCGGTCCACGACATTGCCGTAGCCATCTCGCAGCCTGTCGAAGCCCTTGTTGAACCATATTGCCGGCTTCTGCAGCGGGCCGGGCGTCTTCTCATGATCAGGCTTTTTCAGGATGGTCGCACAGAGGGCTGGCGACAGGATAAGCGCGATCAGAAGTGACAGCGCCATCGCCGAGACAATCGTCACGGAGAACTGGCGATAGATGAGACCCGCTGAACCCGGGAAGAAGGCCATCGGGATAAAGACGGCCGACAGGGTCACGACGATACCGATCAGGGCGCCGGTGATCTGGCTCATCGACTTTCGCGTCGCCTCGACCGGGCCGAGCCCCTCCTCTTCCATGACGCGTTCGACGTTTTCAACGACCACGATGGCGTCGTCCACAATCAGGCCGATGGCCAGCACCATGGCGAACATGGTCAGCGTGTTGATCGAGAAACCGAGGGTCAGCAGGCCAACCATCACGCCGAGCAGAACGACGGGCACTGCAATCATCGGAATGAAGGAGGCGCGCAGGCTTTGCAGGAAGACAAAGATGACGAGGAAGACGAGGACGATCGCTTCAATCAGCGTCTTCTGAACCTCGTGGATCGATGTTTCGATGAACGGGGTCGTGTCGACCGGGAAGGCATATTCAATATCCTGCGGGAAGGACTGCGAGAGGCGTTCGACCTCTGCCTTGACCGCTTCGGCCGTTTCAAGCGCGTTGGCGCCGGTCGCGAGCGAGACGCCGAAACCGGAAGACGGATATCCGTTGAATTTCGAATTGAAGGCGTAGTTTTCGGCGCCAAGCTCGACCGTACCGACATCGCCAAGGCGAACGGAGCCCCCCTCCGGCGTGGTGCGAATGAGAAGCTCGCGGAATTCTTCCGGCGTATTCAGTAGCGACTGGAGCGTGACGGTGGCGTTGATTTCCTGACCGGGCACAGACGGCGCGCCGCCAAGGGCGCCAGCAGAAACCTGCGTATTCTGGGCACGGATTGCGGCAATTACATCGGCCGGGACAAGATCGAACTGAACGAGCTTGTCAGGGTCTAGCCAAATCCGCATCGCATATTGCGACCCGAATTGCTGTACGCGACCAACACCATCAACGCGGCTGACTGAGTCGTACATGTTGGAACGGACATAGTCGCCAAGGTCCGTCTGGTCGTAGGTCCCATTCGGCGAGTAGAGCGCCGTGATCAGCAGGAAGCCGGAGCTGGCCTTGTTGACGGTCACACCCTGGCGCTGGACCGGCTCTGGCAGAAGGGGCGTCGCGAGCGAGAGCTTGTTCTGGACCTGTACCTGAGCGATGTCGGGGTCCGTCCCGGTTTCGAAAGTCAACGTAACAGAAGCCTGCCCGGACGAACTCGATGAGGAGGAGATGTAGTCGAGGCCATCAAGGCCGGTCATCTGCTGTTCGATGACCTGCGTGACGGAATCCTCAACTGCTTTCGCTGACGCGCCCGGATAGACCGCGTTTACGGAAATCGTTGTCGGCGCGATGTCGGGGTATTGCGACACTGGCAGAGCACGCAATGCCATCGCACCTGCGATCATGATGACGATCGCGATGACCCAGGCGAAGACCGGGCGATTAATAAAGAAATTTGCCATGATAACTGAGCTTTATTCGGGCTGAACCGCCGCCCCTGACGACGGCATCGACGCCATTTCTTCCTGGCGAGACGCAATCACCTCAACAGGCGCGCCGTCGCGCACATTCTGGAAGCCGCTTACGATGACCCTGTCGCCGGGCGACAGGCCCTCAGTGACAATCCAGTTCGAGCCATTGGCTTCCTGGATGGTGAGCGACTTTCGAACGGCCGTCCCGTCGTCGGATGCCACGAACACATAGCCGTCGCCTTGCGGCGTGCGCTGAACGGCACGCTGCGGGACAGCATAGACATTATTGTAAGTGCCAGCGGCGAAGGACGCCTTCAGGAACATGCCTGGGAGGATGAGATTGTCCGGGTTCGGGAACTGGGCCCGCACAATGACGGTGCCAGCTTCCTGGTCGACGCTGACCTCTGAGAATTCAAGCTGACCTTCCAGTGGATAGTCGTCGCCGTTTTCAAACTCGAGCGTGACCGGCACGGCGGCTGAGCGGCCAGAGGTCGGGCCAAGCGTCTCGATCTTGCCTTCCGAGACGTCGCGCTTCCAGCGCAGCACCTGCGCGCTCGACGCGGTCATGTCGACATAGATCGGGTCCAGCTGCAGCACGCGGGCGAGTGAGGTCGCCTGATTGGCGGTGACAAGAGCGCCTTCGGTTACAGCAGAGCGCCCGATCCGGCCGGCAATGGGGGAGCGCACTTTTGTGCGGGCAAGGTCGATGCGGGCGCGCTGCAGGGCGGCACGCTGAATGCCGACATCGGCTTCGGCCTGCTTCTGCGCGGCGACAGCCTCGTCATAGGATTGCTGGCTGACAGCATTTATATCGGCGAGGCGCTCAAAACGGCTTGCCGTTTCCGTTGCAGCAGCTGCCGTCGCCTGCGCACGGGCCAGCGAAGCCTCAGCGCTCTGGACGGCGGCGACATATTCATCGGCGTCGATCTGATAAAGCGCCTGATCTTCGGCGACGACTTCGCCCTCTGTGAACAGGCGGCTTTCTATCAGGCCTGACACCTGTGGGCGGATTTCAGCTTCTGCATAGGGGGTGGCGCGCCCCGGCAGCGTGCGGACACTTCCGATGGAGGAAGGCTGGACCGGCATGACTTCGACGCGCGCGGCCATTTGCTGAGGCGGGCCTGCGCCTTCTGACGCGCCTGCGCCAGCGGCATCACCGCCCTCTCCGCCACCGCATGCGGCGAGAACCAGAAGTGTTGCGCTTGCGGCTCCTGCAAAACCCCATTTCAGGGTCCGGGCCAAAGACTTTCTAGAGTGGGGCATGTGTTTCCTACGCGCCGTCGGACCGGCGAGGATTGATGTATCAAGCCGGTTGATTTTAGAATGAACGTTCTATTTGTTGCTGCAACGCACAAAGTCAATGTCGGGATGTGAAATAGTTGGAACAAAAACCAATGCCACTCACGGGCGCGGAAAAGCGCCGCAATGCGAGGATCGCCCAAGTCCTTGACGCAGCGGCACATTGTTTCGTGGAATTGGGGTTTCACCGCGCGAGCATGGCCAAAATTGCCGCCAAGGCGAAAATGAGCCCCGGCCACATCTACCACTATTTCGAAAGCAAGGAGGCGATCATCGCCGCCATCGTCGACCGCGAGTCGGCGCGCGCCGCAGAACGTTTTGCCGAGTTTGATGCCGTCGACTCAACAGAGCTCGCGGCCGTGATGACCGAGCGGGCGGTGCTGTCCATCGCGGAAAAGACCGATATTCTCCAGTCTGCCCTGAATATGGAGATGCTGGCGGAGTGTCAGAGAAACCCGGAGATTGCCTGTATCATTCACAAGCATGACCGCTACGTTCGCGACCAGCTCACACATCTTATACGCGACAAGATCGGTCTCGACCTGGCGGAAGCGCGAACCGACATGATGATGGTACAATTTTCCGGGCTGGCGAACCGGTTGCTGCGTAATCCCGACCTCGACCTCACCAATATGGTCGTCCTGATGCGCCAGACGATGACATCAATCCTGTCCCCGACACTTGGCCAGCAGGCCAAATGAACCTTTCGGTCGATTACACGCTATTGGTGTAACTATCGACGGAAAAAGGGACCTACCCCGATGGCAGATACAGCATCGCGGGATAACCCACTCGAGAATGTCCTTGAGCGGGCTATCAACGAAGTGGACGGCGACAATGTCACGTTCGGGGACATTCTGGACCTGTTCGGGGCACGCTCTTTTGGCCCAATAATCGTCTTGCTCGGCATGCTGGTAACCGTGCCGCCCATCGGCGCCGTTCCCGGACTGCCGATGATCGTCGGCCTCGTGATCATCCTCTTCACTGTACAGATCGTCTTTGGCGCAAAGCGGATCTGGGTACCAAACTTCATTGAGAAGCGATCCATTTCGAAGGAAAAGCTCGAGGCAGCCGACAAGAAGGCGAAGCCCTGGCTGAAACGCATTGATGGCCTCGTGTCAGAGCGCATCACCATGCTGACCGGGCCATGGGCGATCTATGCCTCCGCCGTCATTATCATCTTCCTCGCCCTGCTCATGATCCCGCTGGAACTGGTTCCCTTTGCCGTAGCCGCTCCAGGCGCAGCGATCACGCTTTATGGCCTTGCCATCATGGCACGCGACGGGGTGCTGATGCTGATCGGCTATGTGCTCGCCGCGATCACGACAGCGCTCACGATTGCCTTTGTCCCATGGGACAAGTTCGCGTCCTTCTTCGGAATGGGATAGGCGTCAGGCCGCATCCGATCAGAGAAGCGAGCGCGCGCGGGCAAGGTCGTCGACGAATTTCTCATACTCTTCTGCCGCACGCTGCCTGTCTGGCAGGCGCAGCAAGTATGACGGGTGAATGGTGGCGATGAGGCGGGTGCCATTATCAAGCTCTGTCAGCGCGCCGCGAACATCCTTGAGGGCGACCGCCTTGCCAAATACGCCGCGCAGCGCAGTTGCCCCCATCGTTACAATAATGTCCGGCGCCACGAATTTGCGCTCAAGATCCAGCCAGAAGCGGCACGTATCGATCTCGCCCGCATTCGGCTTCTGGTGCATGCGGCGTTTGCCGCGCGGGGTAAATTTGAAGTGCTTCACCGCATTGGTGACATAGGCCTTACGGCGCTCAACATTCGCTTCCGCCATCGCCTTGTCGAACAGTTGGCCGGCAGGGCCGACGAATGGTTTGCCGGCGATGTCTTCCTGATCACCCGGCTGCTCGCCGATGATCATGAGCCGCGCGTCAGGCGGGCCTTCGCCGAATATGGTCTGGCTGGCGCACTCATGGATCGGGCAGCGATCACATTTCGAAGCGGCGCGGCGTGCATCATCTAGTGAGTTGATTTCAACCTCTTCTTCTTCAACGAAGAAATTCGACATGCGCGAGGTCCTGATATTCGCATCGGTCGAGGGCGCCGAGAGAAGCGCGCCGGTGCGTTGGGATGACTTGCGGATGAGGTCAGGGATGAGTTCTGCCTCTGGCAAATTCTTCCAGTATTTTGCGGGCATTTCCGACAGCATGGCGTCGACCTTGAGCCGGGCTGGATTGAAGATGGAGGCGTAATAGGTTCGCCACTGGTCCTCGATCGCGTCTTCTGCCGGCATCCGGGAGCGGTCAGCGCCCGCCGCAAAGGTGAGCTTCTTGCCATCCCAGCTGGCGCAGGCATCTGGCGTCAGGATGGTCCAGTCCATGCCGGTGAAGCGGCGCATGAAGAAAGGCGCGGTCAGGCCGACAATGCGATTGTCCGGCTCAAACCAGCTCATGAAGACTTCGCGGCCCTCCCGCTCTCCGACTTTCCGGAAGCGGACGAAGGCATGCATCTTGTGAACGTCGCGGCGGATCTGCTTGTCGGCGCCTTTGACCCAGCGGGCCGCATCATTGAGGGGATCGGTGAGCGCGGCGCGGTTGCGCTGCAGGTCCCACAATAGCTGGTAGAGCCAGGCGAAACGGGCCGGATCGCGGTGGCAGATGACCCGCCTGGCCATATCGATGAAGGCTTTCGGGACTTTGACGTCTCGCGGCGTAGACCGGGATGGCGCGGCAGGTTCGGGCGTGCCAACGGCGGCAAAGAGATCGTCTCCGCCCGCAGTGCTGCCGGACCAGTGAATGTCGGCTGGCGGCACGCCCTGCCCCGCTAGACGCCGGGCCGCATCGCGCCATCCATCGAAATCCGTTTCGGAAGACAGGCTGATCTGGTGCATCAGAGAAGCTGGAGCTGCTGGGGCTGAGGCACGAACCTGTCGCGCAAGGTGACAAGGTCGAGCGCGCGGGACGGGTGCCAGTCCACCGTCTCAATAAAGTCGCGGCAGGTCTTCAGCGAGCGGACGATGCGCGCGATATGATCGAGGCGGAGGTTTGTGTGGCGGCGCGCAGCGAGGATGCGGTTCACAGATTTGGTGCCAAAGCCCGGCACACGCAGCAGCTCTTCGCGGGTAGCGCGGTTCACATTGACGGGAAAGCGCTCGCGCCGCTCCAGCGCCCAGGCGAGTTTGGGGTCCAGATCGAGGTCGAGCATGCCGTCCTGGCGGGCCTCGAAGATCTCATCCTTCTCGAAGCCATAAAACCGCATCAGCCAGTCGGCCTGATATAGGCGGTGCTCTCTCATCAGGGGCGGCTTGATGAGCGGCAGGTCGCCGGAGCTGTCCTGTATCGGGCTGAAGGCCGAATAATAGACGCGGCGAAGCTTGTAGCCGGAATAGAGCGAGGCGCTGGTCGTCATAATGTCCTTATCGGAGGACTGGTCTGCGCCGACGATCATCTGCGTCGATTGTCCCCCCGGAATGAAGCGCGGCGGACGCGCCTTGCCCCGCTCCTTGCGGTCAGGCTGGCGCGACTCGATGCCGTGGCGGACATTCGCCATGGCAGAGCGGATGACCGCGCCGGACTTCTCGGGCGCATAGGATTTGAGCGAGGCCTCACGCGGCAATTCGATATTGATAGAGAGGCGGTCAGCGTGCAGGCCTGCCTGTTCAATCAGGGCCGGATCCGCTTCCGGGATGGATTTGAGGTGGATGTAGCCGCCGAAATTATGCTCCACCCGCAGCTTGCGGGCGACCTCGACCATCTGGTCCATCGTATAGTTCGAGGAACGGATGATGCCGGAAGAGAGAAACAGGCCTTCGATATAATTGCGCTTGTAGAAATCGAGGGTCAGCTTGACGATTTCGTCGACGCTGAAGCGCGCCCGCTCCACATTGCTGGACACCCGATTTATGCAATATTTGCAATCGTAGATGCAGAAATTCGTCATCAGGATCTTCAGCAGCGAGATGCATCGCCCGTCAGGCGCATAAGCGTGACAAATGCCCATCCCCTCAGTCGAACCTATCCCATTGGTAGAAAGTGAGTTCCTCTTCGCTGACCCGGATGAGGCGCAGGAGGCATCATACTTTGCGGCATCCGCGAGAATGGCCAGACGATCGATAAGTGTGCGCTTTCCCATGGATGGAACATAGCAGGAACATATCGACAGTAAAAGCAATTCAGCAGTATTTTTCCACGACAAACAGGAGGTGCAAAAAGCCAGTCACCACACCACTAACGGGTGTGTCTGCCCCGCAACGTCAACGGTTCGCTGCAAAATGTTAACCATTGCACAGCTATAAAATCGGAACGCTCGGCACGCCTGTTTGTTTACAGGTTGAGCAACGAGACAAAATGATGACCGACACGCATGAGCATAAGAAAGCAACGCAGGTGAGCGCAGAAGAGCGCCATCAACGCCGCGCATTCCGCAATGCAATGTCGGCTGGCCTCAAGCGCACCTATGGCCGCGTTGCGGAAAAATCGGTGCCAGACGAATTTATGCAACTTTTGCATGCCGCTGACCGCAAGGCCAAAGCGTAGAGTTGTGCGTTTTTCAGGCAAACGCCTGATTTTATCCCTGAAAGCAGTCCACCCATTGCAGCAAGCCCATCAGTGGTTAGGCTCAGTGCATGTCGAGACAAGGCTTCACCTTGCCCCGAGGGATGCAGACCGATTGGCCGACGCTTGTTGCGGCCTCCACCGATTTCCGTCGCGATCTCCATCGTCACCCCGAATTGACCTGGCAGGAAAAAGACACGTCCGAAGTCATTCGGGCATCGCTTGATGCGCTGGGCATTTCCTACCGAGTCTGCGCAGGGACCGGCACAGTGGCGACGCTGGCCGCGGATGCGCGCGGCAGACATGTGGGGCTGCGCGCAGATATCGACGCGCTGCCGATCAATGAAGCGACCGGTCTCGATTACAGCTCTTCGCACAGCGGATGCATGCACGCGTGCGGACATGACGGACATGCAGCGGCACTGATGTCGACAGCCGCTTGGCTGAAACGCCATGAGGACAGCTTGCCCGGCCCCGTCACCTTACTTTTCCAGCCTGCCGAAGAAGGCGGGCATGGCGCAAAGAAGATGATCGAAGACGGTGCGCTTGAGGGGCTCGACTGCATCTTCGGCTGGCACAACTGGCCAGCAATCCCGTTTGGCAAAGCGGTTTGCCCCGACGGCGCTGTGATGGCGGGGAATGGGACATTCCGGATCACGCTGCGCGGCGCAGGCGGTCATGCGAGCCAGCCTGAGAATACACGCGACCCGGTTCTTGCCGCCTCTGCCGTCACCATGGCGCTGCAACAGATCATCTCGCGCCGGATTACGCCCCAGAATGCCGCCGTAGTGAGCGTGACTTCAATCGAGGCGCCGAGCGGTGAGACCGTCATTCCGGATAGCGCCAAAATGGCGGGCAGCATCCGTCTTGCGAATGCCGATGACCGGCCACTCATCGAGGGTCTCATCAGGGAAATCACGATCTCGCAGGCGAAGGCGTATGGGGTCGAGGCCGACGTCGAGGTCTTTCCCCGTTACGACGCAACTGTGAACCACCCGTCTGAAGCCGCCCATATGCGTGAAGCGATTGCGGCAGATCTGGGCGAAGCCTGGCATTTCGACCAGATCCCCGTGCCGATCATGGCGTCGGAAGACTTCTCTTATTATCTCAAGGAAATACCGGGTGCCTTCGCCCTGATTGGCGCCGATGACGGCAAGGGCCATCACGAGCCCTGCCATTCACCCCGATACGACTTCAATGACAGGCTGCTGCCCATTGTGACCCGCATCTATGCGCGTCTCGCAGGCGCGCCCCTACCCGACCAAGCAACTTATCTGAACGACTAACCCTAAACACGAATCCGAGGAGAGACCGTCATGGACCTGTTTGAGCGCTGGGAATCGAATGTCAGGGGTTACGCACGGACTTACCCCACCGTGTTCAAGTCCGCTCTGAACGCCCGTCAGACCGATGAGGCTGGCAAATCCTATATCGACTTCTTTGGTGGCGCAGGTGTCCTGAATTTCGGACACAATAATCCGCGCATGAAAGAGGCGATCATTAAATTCATCGAGGCCGATGGTATTCCTCACAGCCTCGACATGATGACGACCACCAAGCGTGACTTCATCAAAGCCTTCACCGAAACGATCCTCGAGCCGCGCGGCTGGGACTACCGGATGCAGTTCACGGGGCCGACCGGCACAAACGCCGTAGAAGCTGCCCTGAAGCTTGCTCGCCGCGCGACCGGCCGCAAGCAGGTCATCGCCTTCACCAATGGCTTTCATGGGATGACGCTTGGCGCGCTCGCGGCGACAGCGAACGCCTATTTCCGCAATGCGGCCGGTGTGCCGCTCAACCATGTCGAGCGCCTGCCATTCGGCCATCCGCTGGAAGGCATGGACGAAGCCTATGCAGACCCGTCCTCCGGCTATGAGCCGCCAGCGGCAATCCTCGTCGAACCCATTCAGGCCGAAGGCGGCGTCAATGTCGCCGATACCGAGTGGCTGAAGGCCATCCGCAAGTTCGCAAAGGATCGCGGCGCGCTGTTTATCCTGGATGACATTCAGGCCGGGTGCGGGCGCACGGGTTCCTATTTCAGCTTTGACGGCATGGACCTCGACCCGGACATCATCACGCTGGCCAAGGGGATTGGCGGCTTTGGTACGCCGCTCGCCATGAATCTGAACAAGCCGGAATTCGACAAGCACTGGTCGCCCGGTGAACATACCGGCACGTTCCGCGGACAGGGCATCTCCTTCATCGCTGGCATGGTCGCCATGGACTATTTCAAGGATGACGCCTTCATGGCCGACGTCCGCCGCAAGGGCGACATCATGGAAAGTCGACTCAAGAAAATGGCGCGTCCGGGCATGGAAGTTCGCGGCAAAGGCATGATGCAGGGCCTCGACACCAAGGATGGCGCGTTCGCCAAGAAGGTAGTGGCCGAGTGTTTCAACAGGGGACTGCTTCTCGGTGGTTGCGGCAGCGAAGGCCGTGTCGCCAAGCTCATCCCGCCGCTGACGATTGACGATGCGGACCTCAATGAAGGCCTCGACATCATGGAGGCGGCGATGGAAGCCGTCCTGGTGCCGGCATGAAACACCGCGATGACATGACGTTCCCGCCGGAGGAGTATGTCCGCCGGCTGGAAGACCTGCGCGACCGGATGAGAAGCCGCCGCCTTGATGCCGTGGTCATCTCCGACCCTGAAAACCTGATGTACCTCACCGACTATCAGACGACGGGGTACTCCTTCTTTCAGGCCCTTGTGGTTCCGCTCGACGGCGACTGCTTCATGGTCACGCGGAACATGGAAGAGTCGAACGTCCATGCCCGCACATGGGTCGAGAAGACGCGGCCCTATGCCGATAATGGCGACGCCATCCAGCGCCTGATCGAGGCGCTGCGTGAGGCCGGGCTCTATAATTCGACTGTCGGGTATGAGCGTAACTCATACTTCCTGCCTGCCTATCAGCAGGACCGCTTCCATTCGGCCTATACGGGCGGCCGCCTGCTCGACTGTTTCGGCATCGTCGAAGAAGGCCGGATGTGCAAATCCAAGCACGAAATCGAGATCATGAAGAAGGCGGCCCGCGCGACCGAAGCGGGCATGAAGGCCGGTATCGAAATCGCCAAGCCCGGCGTTACCGAGAATGAGATCGGTGCCGCCATCTCTGCCGCCATGTTCGAAGCAGGCGGCGAGCCACCCGCCGTCATGCCTTATGTAACGTCAGGCCCGCGCTCCATGATCGGGCATGCGACCTGGGAAGGCCGCACGGTTCAGGAAGGCGAGCATGTCTTCCTAGAGGTGGGCGGCTGCTACAGGCGCTATCACACCGCCATGATGCGCACGATCGTGATGCAGGATGAGCTTTCCCCATCCATGCGCAGTGCAGAAGAGCAAATGCAAAAAGCGCTGCTTGAGCTGCGAGACCGGGTCCAGCCGGGTCTTACGGTTTCGGACGCCGACAAGATCGTACGCGACATTATCTCGGCTGGCTCGCATGGCGGCTCACTCATCACGCGCTCTGGCTATTCGATCGGGATCGCTTTTCCGCCGAGCTGGGATGAAGGCTATATCCTGTCGCTCATGCAGGGCGATCCGCAGATTCTGAAGGAAGGCATGACCTTCCATATCATCCCATGGGTCTGGGGCGTGGACGGTGACAAGACGGTCGGTATTTCCGACACCTTCTATGTGACTGAAGATGGCTGCGAGAGTTTCTTCTCACTGCCTGAAGAGTTCACGCTGAAGCCCGGGACGGGGAAGCCGACTGCGCCCGCCGCGAAGAAAGCCAATGGCGAACAGGCCCAGCCTGCGAGCTAGCGCCTGCCACACATCTGAGATCAGGAGAAATCCATGCTGAAAGCCGTCAATCCGGCGACCGGCGAGACCGTTCGTGAAGTTGCGCTCGACAGCGAGGCAGACGTCAACGCCAAGATCGAGGCGTCGCTGGCTGCCTTCCATGAGTGGAAGACCAAATCCTACGCCGAACGGGCCAAACTGCTGAAGGCCGTCGCAGCCCATATGCGCAAGCATGTCGAGACGCTTGCGCCCATCATGACCGAAGAGATGGGCAAGCCGATCAAGGAAGGGCGCGGCGAAGTCGAGAAGTCAGCCTGGTGCGCAGAGCATTATGCCGATCATGCTGAGGGCTACCTCTCCCGGCAGGTTCTGGAGTCCGATGCGAGCCTGTCTTATGTGCAGCACCTGCCCATTGGCCCCATTCTCGGCATCCTGCCCTGGAATGCGCCTTTCTGGCTGGCTTTCCGGTTTGCGGCCCCTGCCCTGATGGCGGGAAATTCCTGCCTGATGAAGCATGACCCGCATGTGCCGGGCTGCGCCGAAGCGATTGAGACATGCTTCCGCGAGGCGGGCGCGCCTGAAGGCCTGTTCCAGGCCCTCTATCTCGAAACACCGAGCGTTGAAGCAGTAATCCGCGATGACAGGATTCGCGGCGTGTCCTTTACCGGGTCTTCGCGCGGCGGGTCTGCCGTGGCGGGGATTGCTGGCTCAGCGATCAAGCCTGCGGTGCTGGAGCTTGGCGGGTCTGACCCCTCCATCGTTCTGGCCGATGCCGATCTCGACAAGGCGACGGACGTGCTGACGCTGTCGCGCATCATCAATGCAGGCCAGTCCTGCATCGCGGCCAAGCGGATCATTGTTGAGGAAAGCGTTTACGACAAAGTCGAAGCGCTGATGAAAGAGAAGCTCGCGGCGCTGAAGCTGGGCGACCCGCGAGAGGGCGACACGGATGTCGGCCCGATTGCACGCCCGGACCTTCGCGATGAGCTGCACCGGCAGGTTCAGGAGACGATCAAACAGGGCGCGGACTGTGTGCTTGGCGGCGAGTTGCCGAGCGGCGACGGCTATTTCTATCCGGTCACACTGCTCTCCAACGTCACCCCGGACATGTGCGCCTTCAATGAGGAGACGTTCGGCCCGGTTGGGGTTCTGGTAAAGGCACGCGACGCCGACCATGCCGTCGAGCTCGCCAATGATACCCGCTACGGCCTTGCGGCGAGTATCTGGACCGAGACGAGCCGCGGTGAAGCGATGGCGAGCTTGCTCGATACCGGGCAGGTCAGCGTCAATGGCATTGTGAAGACAGACCCGCGCCTGCCAAGCGGCGGCACGAAGGCGTCAGGTCTCGGACGTGAGCTTGGGCCGCACGGCATCCTCGAATTCGTCAATGCCCAGCAGGTCTGGGTCGGTCCTGCAAAGCCTGCCTGATCTGACAGGACGCGGACGAAATCCTGACACAGGCTGATTAGGAAGCGGCAAATTTGTTTCAAGTTTGCCGCGCGCGTTTCAGCCGGACTTCAAGTCTCTCTTTTAGGGCTGCTTACTGAACGCCTGCAAAATGCGGGCACCAGTAAGCAGCAAAGAGGGTCAAGAATGACGTCCTCCATCTTGCAGGCCTTTTCGGTTGCCGTCCTGTTTTGTGGGCTTTCCGCTGGCGCCGTCGCTGAGCCGACGCCGCGCCAGACTGGCAGCGCTGTCCATCACGCCTCCACTTCGCCAGCAGGTCCGTCGCAGACCGACCTGACTGTCGTCGTGAACCGGTCCACCCCCATCGCCGTTGGCCGCCCGTTTGCGCGTATCGCCATCTCCCAGCCGGAGATTGCTGACGCTGCGCCGACATCCGACAACCGACTCTATGTCCGTGGACGCACCATCGGCTCGACCAACATCCTCGTCTATGATGATGATGGCGACCTCATCGAGATTATCGATGTACGCGTCGAGCATGATCTGGGCGCCATCCAGAGTGACATTGCGGCCCTCTTCCCTGACATCAGCCTCGATCTGCGCACGGTGGCACAGCGCCTTCATGTGCGCGGGAATGTGCCGGATGATGAGACCGCTGCCGAGATCATGCAGATCGCGGCAAGCTATGCGCCGGACGCTGTGATCGACGCGCTGGATGTGAACAGCCCGCAGCAGGTGATGCTGGAAGTGCGCTTCGTCGAAGCCTCGCGCGAAGACGTGAAAGAGCTTGGCATTGGCGGTGAAGTCAGCCGCGCGGGCGATTTCCTCTTCGCGACCGGCTCTGAGCTTCTCTCCGGCGGCGCGCCGAAATCCATCCTCAGCCTGCTGGGTGCGTCTGGCGGGGTGAATATCGACTTCTTTCTTGAAGCCCTGGAAGAGCGCGGCGTTATCCGCACGCTGGCCGAACCGAACCTCGTCGCCCGCTCTGGTGAGACGGCGAGCTTCCTGGCGGGCGGTGAATTCCCCGTGCCAGTTGCGGCCGATGAAGACACGATCAGCATCCAGTTCCGCGAATTCGGTGTTAGTCTCGAATTCACGCCTCGCATCCTGTCGAACAACAAGATGAGCCTCGAGGTCAGCCCGGAGGTGAGCCAGCTCGATCCGCGCAATTCGGTACGCCTTGCCAGCGTCGAGATCCCGGCGCTGAGCGTTCGCCGCGCAAATACGATCATCGAGCTTGCCGATGGTGAGAGCTTTGCGATTGCTGGCCTGATCCAGAACACGGTGGACACGACCTCGGTGCAGACGCCGTGGCTGGGCGATGTGCCTGTGCTTGGCGCGCTGTTCCGCTCGAACCGTTTCCGCGAGAATGAGACAGAGCTGATCATCATCATCACGCCGCGCCTTGTCCTGCCGACGCCAGCTGGCACGCGCATCCCCGATCCGCTGACGAACAACCCGATGCCATCGGAAGCAGAGCGCCTGCTGCTGGGTGAGCTGAGCTATGATGATGGCCCGAGCGCCGCGTCTGCTGGCACGGGCACGCTTCGCGCGCCGTCTCCGGCGGCAGCCCAGCCTGTGGCCCAGTCCTCACGCCCTGATCTTGGCTATGTGCCGGGAATGGGAGGCGAGTAGGCATGAGCGCCACACCGCTTCAGGTGACGGGGCCAGTGCGCCTTCACGTCTTCGCGCCCGGTGGGCACGAGGCGCTGGTGGCGGCGACCGCAAACCTGCCGACAGTCACTGTCACCAGCCATCCGAGCCCGGACGCCGCGCTCGAAGCGGCGCAGGCTGAGCGCGGCGGCGTGCTTGTGCTGGAGAATGCCGGCACGTTCGATCTTGTCGAACTGCTGATCCGCGTCTCTGAGACCGCCCCAAGCCTGCCGGGCATCGTGATTGGTGAGAATATTCCGATCCTTGCGGTGAAGCGGCTGATGTCGCTGCAGCGCTGGGACATGCTGCCCCCGCCGATTGCGCCGACTTCGCTGATCGAGGCGCTGGAGCTGGTCTGCAAGCAGGACAGTTCGGGGGCGGATAGCTCGTCCGGCAAATGCTGGACGGTGACGCCGTCAGTTGGCGGTGCCGGCGCGACGCTGGTGGCCGTAGAGATCGCCTATCAGCTCAGTCAGCGCGAGACCCGCAGCAAAGTCTGCCTCATTGATCTCGACTTTTTCGATGGGGCGTGTGCGTCCTATCTGAACTGCCCGGCGAACCTCAATCAGAGCGCGCTGACACAGTCTGCGGACCGCATTGATGAGGCGCTTCTTCAGGCCTTCATCACGCACCACAAGAATGGCATCGACCTTCTTGCCGCGCCGCGCTCACACCGGCTGTGGAATGCGATCAAACCGGAATCGATCCTCAAGATGCTCGAGGTTGCCTGCAGCCTCTATGATCATGTGATCGTTGATCTGCCGCGTTGGCCCTCGCCCTGGATGGCATCTGTCGTGACGGGTGCTGACGAAAACATCGTGATGAGCGAGCTGACCGTCCCGGCGCTGCATGCCGCGCGCAACCGCGCCGAGGACCTCGAAGACGCCTCAGAAGGCATCGTCCAGCCGCGCATCGTGCTGAACCGGATGTCCAAGAAGCTGTTTGGCGGCACCGTTACCGTGTCGCAGGCCGAGGAAGCTATCGGCCGCCCCGTCTTCGCGACCATCTCGTCGGAATGGGAAGCAGCACTCGCCGCCGTGAACTTCGGCCAGGCGGTCAGCGAAGCCAAGCCCGGTAATCGCCTCGCCAAGGATATCAGCCGCCTCATCGACCTTCTCGAAGAAGGCAATGCCCCAATGGTCCTGTCACCCCCGAGCAGAAAGAAAGCCTAGATGGCCCGTTTCTCCCTTCTCTCTCGCAATAGCTCCGCCGCCGAAAAGCTCGAGCCTGAAACCGCCGTGCCAGACGCGACTGCGGATGAGGCGACAAAAGACGAGGGTCCGCTGTTTGCAGCGGATGATGCTAACGAGGCCGACGATGAGCCGGAAGAGAGCACAGGCTCTGCCTCGTTCGACCTGCTCGAAGCCAAGCTGCGCGTCCACAACAAGCTGATCGATGAGCTGGACCTCTCGGTTCTGGACAAGCTCGATGAAGCAGAAATGAAGAAGCAGGTCGGCCGGCTGGTTTCCGAGATCGTGCGTGATGAGCGCATCCCGATGAACCAGGCCGAAGTGCTGGATTTTGCAGATTCGGTCTATCACGAGATGACTGGTCTCGGCCCGCTGGAGCCGCTTCTCGCAGACCCGACGATTTCGGATATCCTCATCAATGGCGCCAAGCAGGTCTATGTGGAGCGCCGCGGTGAGCTTGAGCTTTCAGAAGCCAAGTTCCGCGACAATGCCCACCTTCGCCGGATCGTCTCGCGTATCGTGTCCGCCGTTGGTCGCCGCGTCGATGAAAGCCAGCCGCTCGTCGATGCGCGTCTTCTGGACGGCTCGCGCGTCAACGCCGCGGTGGAGCCGGTCGCGATTGATGGCCCGCTTGTTTCCATACGGAAGTTCTCAAAAAAGCCGCTGACGCTTGAAAAGCTGATCGGCTTTGGCGCGATGCCGAAAGAGGTCGCCGAGTTCCTGTTCAATGCCGTGAAATGCCGTGTCACCTGCATCATTTCCGGCGGTACGGGCTCTGGTAAGACGACGCTCCTCAACGCGCTCTCCAAGGCGATCAGCCACAAGGAACGCCTGATCACGATCGAAGACGCGGCAGAGCTTCAGCTGCAGCAGCCGCACGTCGCGCGCATGGAAACGCGCCCGCCCAACCTTGAAGGCAAGGGTGAGATCCGCCAACGCGAACTGGTGAAGAACGCGCTGCGTATGCGTCCTGACCGGGTGATCCTTGGCGAGGTGCGTTCCGAAGAAGCCTTCGACATGCTGCAAGCCATGAATACGGGCCATGAAGGCTCCATGGCGACGATCCACGCCAACAATCCGCGCGAGGCGATCAGCCGTCTTGAGCAGATGGTGGCCATGGGCGGCCTGCGCATCTCGTCCGAAGCTGTCCGTGGGCAGATCTCTTCGGCTATCGGCATCATCATCCAGGCCCAGCGCCTGTCGGATGGCTCGCGCCGCATCACCCATGTGACCGAAGTGACGGGCATGGAAGGTGACATCATCCAGATGCAGGACATCTTCTTGTTCAACCGCCTTCGCACCGGAGAGGATGGCACCGTGATCGGCGAGTTCCGCGCCACGGGCCTTCGCCCGAAATGCCTCGATGAGATGCAACGGCGCGGCGTGCACCTGCCCATGGAGTATTTCGACCCGTCGAAGCCACTTCTCGAAGTGCCGGGGAAATAGATGGAGACTTCGGTCGTCATCTATGTGCTGGCCTTCGCTTCAGCCTTTCTCGCCGCCCAGTCGGTCCTCGGTTTTGGACAGGGCGCGGTTGAGAAAACGCGGCTGAACCGGCGCCTGCGCGTGCAGGAAAAGCAGGCGAGCGTTGCTGACCTCATCATTGAGCTTCGTCGCCAGCGCGGACAGGACAAGGACGGCAATGGCCGCCTGTCGCTTCGCTGGTTCAACGACCTCGTGACCCGCTCCGGCCTCGCTTATGATCCCCTCACCTGGTCGATGATCGCGCTCGCTGTCGGCGTCGTTGCAGCAGCGGCGACCTTCTATTTCACCGCCAATCTGATGCTGACACCTGTGGCGGGTGTTCTCGCATCCACGGTTCTGCCGATCTTTTTCCTCAAGATGAAAGCCGCGGCGCGCGACCGCCAGCTGGGTGAGCAATTGCCCGATGCGCTTGAGATTATCGTCCGTAGCCTCGAAGCCGGTCACCCGGTGCCGACGGCAGTCTCACTGGTGGGGCGTGAAATGCCGGACCCGATCGGGTCCGAATTCGGCATGGCCGCCGATGAGATCGCCTATGGCTCAAGCCTCGAAGAAGCTGTGAAGAAGCTGGCTGAGCGCACCCAACAGCCAGATGTCGAACTCTTCGCCGCCACTGTGCGCCTGCAGGCGCGCACCGGGGGTAATCTGGCCAGCTTGCTGAAGGTCAACGCGTCGACCGTCCGTGCACGCCAGAAGATGCGCCTCAAGATCAAGGCGGCCTCATCCGAAGGCCGCGCATCAGCGCTGATCCTGACTTCTGCGCCTTTCATCGTGATGGGCGCGATGCACATGCTGACGCCGCACTTCTATGGCAGCGTCATCAATGAAAAGATCGTCCAGTATGGTCTCGGCGGCTGCCTTGTCTGGATGGTGATCGGCAATCTCGTCATGCGCAAGATGATCAGTTTCAAGGTCTGAGAGAATGATGCCGATCAGCCTTCTCCAGAACTCGAATCTCGCGCTCGTCGCCATCCTGACCATTGTGACGGTGGCTGCGCTTGCGGTTCTTGCGGTGAAACTGATCCGCGGCCTGAAAGCCAAGAAGAAGATGGCGCAGCGGCTGGAGAGCGATACGGCGCGGCGCGTTCGTGCGCAGTCCCAGAGCGCCAGCCAGAAACGCGACCAGGTGATCGAGAAGATCGGACGTCGCTTTTCCGACCCGAATTCGGAAGCGCTGAGCAAGCTGCGCGCGCGCCTGTTCAAGGCGGGGTATTACTCGAAGGCTGCCCCCTACCTCTTCATCGGCATCCGTTTCATCGCGCTGATAGTGCCGCAACTCCTGCTGCTCGCAACCTGGCCGCTCTATGGCGATATGCTGCCCGGCAATGGGCTGATGCTCGCCTCAGGCGGCCTGGCCGTCATCAGCTTTGTCGCGCCCTCCTTCATACTGGATAAAAAGCTCTCGCGGCTACAGGACCAGTACCGCGAAGGCTTTCCGGACATGATGGACTTGATGGTGGCCTGCGTTGAGGCCGGCCTCAGCCTCGACGGCGCAGTGCAGCGCGTGTCCGAAGAACTGGCGCAGCGTTATCCGAACCTAGCTGACCATTTGAAGATCATGAACCTCGAGACGCGCGCCGGCCGGGCACGCACTGAAGCCTGGAAGAACTTCGCAGACCGCCTCGGTCTTGATGAGGCACGCGCGCTCGCCACCATGCTGCGCCAGTCCGAAGAGCTCGGCACAAGCGTGGGTGAAACACTGCGCGTCTTTGCAACCGACATGCGCGAAAAGCGGATGCTCTATGCAGAGGAGAAGGCGCTGGCGCTTCCGGCCAAGCTGGTCGTGCCGCTGATCCTCTTCGTGTTTCCGTCGCTTCTGACGGTGCTCATGCTGCCTGCCGTGGTGCGCATGATGGAAGTGATGGCGGCTACGTCCTAAGCCCGCCGCATCTTAGCCGGGCTGTTCAGCCCCGACGGCGTACGACCATGATTTCGGTATACTGAACATAGGTGAACCGCCCTGCCCCCGAAGCAGAAGCCGTGACCTGCACCGTCGCCGCAATCGGCGCGCACTCTGCCTCCAGAGTTTCTGAAACCTCTGCAGGCAAAGGCGTGGATGGGTGGGTGAGAACGGGCTCACCTAGAGACATGGCCGGCGTGCGGGTTGGCGTTGTCGGCTGTATCTCGGTCGGTTGATTGCGCACGTCGGTCACGTCACCGGAAACTGGTTGGACTATACGCCTCTCCGCCGCCCAAGCTACGTTGACGACAGCGACAAGCAGGACGCCCCCAAGGCAGAGAAGAATGATGAGTGTGACGCTCATGCGCAAATCCAGCTTGTCGCGCCTCATATGAAACGCGAAAGCTGGATCTAGCGCAAGATAGGCTGTCGGGCGCGGAAAATCGCCGCCGGATTACTGGCTGGACGGGACCCGGACCATGGATTCCTGATCGCCCATGATGATGGCGACCTGCGTGCCAGACGGCGCACGGGGGGCAGCTGGCTGCGGCGCTGCTGCGACCTGGCGCGGCGCGGGCGCTGGGGAGCGCAGGCGCACGGCTTCGGCCATCTCATAAGCATCGTCCGCACTGCCGCGAAGCGCCAGCGACAGCGTACCGGACTTGCCTGCGACGGAGAGCGTCTGGGCCTGTTCAAGCGTAACGGCGAGCGTTGCCGTGCGGAATGGCGACGGGTCATTTCCGGCGACATCGTCGTTAAGGTCGAGCGCCATGACTTCAACATTCTGAAGCAAGACTTCGGCGCTGGCCCCGCCCGCGCGCACGGGCTGGTCGTCAACGAGGGCTGCGCCATCATTGGCCATGAAGATGATGTCCACCATGTCGCCCGGCAGGACGAAGCCGGCCACGCCCGCAACGTCATTCATCTGGATCGTATAGGCGCGCATGCCGGGGCGGATCTTTGATGAGAGCGAGGCGCGCATGCCGACTGCGAGCAGCATCTTCTCTGACAGGATTTCGCCGCTGCCGATCTCGATCAGGGTCGGGCGCTCCAGCCCCGTCTCTTCGAGGTCGCCTCGCGTTTCGAAAGCGCCGCGGGGGACATCGGTGACAGGGATTGCTTCTGTCTCGAACCAGGCCGGGTCGAGCGTCACGCCGCGCGGGATGTCGCGCACGGCGACGAGCACATCGCGGGTCTCGATAACGACCGGCTGCACTTCGGTCATTTCGGCCGGTGCTGGATCCTTGTCGCCGCCAAGCCAGAGGCGCGCACCGAGGACGGCGGCGCCGCCAAACACGAGCGACAGGACGAGCGAGACGATTGGAGACATTTTCACGAGGCGAACCTCCCAGACAGCTATTCGCCACCGAAAATAGCGTGCCGGGGCTTAAACCTTCCGCAAAGGCAAAGGCGCCATTTCACGGGTCCGCTTAACCATGAATCTAGCCCGGGATCTCTTCTTCGAGCGGGACGACATCGACGGCCTGTGAGCCTGCCTGCCCTGAGGCGGACTTCAGCACGCCTTTCACGGGAGATACGTCCGAATAGTCGCGGCCATAGGCGATCACGATATGGTTGGTCGCGACCTCGCAGGCATTGGTGGGGTCGTACTCGATCCAGCCAAGCTCTGGTCCGCACCAGGCCCGTACCCATGCATGCATGGCATCCGCCCCTTCGAGACGCGGCTTTCCGGGCGGTGGCTCTGTCCGAAGGCAACCGCTGACATAGCCTGCAGGAATGCCGATGCTGCGCAGCGCCGCTATCATGATGTGGCTGAAATCCTGGCAGACGCCCTTGCGCGCGGCGAAGGCGTCTTCGTGGCGCGTATCGACAGAGGTCGCAGACGGATCAAACGTCATTTCTTCATGCAGGCGCTCCCCCAGCCTGTGCACGACATGGCGGGTGGAGGCATCGAGCGGGACAAGGTCGCGGACATAGTCCTGCAGGACGAGATTGGGCCGTACGCGCGGCGTGGTGCCGAGGAAGTGAAGCGGAGAGTCTGCAGCGAGGCTTTTGATCCCGCTAAGAATATCCGGCATCGTTTCTAGGTTTGCAGAGACCGCCTGCGGGGCTGGCTGTTTGTGGCGCTCGACGCGGGCGGTAAGGCTCGCCTCAAAGCGCTGATGGGCCTCTGCGAAGACGACCTCGCTGGTCCAGTTGCCGAAAAAGTCCCGGAAGCCGCTACGCTCGGCTGGCTCAGGCGTCACCGTCAGGGTCTGGCCTGATACTGACTGCACGCCCGGCAGGTCCAGCGGCCAGAGGTGGAGAAGATGGCGGCCGGTTAGCACCATGCCGCCATAGCGGTAGGAAATGCTGAGTTTGAGATCATAGAGCATGGGGCGCCTTCAGCTCATGAATATGCGGGTGAGATTGTCGGATATCGCCGCGACCTTGTTGCGGAAGCCGACGAGGTAGTCCGGGTCGATATCCTCTGGCGCGAGCGCCTCGAACGTTTCCCGCAGCGCTGTGCAATCGGCCAGCAATTCCTCGCTGCCGGACGACTTCATCAGGTCTGCAAGCGGGCGCATATGGGTCTCAAGCTCGACCAGGTGGAAGATGAGAGACCGCGGATTGAGCTCGTCGAGGGCGGTGAGTTCGGCAACCGACGGCGCGCTCGCCTGAAAGCCGTATCTGCGGCGGTGCGAAATGGAGCTGTCGGCATATTCCAGCGCGAGGTCGAGACTGCCGAGCGGGGCATCTTCGGCGAGGAAGCTTGCGAGCGCCGAAGAAAGCGCCATGAGGCGTTCGATGGAGCGGCCAAGGCTGAGGAAGCGCCACTCGGTGAAGCGATACATATTGTCCTGCAACAGGCCTGTGAAGGCGCTGGACTGGCGCAGGAGCACGCCCATCTCGCGCGCTGCGCCATCGCCCGGCGCCACATTGCGCGAGAGGGCATCATCCAGCCGGTCACTGAGCTGGTTCATGGCAGCCCAGCCATCGGGCGAGAGCCGGTCACGTACACCTTCAGCGGCGCGCAGAGCCGAGCGGATCGTGCCTTCGAGCGCTGGCGGAATGGAGGACTGAGTGTCCAAGCCGATGAAGGATCCATAGCGCGTCAGGTGAAGGAGAAGCGGCGATTGCGGCGAGGTTGCCTCGGCGAGCCGTTCATGGCGCGCGCGGTTGAGGCGGGTGAAGCCTTCTGCGCGTTCCATGTATCGGGCGAGCCAGTAGAGGTTCTCAGCGGCCTTGCTGGGCAGCGCGCCCTGCTTCGCGCGCGGTGCCCTCGCCTGCCCGCTGGCGAGGCGTGTGACGGTATCAACCGGCTTGTCGCTGACGATCCAGACATCAGCGACCGAGCTGCCGGCCTGCATGCTGAAGACGTTTGTATTGATCTCTGTCCCGATACGCGCAAACCCGCCCGGCATCACGCACCAGCCGTCTGCTGTGCGGACCATGAAGACGCGCAGGCTCATCGGGCGCGGGACGAGTGCGCCGTCTACCCAGGCTGGCGAAGTCGAGAAGGACACCGTCTCCTGCCCGACCAGAAGTTCGCCTTCGGTATCGATCAACCGTTTGGCAAAATCGACGCCCTGCTTGCGCAGCTGGCTGCCCATGATGGCCGACTCGTCAGGGTCGAACATCTGGCGCGTCGAGAGCGCCGGGGCGATCAGCATGTTCTCAAGCTTTGAGACGACATGATCGCGCTCAGCTGGCTGGCCGCACCACCAGGTTGCGATATTCGGCATTTCGAGCGGCTTGCCTGCGAGCCGTCTGGAGATGCGCGGCAGGAAGGCCAGCAAGGCGCGCGATTCAAGTATGCCAGCGCCAAGCGCGTTTACGACCGAGACATTGCCCCGGCGCACGGCCCCGATGAGGCCTGCCGTACCGATCTGCGATGCCTCATCAAGCTCAAGCGGATCGGCGTAAAGCGTGTCCAGCCTGCGCCAGAGGACGTCGACGGGCTGCAGGCCCGAAACCGTCCGCACAAAGACTTTACCCTGCTGGATGGTGAGATCTTCGCCTTCAACCAGGAGCAGACCGAGATAGCGTGCGATATAGGATTGCTCGAAATAGGTCTCGCTGAACGGTCCGGGCGTCAGTATGGCAACATGTGCGTCCTGCGAAGTGCGCATGTTGAGCAGCGCGGTGCGAAACTCTGAGAAGAAGCCAGACAGGCGATGAACCTTGGCGTCGGCATAATGCTCGGCGAAGATACGCGACGTCGCAACACGGGTTTCGAGCGCATAGCCTGCGCCAGATGGTGCCTGCGTCCTGTCATTGAGGACCCACCATGTCCCGTCTGGCCCGCGGCTGATCTCAAAGGCGACGAAGTTGAGATGATGACCGCCGCGCGGCTTCACACCGACCAGTGGGCGGATCCATTCCGAACTCTGCGCGATGAGTTGGCCCGGTAAGGCCGCATCCGCGACGAGCTGGTTGGGCCCGTAAAGGTCAGCCACCACGGCCTCAAGCAGATCGGCGCGTTGCTTCAGTGAGCCGGCTATCTGCTCCCATTCCTTCGCATCGATCAGAACAGGCATATGGCTGAGCGGCCAAGGGCGCTCTGTTGCCTTATCCTCTGTATACTGACGCAAGAAGACGCCAGAGTTTCGCAGGTATGCGTCGCCACGTGAAAACATCTGTCGCAGCGTTTGCGGGTCTTGTTCTGACAGGTGCGAGATAAAGCTCTGCCAGACAGGACGGACGCGGCCCTCGCTGTCCAGCAGCTCGTCCGGAACACCGGGCACAGGCTTGTAGTGTGCCAGCAGACGGAAGAGTGTTTCTTCTGCTGCCTTCCGGAGCCGGGGCATGGTCTAGACGCCCTGAGGCCTGCGAAGGTCGAGGGTCAGCGGAAACTCCGGATGCACCCTTTCGGCCTCTGGCATATAGCTCCCCGGCTTATGCCCCTGCGGCTCGAACCGGGCGAGCCTTCGGGCTTCTGCCTCGTTCGAATTGACGGGGAAGGTCTCATAATTGCGGCCGCCCGGATGGGCGACATGATAGACGCAGCCGCCAACCGCATGCCCGCTCCAGGTATCGAAGATATCGAAGGTGAGCGGCGTGTTTACCGGCAAGGTTGGATGAAGCGACTCAGGCGGCGCCCATGCCTTGTAGCGCACGCCGGCGACTTCGCTTGCGCTACCAGCCGACTGGGTCAGCGGCATGCGCCGCCCATTACAGGTCACGGCAAACCGGCCGGGCGCCCCCGACAGCAGCTTGACCTGAAGGCGCTCTGCCGAACTGTCCGTATACCGAACAGTACCACCAATCGCTCCTGTTTCACCGAGGACATGCCACGGCTCGATCGCCTGACGAAGCTCCAGCGTGGTGCCTTCGTAAGTGACCTCCCCGCAGAACGGGAAGCGGAACTCGAACTGGGCTTCATACCATTCTGATTTGAGATCGAAGCCATGCGCCTTGAGGTCGGCGAGCACTTCCATGAAGTCCTGCCAGACAAATTCCGGCAGCATGAAACGGTCATGCAGGCGCGTGCCCCAGCGCACAGGCGTGCCCTCGACAGGGTTCTGCCAGAAGCGGGCAATCAGGGCACGGATTAGCAATTGCTGGGCAAGGCTCATGCGCGCATTTGGCGGCATTTCGAATGCTCGGAACTCAACGAGGCCCAGACGCCCTGTCGGCCCATCGGGCGAGAAGAGCTTGTCGATACAGATTTCGGTGCGGTGCGTGTTGCCCGTCACATCGATCAGCGCATTGCGCAGCAGCCGGTCGATCAGCCATGGCGGTATGTTCCCCTGCCCCGGCGCGGGTATCTGCGAGAGCGCAATCTCAAGCTCGTAAAGCGTGTCATTGCGCGCTTCATCGATGCGCGGTGCCTGACTGGTCGGGCCGACAAACAGGCCGGAGAAAAGGTACGAAAGGCTCGGATGCCTCTGCCAGTGAAGGATAAGGCTTTTCAGAAGGTCTGGCCGGCGCAGGAACGGGCTGTCATTCACATTCGCGCCGCCGACGACGACGTGGTTGCCGCCGCCCGTGCCGGTATGACGGCCATCGATCATGAACTTGTCTGTGCCAAGACGCGTCTGGCGCGCCTCTTCGTAGATTGCCTCAGTCGTCGCGACGCACTCTTCCCAATTGTGGGCAGGGTGAATGTTCACCTCAATGACACCCGGATCGGGCGCCACGCGGATCACGTTCAGGCGCTCATCGGATGGTGGGGCGTAGCCCTCGATATGGACAGGCTTGCCGACGGCCTTTGCCGCCTTTTCAGCCGTCGCGACCAGCTCAAGATAATCCTCAAGCGCTTCGGTCGGCGGGATGAAGACGCAGAGATGACCATCACGGGCCTCGACGCTGAGGGCAGTTCGCACGCTTGCGCCCTCCTGCGGGGTCATCTGCTGCTGGCGGACATCCTGCCCCTTAGCCGCTTCGGTGCGGCTGGAGACATTCTGGCGGGCATCGGCGGGCACGTTGCGCTGCTCGACCGCCTCATCAATCGAGTACTCTGGCAGCGGCCCGCGTGGCTCTGCCGGATCGGTGACGTGCATGTATGGATAGGCGGACGGGGCGAGATGAGGAAGCGACTCCAGTGGCAGGCGGTAACCTGCCGCGCTGTCGCCCGGCACGAGGAAGAGCTTGCCGCGCCGGAATGACCATTTCTCGCTGCGCCAGCGCGATGTTGCCGCCTTTGCCTGCCAGCGCTGGACCGGCAGGACGAACGCCACCGGCTCTGTCAGGCCGCGCTCGAACACCTTGGCGATACGCTGGCGTTCTTCAGGGTCTTTCAGCTTGGAGTTTTCGGGCGTGACATTGTCAGGCAGGCGGCCTTCGCGGAGGATCCACTCTGCCGGGTCCTCATAAGCCGGCTGCACCATTTCGTCCGGGAGCCCGAGCTCGTCGGCCATCGCTTCGGTCATCTTGCGGGCGTCTTCCGCCGTCGCGCCGGTGTCTTCGCCTTCATGGGCGATGAGGTCAGCGTCCCGCCAGACCGGCTTGCGGTCGCCGCGCCAGTAGAGAGAGAAGGTCCAGCGCGGCAGGCTTTCGCCCGGATACCATTTGCCCTGCCCGTAATGCAGCATGCCGCCAGGCGCGAACCGGTCGCGCAGCCTGCGGATCAGCTGGTCAGCAAGCGCGCGTTTGGTCGGGCCGACGGCGGCGGTATTCCATTCGGCGCTTTCAAAATCATCGATGGAGACAAAGGTCGGCTCACCGCCCATGGTGAGGCGCACGTCTTCGTCCTCGAGGACAGCATCGACCTTCTTGCCGAGCGCATCGAGGTCCGACCAACTCTCATCAGAAAAGGGTTTGGTGATGCGCGGATGTTCGGCCACACGGTTGATCTTCATGTCGAAGTCGAACGTGGTTTCCGTCTCAGGGTCACCGCTGAACCCGCCAGAGATGGGCGCGGCGTTCTGATAGTGCGGCGTTGCGGCCAGCGGAATGTGGCTTTCGCCGGTCAGCAGGCCAGAGGTCGGGTCGAGGCCGACCCAGCCAGCGCCCGGTATATAGGCTTCGACCCAGGCATGCAGGTCGGTAAAGTCATGATCGGTCCCCGCCGGCCCGTCCAGCGCGACAAGGTCAGGCTTCAGCTGGATGAGATAGCCAGAGACAAAGCGTGCGGCAAAGCCGAGCCGGCGCAGCACCTGCACCAGCAGCCATGAGGAGTCCCGGCAGGAGCCAGAGCCCTTGCGAAGGGTCACTTCAGGTGTCTGCACGCCGGGCTCGAGCCGGACGATATAGTCGACGACCTTTTCAACCCGCCGGTTCACATCGACGAGGAAGTCGACTGTGTTCATCGGGTCTTCGGGGATGGTGTCGAGAAAGGCTTTCAGTAGCGGCGTTAGCCGGTCCGGCCGACGGTAGATTTCGAGGTCCGGCGCATATTCCTCGGAATATTCGAACGGCCAGGTCTCGGCCCGCTCCTCAACGAAGAAATCGAACGGGTTGTAGACCGTCATGTCGGCGACAAGGTCGACTTCGACTTTCAGCTCACGCACCGGCTCCGGGAAGACGAACCGCGCAAGCCAGTTGCCGTAAGGGTCCTGCTGGTGGTTCACAAAATGCTTGGAAGGCGAGACTTTCAGGCTGTGCGACACAATCCGGGTGCGCGATTGCGGCGCTGGACGCAAGCGGATGATCTGCGGCCCCAGCGTGACCGGCCGGTCATATTTGTAATGGGTGAGGTGATAGATGCTGGCGAGAATAGCCATGAAGAAACTGCCTTACTGTATCGCCCCTCTTCTCTAGACCACATGTTGAGGTTTCGCGAACGGGAAAGCGGAAATGCTGTCCCGCGGGTGATTATTGCCCGGGCCATGGGCAGGAAGGTTGCAAAAAATCGATAGCTCAGGCCGAGGCTTTGAAGACGGGCCAGCGCTCCACGACTTTGCCGTCCTCGACCAAAGCGATGTCGCCAAATTGCAGGAAGACCGCTTCTGACTGTGTGGGTCGGAAGAAGACGAAATCGTCTGGTTTGAGCGCTACATCCCCGGGCGCGGTCAGCATCTGCTGATTGCTTGAGCGGCCATACTTTTCATTGACGAGGATGCCTTCAGGCCAGACGGGCCTTGCCATCCAGTTGCCGCCGAATGTGTAGATCGTCTTGGAATGCCCTTCTGGCATCTCCGGCTCGCGCCCCTCGAGGAAGTCGAAACCGGCGACATTGATCCCGTCCAGAACCTTGAGTGCGGGGGCGGCGATGAAGGTTGCCGGAAGGTGGTCTTCAAGAAGGTCGGTATCGAAGTCCGTCGGCTTGACCAGAACTGAACCGGCAGAAACCTCATTCGCCATGCTGGTGTCGGTGTAGAGGCGGTAAGTCGGGCTGCCGGCCGTGTTGAGCGTCAGGCCGCGCTCGTCCCGCTCATTGCATCCAGTCAGCGTCTTTGCGGCCTCATAGACTTCGCGGGCATGGGCTTTGGCTTTCTCGCGGAGGCCATGCTTTTCCGGCATCTTGGCAATGTGCGGCTCATACCCCATCAGTCCGATGAAACTTGCACTGTTGGAGGCTTCCAGCTTCTGCCAGGCACGCTTGAGGCTCTCATCTGCAGGAAAACCGCCGCGATGGAGGCCGACATCGATTTCGAACACGATGTCGAGATGTACGGAAAGCTCAGCTGCCAGCGCGAGATACTGATCAAGCCGCTCAGGCGTATCGATCAGCCATTGAACTTTCGCCTCCGGCGGCGCATCGCGGTAGAAAGCGCGCGCTGCGGCGACGGGCATTGGCTTGCCCAGCAGCTGGTTCACGTCCGGCATGGCGCGGGCAATCTCAAGCAGCATGTCGAGATTGAAGGTCATCATCCGGTCGGTGCCGGTCTTCTGCCGGATGTGCTCAAGCAGCGGCAGGCTGGGCAACGACTTTGCGACGATGCGATAGGCCATGCCGGGCGGCAGATGGCTTCTGAAGGTCTCGATGTTCGCGTCGAGACGCTTCCGGTCGATAATGAGTGTCGGTTGGGCAATGCCGGCCTCAACGAGTGCGGCCTGCAGCTTTGCGAAATAGTCGGCGGTGAGAGGCATCACGCCTCCGGCTCGAAAAGGGTTCGAAGGTAAGGCGTCATGAAGCGCCCGTCCGGGTCCATCCTGCGGCGGACGTCGCAGAAGCGCTCGAAGAGCGGATAGAGGTCGCGAAGATCCCGGTAGCGAAGGCTGTGCAGCTTGCCCCAATGAGGCCGGCCGCCCGCGCGCCGGAAGATGGGCTCTATGTGCGAGAAGAAGAAGTCATACTCATCTTCAGCGAAGGCATGCACCGCGACAGAGATGCGGCCAGCGCCGCTGAATGGGCTCAGCCAGATATCGTCGCCAGCGGTCTTGCGTACCTCAATGGGAAAGAAGACATCAGGGCGCTCACGCTCGATATAGGTGATCACCTCATCAAGCGCGTCGAGCGCTGTCTCTTGCGGCAGGTGATATTCCATTTCGTTGAAGGGGACGTTGCGTTCACTGGCCAGCAGCTGCCAGCTATTTCCGACAACATCCTCGCCTTCAAACCGGGCAAATGCGCCGGCAAGATAGTCACGGCGCGAGGGCGCATCGCCCCCGGCATAGTCACGTGCGCGCTTGAGGCCGAGGACAGCATCATCATCATCGCTTTCAGGGCGCGGCGTGGCAGGGGCGTCTGTCTCTTCATGCGCAATCGAGATGCCGTAGCCGGAGAACGGGATGTAGAAGAACTCGTAATTCCTGAGCGACTGCCAGCGCGTCCTTGCCGCCGACAGGATCTCACCAAGCGGCTCGGCCCAGGTGCGCCGGTGGAGGTTGTAGGGCGCGACCAGCTGGATTTCGGCTTCGATGAGGATACCAATGGCGCCGAGCGAGACACGGCAGGCCTCGAACACGTCCCGGTCTTCGTCGTTTGAAACAGTGAGGAGATCCCCGCCAGCGGTCAGCAGCCTGAAGGCTCGCGTTTCAGCAGAGAGGCAAGCCAATGTCTCGCCCGTGCCATGGGTCGCCGTGGAGGTCGCCCCGGCGAGCGACTGGGCGTTGATGTCGCCAAGATTTCTGAAAGCGAGGCCATGGGCTCCTAGCGCAGGCGAGAGATCCTTGAGGCGCGCACCGGCATTGACCCAGGCGGCTTTCTTCTCGCTGTCGGCAGAATGGACGAGGCCCATCCGGTCGAGCCGGACCAGTGTCCCATCCGTGCAGGCAAGCGGTGTAAAGGAGTGTCCCGCGCCAACCACGCGCACCGGACCGGGCGCAGTTTTCAGAAGGGCCTGCAGCTGATCAGCATCGGCAGGCTCGACCACCTGTGCTGGCTGCGCGACCTGATTGCCTGACCAGTTTGTCCAGACAGTCGTGTTTTCGATGTTCTCTTGTGTGTCCGCCATCTGATGTGACGCCTCCCTTTCAGGGAAGAGACCATAGTTTCCGGCAGGCTGGCAACGCCTGGCCGTTCGGACGTGTTTGAGAGATGCGAAATTCACAAGCTCTATCCCCCATGAAGACGGGTGAGCTTGACTCTTTTGCTCCAGAACAAAATAAGAACATATGAAGTCCAGAGCCCTCGATATTCCCGGCGTCTTCCGGCTTGGTGATACGCGCAGAAAGCCAGACCAGAGCTTTCCGCTCAACCTTGGCCGTGAGGGCGTGCATGAGATCTGCGAAGCGCGTCATGGCGACATGGCCGCCATGACAGGCTTTGCCTTGGCTGCAGCGCGCCCGCCCGCAGGCGCGGTCTTCTGGGTTCGTCAGTTCGGCCTTGCGCGTGAGCATGGTGATCTTCTCCATGCCGGTCTTTCCAGCCTCACCCAGTGTCCGGCCGGCCTTCTGTCTGTGCAGACCCGGAAGGCGAGCGATGCCCTCTGGGCCAGCGAAGAAGCCATCTCGTCAGGCGCTGTCGGGCTTGTCATCGCTGAAATCGAGACGCTGGACTTTACCGCCTCTCGCCGCCTGACGCTCGCCGCCAGCCGGCATGGCATTCCGCTTATCCTTCTATTGCCCTGGCGGCGGGAGGGGACAAGCGCGGCGACCGCCCGTTGGCGGGTCGCTTCGCGGCCATCGGGGCCCAATGCCTTCGATGCCCGCGCTCCGGGCGCCAGCCGCTGGCAGGCCGTCCTGGAGAAGTCCAGGCAAGCTCCGCAAATGGCGGGGCGCGTGTTCAACATCGAGCTCGACCATGAAACGCTATCTCTCCGTGTGGTTTCCGGGCTGGCCGCTCACGCGCCTGCGCCGCGCGCGGCGCCAGCCGACATCGGCCTCAGCCAGGACCCGCCCCGGCGAAAAACCGGCTGAACCGGCCCGCAAACCCTTCGTCCTCGTCGAGGATGGCGGCCATGGCCTGCGCGTTGCGGCGGCCAATGCCTCTGCGCGCGCGCTTGGCATATCGGCAGGCCTCGGCTTTACCGATGCGCGCGCCCGCTGCCCGGACCTCCTGCATGAGGATATCGACCGTGAGGCTGACCGCGCTGCGCTGGAGCGGATTGGCGACTGGATGGTGCGCCTTTCCCCTATCGTTGCCATTGACGGCGATGACGGGCTGATGATCGAGACCACGGGCTGCGACCATCTTCATGGCGGAGAAGAAGCCATGATGGAGACTGTGGCCGCCCTGCTTGAGAAGAATGCCATCCCCCACCGGCTCGGCCTTGCCAGTACGCCGGGGGCGGCCAGCGCTCTCGCGCGCGACTGGCCGGGACACATCCTTGCCGATGGCGAGGAAGCCGCAGGCCTTGCTGAGCTTCCCATCAGTGCGCTGCGCCTGTCGCAAGAGGCCGAGACCCTGCTCAAGCGGTTTGGCCTTCGCCGGATCGGCCAGCTTTACGGAATTGATCGCAAGGCGCTGGGACGGCGTTTCCAGTCACGCGCGGCAGGTGATGCGGTCCTCCTGCGGCTCGATCAGGCGCTTGGCCTTCGCCGCGAACCGCTCACGCCGCTGACCGAAGCCCCCTCGCATATCACCCGCCTGCCCTGCCCGGAGCCATTGCTCGCAACCGAAGGCGTCCAGAGCGGGCTTGAACAGCTGGCAGATGAGCTTTGTGTGAAGCTGACCGGGCTTGGGCAGGGCGCGCGCGCCTTTGCCTTTCACGCCTTTCGCGCCGATGGTGAGGTGAGCTCTGTGTCGGTCACGCTTGCCCGGCCCGTGCGCACGCCAAAGCATATCCTGCGGCTCTTTTCGGAAAAGCTGGACCAGATCGACCCCGGCTTTGGCATTGATCTTCTGATGCTGGAGGCAAGACGGACCGGGCCGATGGATATCAGCGCGCCCGCGCTTTCCGGTGACCTTGCCGCCAGCGACACAGACCCTGTCCTCCTCTCTGCCCTCGCAGACAGGATTACCGCCAAGCTCGGCGAAGGCACTGTGAAAGTCACTGAGGCGCATGAGAGCCATTTGCCGGAGCAGGCAGAGCGCAAGGCAGGCTTTGATGGTGAGCTGCCAGCCCCTGCCATCGCCCCTGCCGACCACGGGCCAAGACCGATCCGCCTGATAGACCCGCCTGAGGAGATAAAAGTCCTCGCCGAAGTGCCCGATGGGCCGCCCTTGCGCTTTATCTGGCGGCGCGTGCCGCATGCCGTAACGCGGGCTGACGGGCCAGAACGGCTTGCGCCTGAGTGGTGGACATGGACGGCTCCGCCGCCGCCCTCTGTCAGCCCTGAAGGCATTGACCGCAAATGGCTGAAGCCCAAGCTCGACCCGCGCGCGGATGCGGCGCTGATTGCAAAGATCCGGGCAGAACTTGAAGCTGCCGACCCGGGCGAACCTGTCTCCAACCTGCCGCGGGCACGGGACTATTACCGGATCGAGGATGATGAGGGCCGCCGCTTCTGGCTGTTCCGGCAAGGCCTCTATGAGGATGGGCGTGGCGGCGCGCCGCTCTGGTTCATGCATGGGCTGTTCGCATGACCGTATATGCCGAACTCGCCGTCACCACGAATTTCTCTTTCCTGCGGGGGGCAAGCCATCCCGAAGAGCTGGTCGCGCAGGCAAAGGGGCTTGGGCTTCACGCCATCGGGGTGGCTGACCGCAACACTCTCGCGGGCGTCGTGCGCGCCCATCTTGCGGCAAAAGACTATGAGATGCGCCTTCTGGTCGGTGCGCGCCTTATCACGACAGACGGGTTCGACCTTATCGCCTATCCGCAGGACAGGGACGCCTATGGCCGTCTTTCCCGGCTGCTGTCCGAAGGAAAACTGCGGGCGGAGAAAGGCGACTGCCATATCACGCTGGAAGATGTGATTGCCCACGCTGAGGGACAGGTCTTCATCGCCATGCCGCCGCCCCGCCCCGATGAGACTTACAGGCTGCGGCTTGAATGGCTGCGCGCCCAGTGGGGTGACCGGCTCTATCTCGGTGCCCGCTATGGGTTTCAGGGTCAGAACCGCGAGCGGATCGCCCGCCTCGCAGACCTTGGATTCAAGGCTGGCGGGGTGCCGATTGTGGCGGTGAATGATGTTCTCTATCACGCTGCCGAGCGCCGTCCGCTGCAGGATGTCGTGACCTGTATCCGCGAGCATTGCACCGTGGATGAAGCGGGCTTCCGGCTGGAGGCAAATGCTGAGCGGCACTTGAAGCCCGCAGAAGAAATGGCACGCCTTTTCAGGGGGTTTGAGCCTGCCCTTCGCAGGACAGTTGAGATTGCAGAGCGGTGCAAGTTCTCGCTCGATGAGCTTGCCTATGAGTATCCCGATGAGCCTGTGCCGCCCGGCAAAACACCTCAGGAGCATATCGAAACACTGGCCTGGGACGGTGCATCCTGGCGGTATCCTGATGGTGTTCCAGAGGGTGTAAAAAAAGCCATCCGAAAAGAGCTGACCCTGATCGGGGAGCTTAACTACGCGCCCTACTTCCTGACGGTCCATGACATCGTCGCCTGGGCCAGAAAGCAGGGCATCCTCTGCCAGGGTCGCGGCTCTGCAGCCAATTCGGCGGTCTGTTACTGCCTCGGCATTACCAGCGTCGACCCGTCTGTGACGCGCCTCCTCTTTGAGCGCTTCCTGACCAAGGAAAGGCGCGAGCCACCAGATATCGATGTCGATTTCGAGCATGAGCGGCGCGAGGAAGTCATCCAGTATGTCTATCGCCGCTATGGCCGTCACAAGGCGGCGCTGACGGCGACAGTGATCTCTTACCGGCCACGCTCGGCTGTGCGCGAAGTCTGCAAGGCGCTGGGCCTGTCGCAGGACATTGCCTCTGCGCTAGCGGGCACGGTTTGGGGCAGTTTCGGGTCTGATGTGAAGGAGAAGCAGATCCGGCAGGCAGGCCTCGACCCGACCAATCCTGTGATCCGGCGCGCCGTGCAGCTGACCCGCCAGCTGATCGGTTTTCCCCGCCACCTTTCCCAGCATGTCGGCGGCTTTGTCCTGACGCGCGGCCCGCTGGTCGAGACCGTGCCGATCGGCAATGCGGCGATGGATGAGCGTACCTTTATCGAGTGGGATAAGGACGACATCAGCGCCCTCAACATCATGAAAGTGGATGTGCTGGCACTCGGCATGCTGACCTGTATCCGCAAGGCCTTCGACCTTCTGCGGCTTCACAAGGGGCTCGACTATTCGCTGGCGACCGTCCCGCAGGAGGATGAGGCGACCTATGACATGCTGTGCAAGGGCGACAGTCTGGGCGTCTTCCAGGTGGAGAGCCGGGCGCAGATGAACATGCTGCCGCGCCTTCGCCCGCGTGTCTTCTATGACCTTGTCATCGAGGTCGCGATTGTCCGGCCCGGCCCCATTCAGGGCGATATGGTCCACCCTTATCTGCGCCGCCGCAACGGACAGGAGACGGTGACCTATCCATCCCCTTCCCCGAAGTATGGCCCGGCAGATGAGCTCGAAACCATCCTGAAGCGGACCAATGGCGTGCCACTTTTTCAGGAGCAGGCGATGCAGATCGCAATGGATGCGGCTAAATTCTCTGCCGATGAGGCCAATGGCCTCCGCCGTGCCATGGCGACCTTCAGGAAGGTCGGCACTATCCAGAATTATGAAGAGCTGATGGTCGAGCGCATGGTCGCGCGCGGCTATGAGCGAACCTTTGCCCAGCGCTGTTTCGACCAGGTGAAGGGGTTTGGCGAATATGGCTTTCCCGAAAGCCACGCAGCCTCATTTGCGCTTCTGGTCTATGTCTCATCCTGGCTGAAATGCCATCACCCGGACGTCTTCTGCGCCGCGCTTCTCAACAGCCAGCCGATGGGTTTCTACGCCCCGGCGCAGATTGTCCGCTGCGCGCAGGAGCATGGCGTCGAAGTCCTCGAAGCGGATGTGAACCTGTCTGACTGGGATAATATTTTGGAGCCTCGTGAGCTTTCTGCTCGGGGCTATTCGTCACCTGAAGGTGACGGCCCCTGCGCCTGCGCGGTCGCTTGTGAGGTGGATGACCTCTACGGCCCGACCGGGCCGGGCGCAGCAGGCCCGAGCCGAAAGCGAGGAACAGCCTGCGAGCATACTCACCAAAAATACGCCGTGCGTCTTGGCTTTCGCCAGATTGACGGGCTGCGTGAGGATGAGATGGAAGCCATGATGGAGGTGCGTGGCGGCGGGTTTGAGCGCCCGGAGGATATTCGCCGGCGGTCCGGCATGACCCGGCGCGCCATGGAGCTGCTGGCGGCGGCAGATGCCTTCCGGTCGATGGGGCTGGACCGGCGTGAGGCGCTATGGGCGTCTCGCGGGGAGGCCGCTGGCAAGACGCTGCCTCTCTTTGCGGCCGCCGACACAGCTGAACAGGGCGGCGAGGCGGCAACGCCCCTGCCCCGGATGCCGTCTTCAGAACACGTGCTGCAGGATTACCAGACGACGCGCCTGTCGCTGAAAGCCCACCCCATGTCCTTCCTGCGCGAGCATTATGCCTCCATGCGGACGCTGAGCACGCGTGAAGCCTCTGACCTGCCAAACGGGGCGCGGGTGCAGACAGCCGGTATCGTGCTGGTGCGCCAGAGACCCGGCTCTGCCAGCGGGGTCTGCTTCATCACGATCGAGGATGAGACGGGTATCGCAAACCTCGTCGTCTGGCCGAACGTGTTTGAGCGGTTCCGGGCCGTCGTCATGGGGGCGCGGATCATCTTGGTCAAAGGGCGTATCCAGCGGGCCGAAGGGGTCACCCACCTGGTCGCAGAACAGCTGATCGACCGCACCGATGATCTCAGCCTGCTGTCAGAGAATACACTTCGCGATCCAATGAAGGGCGTGCTTTCGAATGCGGACGAGGTGGTCAAACCCATTCCAGAGCGGCGCGGGCCGGGCCGACGGCCAGCGCACACCCATCCGCGCAATGTGCGCATCATTCCCAATAGCCGCGACTTCCATTGATATGGCTGCAGAATAAGCGTTGTCGTGTCTCGCCTTTTCACACAGCTGCCCTATCTGGCGCTGTGGCAGAAGGTGTAAGGTAAAATACCGCAATTTTGCCGTGCAAACAGGTATCTCCGCGCAACCGCGATTGGCGGCGTGCGGTCTACTCAGGGTCAGACGTGTTTAACAACTCGATCAGAATTGCCGCTTTGACAGCCGCACTCATCGTGGGCGCCTGTCAGGGCGAAGAGGGAAGCGAGCCACCGCAGCAGCGCGCGCCTCAGGCCGTCAATATTGTTCCGCACGAAGTCGGATACGAAACAGATACGGTACGTGTCGAAGCCGTCGGCACGGCGAGAGCCCGCGCCTCAGCGACGATACAGGCCGAAGTCGCCGGAGAAGTCGTCGCGGTGAACTTCACCGCAGGCGACAAGGTTTCCCGCGGCGCTGTCCTCATCCGGCTTGAATCACGCGCTGAACAGCTCGCGGTCGAACAGGCTGAAGTCGCGCGTGCAGACGCGCAGCGGCTTATTGATCGCTACAATCGTGTGTCCACACCCGGTGTGATCGCCGGCAACGAACTCGACCGCGCCGAAGCCGCTTATGACGCGGCTGATATCCAGCTGAGCATTGCGCGCGATGCGCTGGACGACCGTACGATCCGCGCGCCATTCAGCGGCTATGTCGGCCTTACAGATATCGACCCCGGTGCGCGCATTACGCCGGACACTGTCCTGACGCGTCTGGATGACCGCGACGTGCTCTATGTCGACTTCCCGGTGCCAGAACAGACGTTCGGCCGCATCAGCGCCGGAGATATTTTCCAAGTCGAGCCGTTTTCCAATCCGGACATGACCTATGAGGCCGAAGTCCTGACGGTCGACAGCTCCATCGACACACAGACCCGTGCCTATACGGTGCGAACCGCCATCGACAATTCCGAAGACCAGCTTCGGCCCGGCATGAGTTTCCGTATCGGGTTCGAACTGCCGGGACAGCAATACCCGTCCGTTCCGGAAGCCTCTATCGTCTGGGGCGGTGACGGCGCTTTTGTCTGGGCTGTCAGAGACGGCGAAACCGCACGCGTCCCCGTAACGATTGTCAACCGGATGGATGGCATGGTGCTGGTTCGCGGCGACATCCCTGAAGGCAGCTGGATTGTCGAGGAAGGCGTCCAGAAAGTTCGTCAGGGCACGCCGGTCGACATGCCAGCAACAGGACGCGGTGCCCGCGCCGTTGCAGGCGATGGACTTTCAGTGGGCGGTCAGGCGGCCGCACAGCCATGACACCGCCGGGTCAGGGTTTGCCGGGACTAGCTGTTCGCCGCCCCATGATGGCGGCGGTTCTGAACCTGCTGATCGTGATTGCAGGTCTTGCGGCTATCCTCGGCGTGGAAGTGCGCGAATTGCCGGACGTGGACCGGCCCATCGTTTCAGTACGCGCGACCCTTCCAGGCGCGGCGCCAGAGACGATTGACGCAGAGGTCACCAGCATCCTTGAAGGCGCCGTGGCGACGGTATCCGGCGTCAAGGAAATCCAGTCCTCAAGCGAGGAAAATAGCGCCCGCATGCGGATTGAGTTCAATCCGGGCGTAGACCTCGACACGGCAGCGTCAGACGTTCGCGAGGCCGTCAGCCGTGTGACACGTGAGCTTCCTGACCGGACAGAGAACCTGTTCGTGACCAAGGCAGATGATCAGGGCCAGTCGGTGCTGACCATCGCGGTCATCAGTGACGCCTATAGCGAAGAGGAACTTACGCGCATCGTCGAGAACGACATCATGCCGGAATTCCTGTCGATTGATGGCGTTGCCACGGTACAGCAATTTGGCACGCGCGAGCGACAGATGCGGGTGCTGGTCGATCCGCTGCGGCTGAACCGCTTCGGCCTTACCATTGCCGACGTCGCCGATGCACTGCGCGATGCGCCCTTCGATGTTCCGGTCGGCAGTTTCAGATCTGACAGTCAGGAACTGATCGTACGCGCGGAAGCGACGGCGGCGACGCCTGCGCTCATCAAGGACATCTATATTGAAGGCAATACAAAGATCGGGGATGTCGCCGAAGCTGTGCTTGGCCCAGCTGATGCCGATAACTTCCTGCGTCTGAACGGCGAGCCGATCATCGGTCTCGGCATCATCCGGCAGGCATCGTCGAACACGATCCAGATATCAGAGGCCGCGAAAGCCAAACTTCGCCAGCTCAATCGCCGCTTCGACGACATCGAATTGCAGGTCACCTCGGACGAGGCCGTCTTCATCGAAAAGTCTGTCGAGGAAGTCCTCACCAGTCTCGCCATCACAGTGCTGATCGTGGTGATCACGATCTGGGTGTTCCTCGGGTCCGTGAAGGCAACCATCATTCCCGCAGTGGCCATTCCGGTCTCTCTTGTCGGGACGATTGCGGGGATCTGGCTGCTTGGTTTCTCCATCAACCTGCTCACCCTGCTCGCGCTTGTTCTGGCAACCGGCCTCATCGTCGATGACGCGATCGTCGTGCTGGAGAACATCCAGCGGCGACAGTCTGAAGGCATTCGCAGGCGGGCCGCGGCCGTGCTGGGTACGCAGCAGGTCTTCTTTGCAGTCATCGCGACCACAGCTGTTCTGGTCGCGGTTTTCGTCCCGATTTCATTCCTGCCATCGACGACTGGCAGACTGTTCCGCGAGTTTGGCTTTGTGCTGTCTATTGCGGTGCTGATTTCGTCATTCGTGGCACTGACGCTCGCCCCGGCCATCGCCTCGAAATTCCGCTTCATTCCACGCGACCCAGCCGAGCGGAAGGATAGCTGGCTGGAGAAGCGCGGCCGCTCCATTTCCAACGCCTATGGAAGTGCGTTGAGCGCCTGCCTCGCTCACCCGATTATCGTTGGCATGGTCTGCCTTGGTGCCGCGGGTGCGGCAGGCCTTCTCTACACGTCGATTGATCAGGAACTCGTGCCGCCTGAAGACCGCGGCGTGGTCGAAGTGTTTGCAACAGGCCCTGATGGGGTGGGCCTTGCCTATATGGAAGGCGAAGCCGACGAGATCGAACAGGTCCTCCAGCCCTATATCGACGACGGCACCATCGAATCCCTCTTCACCATTGTGGGCCGGTATGACCCGAACCGCGTCGGTGTCACGGCGTGGCTTGCACCCTGGGAAGAGCGCACGCTCAGCCAGGAAGACATCATCTCCCAGCTTCAGGGACCGATGTCTGAAATTCCCGGTTCGCGCGTGTCGGTCTTTGGCCGCTCCAGCCTGTCGAGCCGCGGCGGTGGACGCGGCGGCGGCCTGCAGATTGCCATCACCGGCAGCGATTATAGCGAGATCTACACTGTTGCGCGTGAGCTTTCGGCCGCCATTGAAGATAGCGAAATCCTGTCCAACCCTGAGATTTCCTACCAGCCGACGCAGCCGCAGCTGTCCATCCAGGTTGATCGGCGCAGGGCTGCAGACCTGAATGTGCCGCTGGATGAGCTGTCCGTGACCTTGCGCGCGATGGTAGACGGCGAGGACCTCATTGACCTCAACGTCAACGACCAGGCCATTCCGATTATCCTTGAGTCCGAAACCGGAACGATCCGTGACCCGGGCGACCTTCAGAACCTCTATGTACGCTCCAATACCGGTAGCCTCGTGCCGATCTCGACGCTGACGACGATCCGGGAAGAAGGCGTTGCAGCTGAGCTGGACCGCACCGAGCAGCGGCGCGCTATCGAAGTCGAGATGGACACCCCGCCCGGCCTTGCGCTGGCCGATGCCATCGCGGAGATAGACAGGCTGACAGATGAAATCCTGCCGCCGGGCTTCGGCATGATACTGCAGGGCGAGGCCGCGACACTGGAAGAGAGCAATCAGGACTTGCTGCTGACCTATGGCTTTGCGTTCGTGATCGTTTTCCTCGTCCTCGTCGCCCAGTTCGAAAGCGTGACCAGCCCGGTCGTCATCCTGCTCAGCGTGCCATTCGCGCTCGCGGCCGCGATCTATGCCCTGTTCCTGACGGGCACCTCGCTCAACATCTATTCGCAGATCGGCCTGATCATGCTGATCGGCCTGATGGCGAAGAATGGTATCCTGCTGGTGGAGTTTGCCGATCAGCTGCGCGGCATGGGACGGAGCGTGCGCGATGCGGTCTTTGAGGCCGCGACCATTCGCCTGCGACCGATTGCGATGACGCTGATTTCGACCGTGCTCGGCGCGGTGCCGCTGATCATTTCAAGCGGTGCGGGCGCGGAGTCGCGCAACTCCATCGGTTGGGTCGTGTTTGGCGGGCTTGGCATTGCCGCGCTGTTCACCCTCTTCCTGACGCCGGTCATCTATCTTGGCGTCGCGCAATTCTCCAAGGCGCGCACCGCTGAGACGCGGGCGCTTGAGGACGAGCTGGAAGAAGCGCGCGGCAAGGCCAAGGAGCAGCCTGCCGAATAGGTCAGGACACCTTCGTCCAGAAACCAGCCCACGGGGCGAGTGTGTCCGGCATGTTGTCAGGCGCGCCTTCCAGATTGCAGGACGCCATCAGCTCGGCAGGCTGTGCACGAAGTTCATCCGGCATCTCGGCTTGCGAGTCCGACAGGTTGAAAACGCAACGGATTTCCTCGGCCTCATGACGGCGCATGAAAGCAAGGACGGGCGCCTCATCGTGCAGGAACTCGATCTCACCCAAACGTAGCGCGGGGGTGGCCTTCCGAAGCTTTACGAGTCGCCGAGTGATGTTGAGGCTGGAGGACGGGTCATCGGCTTGCGTGTCGAGGGCGAGCGCCTGATGGGCCGCGTCGACGGGAAGCCATGGCTTGGCAGTAGAGAAGCCTGCATTCGTCTCACCCGACTTCCATGGAAAGGGCGTTCGCGCGCCGTCGCGCCCAAGCGTGCGCGGCCAGTTGGCGATGGCTTCGGGGTCCTGAAGGTCTTCAAAGCCGACCTGGCCCTGAGGAAGGCCCAGCTCCTCGCCCTGATAGAGGAAGGCGTTTCCACGTAGCGACAGAAGCAGGAGAAGGAGCAGGTCTGCAGCTGCCTTGCAGTGCGGCGAGCTTGCCCAGCGTGACACCGCGCGTGGGGCGTCATGGTTTGAGAACGCCCAGCTTGGCCAGCCTTCGCCAGCCTCACCGCTCCATTGTTCGAGTGAGCGGCGCACGCGCGACGGGCTGATCGTCTGGGCGTAGAGAAAGTCGAAATTATAGGCCGAATGCAGCCGCCCCTCGCCTTCGGTGAAGGCCTTCATTTCCGGCACCGGATTGGGGCCGACGACCTCAGCGACGGAAAACCGGTCAGGATAAGCGTCGAGGCGGGCGCGCACGCGCTCCAGGAAGGCCGGAATTTCCGGCTGGGACATGTTGTAGAGATGGTCCTGCATGTCGAAGGGGCGGGTCACCTTTTCCATGGCGAGGCCGGATGGCGGATTGTCCCGCAACTCTGCGTCATGGATGGCGAAATTGATCGCATCAAGCCGGAAACCATCAACGCCCCGGTCCAGCCAGAAAGCCGCCGCATCGAGTAGCGCATCCTGAACCGCTCTGTTGCGGACATTGAGGTCCGGCTGGGAGGCGAGGAAGTTGTGCATGTAGTATTGCTGTCGTCGTCCATCCCATTCCCATGACGGACCGCCGAACACGGCCTGCCAGTTATTGGGCGGCGAGCCATCTGGCATCGGGTCCGCCCAGACATACCAGTCAGTCTTGTCGCCCTGCCTGCTTTCGCGGCTCTGCCTGAACCAGTCATGCGCGTCGGAGGTGTGCGAGTAGACCTGATCGATAATGACTTTGAGCCCGAGGTCATGCGCCTTGGCGATCAGCCGGTCAAAGTCTTCCAGCGAGCCGAAGAGCGGGTCCACGCCGCAATAGTCTGCGACGTCATAGCCGAAATCCTTCATGGGCGAGGTAAAGAAGGGCGACAGCCAGATCGCGTCGACACCGAGAGATGCGACATGGTCGAGGCCGCCTATGATGCCTTCAAGGTCCCCGACGCCGTCGCCATTGCTGTCTGCAAAGCTGCGCGGATAGATCTGGTAAATCGTGGCACCCTTCCACCAGGGCTGACTGTCTTCTGTCATGTCGGGTCACTAGCCTTTCATCGGGCGATGGGTGGTCCCATTCATTTCATGCGAAATCGTCAGAGGTAAAGCGACACCTGAACGACGCGTTGAGTTGACGCTACGTTCGCCTCTGAGGCTGCTTCACGAGCCCGCCGATTTCTGAGACGATGACGTCAAACATAAATGTGGGAGGAGAGCGCGATGCTCATCAATGTCAGCGAGACCGCACAGGAAGAGGCCAGCGTCCAGCGCGGCCACAAGTTCGAGCGCGCCTATCCTGTCGCCCCGGCGGCCGACCTCACTGATCTTGATCTCTTCACGAAAGGCCAGCCGTTCAGCGCCTTTGCAGAAATGCGCGAAAAGGCGCCTGTCTGCTGGCATGAAGAGGCCGAAGGCGCAGGCTTCTGGGCCCTTACCGGCTATCACGACGTCCGGGCGACGGAGCTCAACACTCAGTTATTCTCGTCCCAGAAGGGCGGCATCCTGATGAATTACGGGCATGCCGACGCGCGCCACCCCCTGCTCCACCGGGCATCGCTCGACGCCATGATCAACCTTGATCAACCCTACCATATGCCGCTTCGCCGTGAGCATATGCCCTTCTTCACGCCGGGCTATGTGGCAGAGCTACGTGAGCGCGTTGATGCCAAGGTGAGCGCGCTTCTCGATGCGATGGAGGCGAAGGCGCGCGATACGGGCAAGCCAATCGACATGGTGGAGGCGTTCTCTGCCGAGCTTCCCCTCTTCACCTTGTGCGAGATCCTCGGCGTCGCGGAAGCCGACCGACCCAAGCTCATCAAATGGATGCACTACCTGGAGGTCTCCGCTGACACGATGCGCAAGGGCGAAGCGATCGATCCGCAATTCTTCGGCGACTTCGTCAACAATGTGCTGGAGATGTTCGAGTACGGCAAACACGTCCTCCATGATCGCCGCAAGAATCCAAAGCCAGACCTTCTGTCCGCCATCGCCAATGCCAGGGTCGAAGGCGAACTCCTGTCCGATGAGATGCTGGACGGGTCGTGGCTGCTGATCGTGTTTGCGGGTAATGACACGACGCGCAATTCCCTGTCCGGCACGATGAAGCTTCTGACCGAGTTTCCAGAGCAGAAACAGATGCTTATCGAGGATCCGTCAAAGATCCAGAATATGGTGCATGAAGCGATCAGAATGGTCTCGCCGGTCATCTACATGCGCCGTACGGCGAGCGCAGATGCAGAGGTCAACGGGCAGAAAATCGCCGAGGGCGAAAAGGTCGTCATGTATTATGGCGCCGCAAACCGGGACCCGTCCGTCTTTGCTGATCCGGACCGGTTTGACGTGATCCGCGCGAACGCCAAGGACCATCTTGCCTTCGGCATGGGGCCGCATGTCTGTCTTGGCCAACGCGTTGCGAACATGCAGCTGGAAACTGCCTATCGTCAGATTCTGGCCCGTTATCCGAACGTCGAGTGGACGGGTGATATCGACATCGCACCCAACAATTTCGTGCATGCCATCTCGCGTCTCAGCATAGACTTGGGGCTTTCGCGGTAGATATACAAAACCTGTGGGTGATCATTTTCTTTGGCTTGTTAAGGTTTGATTTCCGTCAGAATGATAGAAATTGAAACGTCAAAGAGGTGGGGAAGAATCAGCCTTGGATCAGGCCATTGCAATCGGCTTTACGGTGCCGGCCATCGCGACTGCGATGTGCGCGATATTCCTGTGCTTCTGGTACTATAACCGCGAAGATCGTGCGGCGCTGGTTTTCGCCTTCGCCTTCACGATGTGTGCGGTCGGCTTCACCCTCAATCACTTTTTCCTGGCCAAGGAGTCGCTCGCGAACGCGGTGCTCCACAATGCGTGCTACGCCGCAGGATTGTACCTGCTGAGCGATGGCATTCACCGCGCCTTCGAAAAGGAAACGCCTCGGCGCGCACTGACCACCCTAGGCGTGATCAGCGTTATCGCCGCCGCGTTCATACAACTCAGCTTCGTCGGTCTTTCTGTCAGAATTATCACCATCAACTTCATCCATGGACTGATGCTGATCGTGTCTGCCTGGACACTTCGTGAAATCTGGAGCCGTTCATGGACGGGCACAGCTGTGCTCGCCGCCATGGCGCTTTGCATCATCAACTTCATTGTCGTTTCGCCCATCACCGTGCTTGGCAATACGATCCGCGATGACACCTTCTTCCAGTCAGCCTACTGGCAGATCATCAATCTGATCAGCATCTTTTCGGTGCTCGCCATGGGCGGTGCGCTGGTGTCCGTCTGCGTCATGCAACGGCTGGAAGCGCTGCGCGATGATGCTGAGAGCGATTTCCTCACCGGACTGAAGAGCCGCCGCGCCTTCGACCAGGCTGCCCGTCATTACTGTGAAGCCCGCTCAGGCGATTATGCGGCCTGCGTGATGATCATCGATCTCGACCACTTCAAGAATGTGAACGACGCGTATGGACACGCGGTCGGCGATACAGTCATTCGCGGGGTTGGCACCCTGCTCTCAGCAAAGACACGCATGAGCGATATGGTTGGGCGCATGGGCGGGGAAGAATTCTGCCTGGTGCTACCAGGGACCGATATGGCCGGCGCGAAGGTCCTCGGCGAACGCCTGCGCCTCGCTATATCCGAACTTCCCCTCGAAGGCGTTCCTGACGAGCTGAAAATCACAGCGAGTTTCGGCGTGGCAGAACTTGGCCGCCACATGCTGTTCGAGGATGCCTATCCGATTGCGGATGCTGCGCTTTACGCGGCCAAGTCTCTTGGGCGCAACCGCGTCGAATGTGCTGAGCGTCCGGCCAACACCGGAAAGCCGGTCCGCCGGAAGAAGCTGGAAAGCGTTCCCGGCATGGACGTAAATGGCGAGCGCCTCGCCTCCTGACACCGCGCCAGTCTGCAGGCTCGCCCCTGACCCGAGGTTAGACCTGTTCAGCGCTCCCCTCCCATGCTCTTTCAGGCGAAAGACAACCGAGGAGGATATTATGTCAGACAAGCCGGAAAGCGTTGGCAACGAAGTCACCTATGAGGTGAAGGATCATGTCGCCGTGGTCACGCTGAACCGCCCCGACAAGCGCAACGCCGTCAATGGTGCCGTCGCTGCCGCGCTGGGCTGGATCTGCGAGGAAACCGAGCGCGATGACGATGTGCGCGCCTGCATCCTGACCTCGTCGCTTGAATCGACTTTCTGCGCAGGCGCTGACCTGTCGGAAATCTCCAAGGGTAATGGCGCTGCCCTGTCGACCAAGAAGGGCGGCTTTGCGGGCTTTGTGAAATTCCCACGCACCAAGCCATGGATCGCAGCCGTTCGCGGCAATGCGCTCGCCGGTGGCTGTGAGCTGCCGCTCGCCTGCGACATGATCGTGGCCGCCGACAATTCGCGCTTCGGCCTGCCTGAAGTGAAACGCGGTATCTTTGCCGGTGCAGGCGGGGTGTTCCGCCTGCCACGTGCCCTGCCCCGCAACATTGCGCTGGAGATCGTTGCGACCGGTGACCCGCTTCCAGCCGAGCGCCTGTACCAACTCGGCCTGGTCAACCGCATGGTGGCTTCCGACAAGGTGCTGGATGAAGCGAAATCACTGGCGGCCCAGATCGGCGTGAATGCGCCGCTCGCGGTTCGCAAGAGCCTTGAGGTCGCGCGTCAGGCCTATGACGGCACCGAAAGCGACCTCTGGAAGGCGTCCAACGAGGCGTCCGCCATCGTTTTCTCAAGCGAAGACGCAAAGGAAGGCCCGCGCGCCTTCCTCGAAAAGCGCGCACCTGTCTGGAAAGGCAAATAGCGCCGCGGGTTCGCAAACGGACCTTTTAAACAGAAAAACCCCCGCATCAGGCGATGCGGGGGTTTCTTTTTGGCTAGAGCCCAAACGGGCCGGACGATGAGTTACCAGGCGGCCTGGAAGCCAACGCGGGCCCCCGTGCTTCCGCGGTCGACGCCCTTCGCAATACCGGCATTAAGCTGCCAGGTCGGGTTGAGACGGAACGCTGCCGCCATGGCGAGCGCACCTTCCTCGTCATAGTGACCATAGCCACCGCTGAGAGCGAATTGCTTGCCTTCCGGAACAAACGGCGTGTCGAGCGCGATGGCTGCTGCAATACCGCCGCGATTGTCGCGGATATCGTCAGCGTACTGGCCGAGCAGACGCGTATTCTGCGCGAGCCCCGAAGACAGGGTGTAGTCAGCCGCGAGGTTGCCATTGCGGTCGGTGGTCACCACACCAAGCTCACCCGACTGGGCAGCCGTGCTGGCGGCAGAGTTCAGACCCGCGAAATTGTAGGTCGCATCGGAGCCACCAATCGCGATCTGGTTATCGGCCATTGCCGTTGCGCCGTTACCGATTGCGATGGAGTTGGCACCAACTGCAGAGGTCTGGTTACCGATAGCGACGGAGCCCGCACCGCTGGCATTGGCTGCTTCGCCAACTGCTGTGGAGCGCACGCCAGATGCCGTGGCCAGGTGACCGAAGGCATGCGCGCGTTCAGCCGTTGCTGCCGAGCGCCAACCATACGCGGTTGCCGCCGTCGCATTTGCAACGGACTCGCCGCCGACAGCCGTCGAGGAGGTGCCGCTTGCAATGGCTTCGGTACCCATGGCGACCGCGTCCTGACCGGATGCGACGGCAAGGTTGCCCTGTGCGATGCTTTCGAGGCCTGAAGCAGTGGCCGCTTCACCGACGGCAAGCGAACGAACGCCCGACGCATTGGCAAGGTGACCAAAGGCCTGCGCACGCTCTGCTGTTGCTTCTGAACGCCAGCCATAAGCGCTTGCGCCCGGGCCCATTGCCACGGCCTGACCACCTACAGCCGTCGTGGACGGACCGCTAGCGACGGTGGCCCGGCCGGTTGCACCGTCACGGTTGCCGCCGATTGCGATTGCATCGCCGCCATTCGCTTCGGCTGTGTTGCCGATGGCGATTGCGTTCGTGTCGGTCGCGGATGACTGGTTGCCAAGCGCCACGGACTGATCACCCGAAGCGGTCGCCGCTTCACCTACAGCAGTAGATCTGACGCCGGATGCATTTGCGAGGTGACCGAAGGCCTGCGCGCGTTCTGCGGTGGCCTGTGACTGCCAGCCGACAGCGGTTGTGCCAGCGGCGGTTGCATCACTTTCACCGCCAAGCGCGGTCGAGGACGTGCCTGACGCGTTTGCCTCTGTACCTACGGCGACGCCATCGGTTCCTGAGGCGTTTGCGAGATTGCCAGCGGCGAAGCTCTCAAGACCGCTGGCCGTGGCCGCTTCACCGACAGCCGTCGAGCGGACCCCGGATGCGGTCGCGAGATGGCCGATGGCGTGCGCGCGCTCAGCGGTCGCCGAAGATTGCCAGCCAAAGGCTGTGGCGGCTGTACCCGTTGCGTTGGACTCTCCACCGACTGCGGTGGTCGATGTGCCTTCTGCATTCGAATCAGTACCGACGGCGAGGGCGTCGGAGCCATCAGCGTCTGCGTTTACGCCGCATTCAAGCGAGGTCGCATCGACAGCGCCTGTGTTACAGTCTGGGGTCGCATCAGCCGAAGCCGTGGTGATTGGCAGAACCGCCCAGCTTGCACCTGCAAGCGTGAGTGCACTGACGGTTTTCTTGAGATTGGAGAGTCGCATATTTGCCTTCCCTGTTTCCTCTTGGGACCGGCATGGTCGAGGTAACATGCCGGCTTCAGGCGCGCGCCTGACGCTTCAGCTACGACAGAGAGACGCGGCGGGGTGCAGGCATTGGCAAAATTTTGAACTTTTTTCGTTCGACTGGTTTATCGCGCCGATCAGGCGGGTGGCGGGCCTATCAGACGCTGACATCCTGTCACCGACAGCGCCAATCACCCGAAAGTTACCAATCACGGGTTTACTTTTGTCCGCACGATCTAGTTCATTGGGCAGTGTGAGGGGTGCCCATGAGCAAACCAGAGTTCGCAAAACTCAATCTCGACCTGACGATGGCCCTGGCGGCCTGCGCCGAGGGCGATGCTGCGGCGTTCAAGGAAGTCTACCGTCTGACGGCCCCGAAATTCTTCGCCATCCTCAAAAGCCAGCTGAAGGACGCCGAAGCCGCGAAGGATGTGCTTCAGGAAGCCTATGTCTCCATCTGGAAGAATGCCCACCGGTTCGATGCCGACAAGGGCAACGCCTTTACGTGGATGCTGGTCATCATGCGCAATCGCGGGCTCGACCGGCTTCGGGCTGAAGCACGCGCCCCCGTGACGGAAGAGATTGCGGAAACCGTGCCCGATAGCACTGCCCGCCCTGAACAGCAGGCGCGTACCCAGCACCTCGGGCTCTTACTCGAGCGACATCTGGCAAAGCTGCCTGAGCAGGTCTCGCTATCGATCTCGCTAAATGTGGTTCAGGGAATGACCTGCCGTGAGATTGGCCACATCCTGGAAGTGTCACCAAATACGGTGAAAGCCTGGGTCCGGCGAGGCTTGAAGAAGCTGCGCGCGGACATGCCTGTCGATAGCGTCAGCGCAGTACTCTAAAACTTCAAAGATTACTGAAAATCAGATCGGGCTGACCGCACCGGTGAACACAACCGGCCCGGTTGGACCAGCCTCTGGCGAGCCTCCTTCCGGCTCCACGCTGATTGCGAGCGTATCAGACCCGGCAGCAAGCTCTGTCGCGATGGACAGGTTGATGACGCCATCATCTGACAGCTCTGTTAGAAGGCCGAGCGACTGCGGCGCATCGAGCCCTTCGCGCAGAAGCCAAAGCTGCCACACGCCATCGGCGGGTGGCTGGACATTGGTCAGGCGGCCCGTGATCTGATTGCTGTCCTTGTCATAAAGGAGCACGACAACGGTCGGGGCCTCCTCGCCTGACGTCATCAGCGTCAGCAGCTCTTCCTGGACGCTGGCGACTTCTACAGGTGCAGGCGCCGGCGTTTCGGCATCCGGAATGGAATGCACTGCCAGCGAACCAACCGCCAGAATGAGCGACGCGGCTGTCGCATATTGCCAGGGCCGCTCTGGATGGCGGCGGGCTTTGGAGCTGCGGCGCCGCCTGACACGCTGAGGCGCTTCAGGCACGGGCGTTGGTGCTACGGCACTTGGTGCAGGCTCCGCACCGGTGATCTGAACCATGATGTCGTCCAGCAAACCTTCAGGCGGCTCAGCGTCTTCGCTCAGCGAGCTCAGCGGCGACAGGAATTCCTCCATCTCCGCCACCAGGGTCCGGAAGCTCTGATCTTCAGCGTAAAGACGCTTGAACTCCGCGAGCTCGCCTGCATCGGCGTGCCCGAGGATGACAGCGCTGGCGAGTTCCTGGCGCTTGTTCGGGGTCATGTCGCTCATTGTGCGCCCCCCGATCTGCGGCAGGCGATTTCAGCGAGGCGCGCGCGAACGTCTGCGACCGGCACACCTGTCCGGCTGGCAATCTGTTCGATGCTCTCGAAATTGAGATACGCTGCGGTCAGCATCTCCCGGTCGGCCTCGCTCAATTCTTCCAGGGCGGACATATCCATGTGAGGCGCCCCATCAGAGGGCGCGTTTGGCACATGATGTAAGAGTTCGCCATTGCTTGCATCACTGAAACGAATATCGATCGCTATTTGGTGCGCAATTGCAGCAATAAAATGCATGTAATCGCACCCGGACGCAGGTATCGATGCATGATTTTTCCATAAGCGCAGATATGTGGTGGTGAGTGCGCGCTGCGCAAGCTCCGGCGTTTTCAGGAGCGCGACGAGCTTGCCGTAGATTTTCGGAGAGGTAAGCGCAAACACCTGCTTCATCGCCTCGGCATGGCCTTGGCCGAGCGCGCGCATGGCGTCATTCAACTGTTCGCGTGCCCCAGAATTCATCTGCCTACCGTTTCCAACGCCGCCGCACCTGTTCCCCACTGGTCCAGCGCCAGATATGTTAACCTGTAGAAGCGTCAATAAACAGGTTTTGTTCCCCGTTATATTTATCAAGGCTCAAATAATTCTTTGCCTGCCGCTAAGGTGTGAATGCTTGTAGTGCTATTGAGAAGTCCAAAGAAGTCTATCTATGAGATCGGCACGCGTATTTTTTGAACAAGTTCTAAAATTTCTTTGGGCGGAGGCTTTGTCGCCAGCGTCGTGACCACGCCAACACCTGCGGCCAGCCACATGAACACAAAACCGATACCCTCCGGCGAGACGCCAAAGAGCCAGTGCGCCGGATCGGTATCAACGAATTTGAACCAGTAGATATAGCCGAACGTCGTGATGAGGCCGGTCAGCATGGACGCGATGGCGCCTTCCTTGTTCATCCGCTTCCAGAAGATGCCAAGGAAGATCACCGGGAACAGGGACGCCGCCGCGAGGCCAAAGGCGAACGCGACGACCTGAGCGACAAAACCCAGGCTATTGGAGAAGATGCCAAGCAGCCCGGCGGCAAAGACGGCACCCGCTGCCGCGCCGCGCGCAACGCGGAGCTCTGTCTTGTCGTCCATGGATTTGAACAGGGTCCGCCGGCAAAGATCGTGGCTAACGGCAGAACTGATCACCATGAGCAGGCCAGCCGCGGTGGACAGGGCGGCAGCGAGACCACCGGCGACAACCAAACCAATCACCCAGCCCGGCAGATTGGCGATCTGCGGATTGGCGAGAACGAAGATGTCGTTGTTCGGGCTGACTTCATTCTCAAGGCCGTCAGGGGCGTTCGGCCCGCGATACTGCATGACACCGTCGCCATTCTTGTCTTCGAAGGCGACGAGCCCTGTCGGCTCCCAGTCCTTGTACCATTGGGGCACTGGCTTGCCGCCTGCGGCCTCAATCTCGGCGGAGCGGGCGTCATAGTCGTCGTCGTCAGCGATGTAGGTCGCTTCATTCACGGTATCGATGAAGTTGATGCGTGCGAACGCGCCGACCGCTGGCGCGGTGGTGTAGAGGATGGCGATGAAGATCAGCGCCCAGCCAGCCGAGACGCGGGCGGCATCGGCGCTTTTTACGGTGAAGAAACGGATGATGACGTGCGGCAGGCCCGCCGTGCCGAACATCAGCGCAGCGGTGATGCAGAATACGTCGATCATCGACTTGTTGGTCTCTGTGTATTCCAGAAAGCCGAGATCGGTGACGACCGTGTTGAGCTTAGCGAGCATCGAAATGCCCTCGCCTTTCGCTTCGCCGATGAAGCCAAGCTGCGGCACAGGGTTTCCGGTGATGATCAGCGACATGAAGATCGCAGGCACCGTGAAGGCAAAGATCAGCACGCAATATTGCGCGACCTGCGTATAGGTGACGCCCTTCATCCCGCCAAGCACGGCGTAGAAGAAGACGATGACCATGCCGATGATGATGCCCCACTCGAACGGCACGCCAAGGAAGCCGGAGAAGGCAACACCCACGCCTTTCATCTGTCCCGCAATATAGGTGAAGGATACAAACAGTGCGCAGACGACCGCGATCACGCGGGCCGTCGTAGAATAATACCGGTCGCCAACGAAGTCCGGCACGGTGAACTTGCCAAACTCCCGCAGGAATGGCGCAAGCAGAAGCGCGAGCAGGACATAGCCGCCCGTCCACCCCATCAGATAGACAGACCCGCCATAGCCCATGAACGCGATGAGCCCGGCCATGGAGAGGAAGCTCGCCGCCGACATCCAGTCAGCTGCCGTCGCCATGCCGTTTACGGTCGGGTGAACATCATGGCCCGCAACGTAGAAATCATCGGTCGAACCGGCCCGCGCCCAGATGGCGATGCCGATATAGAGCGCGAAGGTCGTGACAACGAAAAAGAGTGTCCAGGGATCCAGCATATCAGCCCCTCACCCCATGCTTCTTCTCGATCTCGCGCATCGCCCAGCAATAGAAGAAAATCAGGACCACAAAGACATAGATCGAGCCTTGCTGCGCAAACCAGAAGCCGAGCGGCGCGCCGCCGACAGCCCATTGGTCGAGGAAATCGCGAAACAGGATGCCTGCGCCGAATGAAACGGCGAACCATATGACCAGCAGACCGATGGTCAGCCTGATCGTCGCCTGCCAGTAGGCGCGGCCTTCATCTGCGCTCGTATTTTCCTGCACGGCGCCCTCCCTCTTTTATTTGGTGTGAGCCTGCCGCCTTAGGCGCCGCTTTGCAATGATTATGGACGAAGCTGCCGCGAGGTTTATTGCGTTGGCGCAAAATGAAAACGGCGAGGCCGAAGCCTCGCCGTCTCGTTTCCGGTCAACCAGCCGACGTTCTAGTTACTCGGAACGTCGAGGGGGTCGCTGGTCCGATCAATCGGTGTGATCGTGATCGTGTCCGGATCAATTGGCGCGCCGAAGCGGGCCGTAGCAAATGCCGCCCCGAAACCTGCTCCAAAGCTCGACGCCGGATCGACCTGCCCTCCCGGGGGCGGAGGCGGCGGCGGTGGAGGAGGCGGTGGTGGCGGTGGAGGCGGAGGGGGTGGTGCTGGGGGCGGCACAGTCGGGCCGCCACCTCCATTGTCGCCCCCACCGCAGGCACTGATCCCCATGGCGGCAACGCCAGCGAGCAGTGCGAGCTTCAGATAGGAGTGTCTGTTGGTTTTCATGATCGCGCCTCCCTAGTTGTTCGGTGAGCCGGCGATCGGCGTGTTGAGGTATGGGAACTGGTTCTGCAGTTCGACCGCAGTGATCGGCGCGCCGTCGGTGAATGGCGCGGTCCCGACATTCGCATCCTCAGGGTCGCAGAAGCCGAGATCCGTTGAAGTACCGCCAATCGTTACCGGATGGCAGAGGCGCCCCATGACCACGCGCAGTGCGATGTCGACAGTGTCATCGCCTGGCCTGCGGCCATTCGGGAAGCCAGCAAGATCATCGCCCAGCACACCGAGATTGTTTTGCGACCCTCGCGGCGTTGCCGGAATGCCCATATTGAGGCGCATCATCTCTGACGGCGTCACACCGGCTGGCTGGTTCAGGCCTTCAATGCCGGTCAGGAATGCGGCAACCAGGTCCTGACGCGGCAGGTTCGTTGGCGCGATTGTCTCGAAATCCGTTCCGAGCGTGCCGTTCACGGCATCGCGGAAAAGGATATCGAGCAGGACTGGCAATGTCGGGTTGGTGACATAGTCGGCCAGAGCTGAGTCCTGCGTTGGCTGAGCTGCGTTGAACAGATCCTTGTCCGGCAGGCCAATGACGACTTCGTTCACGAGCGGCGCAGACAGGCGCGACTGCTGGACAAAGGCGCCGCCATAAAGCGATGTCTGGTTGTAGGTCGGCGACGGATCTTCAATCTCGGCCTGGGGCAGGCTCGCTGTTGTCCAGCCGCCGATAATGCCATCGCCATCCTCATCAAGGCAGCTGATCGGCACTTCAAGCGCAAGTGAGGTGACGTTCGCCTTGCCGACGAGATCGTCATTGGCGCGGTCCTGCGTAATCCCACCTGGGAAACCATTGCCATCGCCGGCACCAGCACTGCTGTCGCCCTCGATCGGCACAAGGTTCACCAGATCAAATACCTCACCGAGATTGACGGCGAAGGCCTCGGCACGCTGGCCCGCGAACACCCGGCCGGTGCCGCAACCTGGAATATCAATCGTGGAAATGAAGCTGTTTGCGTAGCCGGCATAGTCCGGCAGCGTCTTGTTGCCGATATTGTCGACTGGCTTTGTGAACCTGCCGAGCTCGGTACGTGTGCCTTCGCGGCGGTCGCCGGTTACAAGCGCAACTCTATAGGTTTCCAGTTCGCCGAGCGAGGCCTGATTGCCTGCACGAATCTGCCCCGCCTGACGAAGCGGGATGGAAAGTTGCTTGTCGCCTACCGGCACGGTGATACCAGTGCCATCGCGAAGGGTGTTCTCGAAATCGAACTGGAAGGTCAGGTCCTCAACGGCGTCACCATCGACGTCGACGTGAATCTCGTAGATCGCGTCCGGGTCCATCGTGAAATAGTTCGGCCCACCATATGGCGCCTGTAGCGGCTGATAGTTGGCGATAAAGGTCACATAGTCCGACCGGCCATTCTCATAGCTGCGGAACATGTAGAAGTCGGTGCCATCTACTTTTGGCTGTTCGGTGATTCCTGGCGCTTCGCGGTGGCTGGACGCCAGTGCTGGCGCGAGCAACGCGCCTGCAGCGGCGACAGTCAACGCTGCCATGGAGACATGAGACAATTTCATTTCGGCGTTCCCTCTCAAGAAAAGTTTGTCTGGCGCCCTTTCGTGTCAGACGCGGGGACAGTTACGACCCGGAAAGGTTTGAAGGTGCGCCGGCGGCAAAAAAAATCTGGCGGGAGCGCCGCGTGCGCTGCGAGGTCGAAGCGCTGCACCCGTTTCAGGGCGCCCATCGTAACTGTTTTGCATTTTGAGGAGGACAACCATGAAGCGCATGATTTCACTGTCGATTTTAGCCGCCACGGCGGTAGCGGGCAGCGCGCACGCCCACGATTTCTGGGTCCAGCCAGAAACCTTCACGCCAGCCGAAGGTGAGGGCTTGCCCGTCAGCCTTTTTGTCGGGCATGGCTCCGACAAATCAGATTGGCCAGTCAGCCCGCACCGCATAATCGGCTTTCAGACCCTCGGGCCAAATGGACCGCAAAGTCAGGTACGCGGCGCTGAAAGCCTGACCGGAGAGCTCTCGGTCACCCTCGACGCGCCGGGGATGCACCTCATTTCTGTCGAAACAACGAACAGCTTCAGCGAACTCGAAGCGGGCAAGTTTAATGACTATGCCGAGGAAGAAGGCATTCGCCCGATCATGCTGGATCGCGCCGCCAATCGCGCAGAAGACCAGCCCGGCAAGGAGCTTTACTCTCGCCGCGGCAAAGCGCTCGTTCAGGTGGGCTGCCCGGCGGAAGTGTCTGACGTCTGGGGCAAGGAGCTCGGCCTGACGCTCGAAGTCATTCCCGGTGCAAACCCGGTGGAGTGGGACGACGGCGACGTGATGCCAATCAAGGTGCACTATCACGGCGCCCCGGTCTCAGGCGCGACGCTTCATATCACGGATCTCGATGATGAAACGGTCCACTTCAGCGCCGAGACCGACGCCGAGGGAGAAGTTGATATCTCAGCGTCACTGACGGAAGGCCGCTGGCTCGTCCACACTGTCTGGGCTGAAGCCGCAGCAGGCCTGCTGGAAGGCGCTGACTATCAGACGGTCTTCTCAAGCTTGACTTTCGACACGCAAAGCCCCTGCCCCAGCTAAGAGGGCAGGCCGCCGGTCTAAGCGTCGACTTCTTTCAGCTCCTTCATCACCTTGTGCTCATGGCGCATGCCGAGGAAGAGGCTGATACAGCTTGCGAGCAGGATGGATGTGAAAGGCAGCGCGGCCGTGATCGTACCGGCCTGCAGGGAGTTTAGTGTATCGCGCCCGCCGCCATAGAGAAGCATGGAGGCCGTCACACCCAGCATGCACGCCCAGAAGACGCGCTGTGGCACGGGCGAATCCGTCTTGCCGCCAGACGTGATGCTGTCGATCACAAGCGCGCCAGAGTCTGCCGATGTGACGATGAACACAACGAGCAGGAAGATCGCGGCGCAGGATGTAATGATCGAGAATGGCAGGCTGTCCAGCATGTGGAAGAGCGTCAGCGCGGCGGTCGTCATGCCATCACCAAGCTCGCCCTGCCCGGCCTCATATTGCTGGATGGCGGTTTCCCCGAAGGTCGTGAACCAGAGAACGCATATCGCGACCGGCGCGAGAAGGACGACAGAGAAATACTCCCTGACCGTACGGCCTTTTGAAATGCGGGCGATGAACATGCCGACGAATGGCGACCAAGAAATCCACCAGGCCCAGTAGAAGATGGTCCAGTCGTGGAACCAGGCGGTGTCCTCACGCCCAAACCAGTTGGTCAGGCCCGGCGCATCCTTGATGTAAGCGAAAAAATTCTCTCCAAGTCCGCTAATGATGGCGATCGTCGGACCAGCGACGAGTACGAATAACATCAGGATGACCGCAATGGTCATGTTGATGTCCGACAAAAGCTTCACGCCGCCATCGAGACCGCGCAGCACGGATATGACGGCAAGGCCTGTGATGGCTGCGATCAGGAGCGTCTGGAGACCGACGCTGACCTGCATGCCGGTCAGGAAGCCAATGCCGCTGCTGGCTTGCGCGGCGCCGATGCCAATGGTGGTCGCGAGGCCGAAGACGGTAGAGATGACGGCGAAGGTGTCGATGACATGCCCCCAGAAGCCCCAGACGCGATCACCCAGGATCGGATAGAAGGCTGACCGGATAGTGAGCGGCAGACCTTTATTGTAGGCGAAGAAACCCAAGGCGAGGCCGACGACAGCGTAGACACCCCATGGGGCAACACCCCAGTGGAACAGCGTGGCACTGAAAGCGAGTTTGCGGGCCTGCTCACTGTCAGCCTCGACGTTAAGCGGCGTGCCGAACCAGTCTGAATAATAGGCGAGCGGCTCTGCGGACCCGTAGAACATGAAGCCGATGCCGACACCGGCCGCAAAGAGCATGGCAACCCAGGAGGGGATGCTGAACTCAGGCTTCGCATCAGGTCCGCCGAGACGGATTTTGCCAAGCGGCGAAAAAGCAAGCGCAAGACAGAAGAGAAGAATGAGCGGCGGCGTCAGCGCAAACAGCCAGTCGAACGTCTCAAGGGTCCAGGTTCTGGAAGCCTGCAAGGCAAAGCCGCTGGCCTGCGGGAATACGAGTGAGGTGATAGCGAAGACAAGAACAAGACCGGCGCTCAGGAAAAAGACCGGGTTGTGAATGTCGAGCCCGAACCATTCGACGTTGTCCTGTCCGACCTCATAATCTGTCGTGTACTCAGTATCACCGTCAGGTTCACTCATAATTCAATGTCTCCAGTATGGAAATCGCCGTCGATTGTTTGAAAGACGAATAATTAGAATAGTCCTGATCTTTATATCAGGGGCCGACTTTCAAGGTTTCAACAAATATCTAAACATGTTGCAATGTTGCAACCACGCATAAACATATTGAAATTATTGAATTTTTTGCACCGCAGCATACGTTCGGGTCCACAAACATGGCAAATTATTGACTATTTTATTTTATTTGATGAACTAACGCCCTATGTGGGGTCGGTGCCCGGGCGCGATTTGGTTTCAGACTGAAACCCGCGAGGGGGCCTTTCGCATGTCTACACGCGACCACGAATAAATGGGGTAATTCATGAACAAGCTTTTCGGCGGAGCATCGTTGCTCGCCATCGGCACTATTGTAGCTGCCACTCCGGCAATGGCGCAGTCTCAGGAACCGGCTGCCCAGAACAACAGACGTCTGACAACCGTAACGGTCACCGCGACCAAGCGTTCCGAGAGCGCGCAGGATATTCCTGTCACGGTCAGCGCGCTTGGCGAGCAGGAGCTCGACAACCTCGGCGTCAAGAACTTCAGCGACTATCTGGTCCAGCTGCCTGGCGTGACCGCTGGCGGCTCCGGTCCAGGCCAGAACACGATCTATATCCGCGGCCTCGCCTCCACGACACCAAACCTGACGGTTGCTGGTGTGGCAGGCCTCGCACCGAACGTCTCTTTCTATCTCGACGAGCAGCCTCTGGCGCAACCAGGCCGTAACCTCGATGTGTACGCAGCCGACCTTGAGCGCGTAGAGGTCCTCTCCGGCCCGCAGGGCACGCTGTTCGGCGCGAGCTCGCAGGCAGGTACGGTCCGCCTCATCACCAACAAGCCGTCGCTTGCTGGCTTTGACGCCGGCTTCAAGGCATCGACCGCGTTCACCGATGGCGGTGAGATGAGCAACAGCGTCGAAGCGATGATCAACCTGCCGGTGACCGACAAGCTCGCTGTGCGCGGTGTTGTCTATACCGACACCCAGGGCGGCTATATCGACAATGTCGGCGGCACGCTTTCGACCCGCGAATCCGCTCGCTTCCGTGCACAAGGCACCGTCCGCGACAACGGCGTTCCGGTCTCTGCACAGCGCGAAGGCTTCCAGGCCGGCGCTGACCTTTCAGGCGTGACCTTTATCGATGCGAATAACGGTACGATTGCCGAGAACGACGTCAATGATGTGACGTATCAGGGCTTCCGTCTAAGCGGCTATTACGAGTTCAATCAGGACTGGGACCTGCTGATCCAGCACTCGCAACAGGGCATTGAAGCCGACGGCGTCTTTTTCGCTGACCCAGAACTCGACGATTACGACATCGTCCGCTTCACGCCTGAAAAGATCGAAGACGACTTCCACTCCACCGCCTGGACGCTCGAAGGCCGCCTCGGCATGCTCGAAGCGATCTATACCGGTGCGTACACTGAGCGGACGACTGATCAGGTCGTCGATTATTCCGACTACCTCTTCGTTGGCCAGTATCTGCCCTATTATATCTGTGACTATGACGTGACCTATCCGACGGGCGCTGCGCCTGCGGGCACGTGTTACGCCCCGAACCTTTCGGTGCGTTCGCACTCGGAAACGAAGGTCCAGACGCACGAGCTGCGCTTCAACACGCCAGATGAATATCGCTGGCGCGCAACCTTCGGTGCGTTCTACAGCGACCTCGAACTCGCTGAGCGCAACGACTTTATCTATCCGGGCTCCACGCAGGTGGTTTACACCGATGGGTCTGTTGGCTTCGCGCCAAACTTCCCGCTGACCAATGGCGCGGCGACGCCGGGCGATGTGGGCGATGAGACGCAAGGCTATTTCAGTCAGCCTGGTCCGTTCCCGGCAGGCGTCATCTTCCGCAATGACGTACTTCGCACTGACGAACAGATCGGTATCTTCGGTGAGACGACATTCGACCTCACAGACCAGTTCGCCCTCACGCTGGGCGCACGGTATTACGATGTCGAAGTTGACCTTGAAGGCTCAGCCAACTCGTCCTTCTTCAACCTGTTTGCTGACACCGACCAGCAGGTCTTCGGTACGAACATCTCGTTCCTGTACGGACCTAACGGCCCTGCGGATGCTCCCGACAAGGCAGCGACCGACGGCGTTATCCTGAAAGCGACCGGTGAATGGACGCCGACCGAGAATACGCTCTTCTACGCGACGTATTCCGAAGGCTACCGCGCTGGTCTTCTCAACCGTCCAGGCGGCGCAGCAGGTCCGAACAATTACACCGTGCCTTACGCCGTCGATACGGATGAAGTTCAGAACTATGAACTCGGCTGGAAAACCGAACTGTTCGACAATTCGCTTCGCTTCAATGGCGCAGCCTTCTTCGTCGACATTGAAGGCCTCCAGACGACCATTTTCGACCCGTCCATCGTCAACCTCTTCTTCTCCGATAACGCGGCGAATGCAGAGCTGAAGGGCATCGAGGGTGACTTCACCTGGCTTCCGGCAAGCATTGATGGCCTGACCGTTGCAGGCGCCTTCTCGCTCCTGGATTCGGAAATCACGGACGTTCTTGTTCCTACTGACGATGTCGTCGTGGGCTCCGAGCTGGCTTTCGCGCCGGCCTATCAGGGCAATCTGCGCGTTCGCTATGAGTGGGATCTCGAGCAGGAGATTGCCGGTCAGCGCGTGCGGGCTCACATCATGCCGCAAGTGGTCTTCTCCGATGACTCCGTCACCGACGTGATCGAGATCAACAAGATGGACCTCGATGGCTATGTGACCTTCGGCGCCACCGCAGGCATCACGGGTGACAATTGGGGCGCGGAACTCTTCGCCACCAACCTCACCAATGAATATGCCGAGCTTAGCGGCAGCTTCATCTTCGACCGTGAGCGGGTCACCCCGATCCGTCCACGCACGATCGGCATCCGTCTGAAGTACGACTACTAGTCGTCAACGGAGCCAAACTTGCTTCTATCGCAGCGTCCCGGTTATTCGGGACGCTGCATTACTTTTGAATGGATGAAATGACCGAAGCGGAAACGACAGCCGATCAGCTGAAACAGGTTCGCGCTCTGATGCAGCGCGGGGAGTTCAAGGCAGCTTCCGATGCTTTGGATATCATCCTCAAGGACACACCGGACCATCAGGACGCCATCTATATGGCTGCCGCCTGCGCCCGGTATCTGGGTGAGACGGACACCGCCTTCCGTCATCTCGATCACCTCAAACACCTGTCACCTGATTTTGGCCGCGCCTTTCAGGAAGAAGGGCATCTGCACCGCAAGACCGGCCACGGCGATGCGGCGCTGACCGCCTATCAGCGCGCCGTGCGCTACAATCCGGCGCTTGTCGCCAGCTGGACGGCGCAGGCCGAAATCCTCTCCGCATCGGGGCGCGCTGAAGACGCCGCCCATGCTCGCGCGCAGGCCGACAGGCTGAAGCGGCTGCCTCCAGAACTGCTGGCCGTCACCAACTATGTGCATGAAGGCCGCCTCATCCATGCAGAGCGGATTGCCCGCGCCTTCCTTCAGAAGAACCCGCGTCACATTGAAGGCATGCGCCTTCTTGCAGATATCGGCACGCGGCTTGGTGTGCATGAGGATGCAGACTTTCTTCTGGAGACAGCGATCGAGCTCGACCCGGCCAATCCGCAGCTTCGCATCGACCATGTTCAGGTGCTGCGCAAACGCCAGAAATACGAAGCGGCCCTCACGCAGGCCGAACAACTTCTGAAGCATGACCCGGAAAGCCCGGTCTTCAAATCGATCTACGCCATCGAGGCCATGCAAGCGGGCAATTATAACGAAGCGCTGGGCATCTTTGACGAGGTACTCAGCGTTCTTCCCGACGATCTTGCAACGTTGACCTCGCAAGGCCACGCGCTGAAGACCGCTGCGCGCACCGAGGAAGCGATTGCATCCTACCGCCGGGCCGTTGAGGTAAACCCGCTGCACGGCGATGCCTGGTATGCCCTCGCCAATCTGAAGACCTACAAGTTCAGCCCCGCCGATATCGACGTCATGCGAGGGGCGCTATCCGATCCCAACCTGCACTTCATGGGCCGCGTCCACCTCGCCTTTGCGCTCGGCAAGGCACTGGAAGACGCGAAGTCCTATGATGAGGCTTTCGAGGCCTATAGCAGCGGCAACGGGCTGAAGAAGGCGCAGATCCGCTACACGACCGAGCAGATGCGCGCCGAGGCCGATGGACAGATCGAGCACTGTACGCGCGATCTGTTCGAGAAACGCGCCGGTGCTGGCCATGGCGACCCGGCCCCTATCTTTATCGTCGGCCTTCCCCGTGCAGGCTCGACGCTGATCGAGCAGATCCTCGCTTCGCACAGCCAAGTCGATGGCACGCTGGAATTGCCGAACATCCTTTCGCTGGCTCACCGGCTGCGCGGGCGCAAACAGATTTCAGACCGTGAGCGCTATCCGCGGATTCTGCATGAATTGCCGGATGAGGAGCTGGCAGCCCTCGGCCAGGACTATATCGCCAATACGGCGATCCATCGCCGCGGCGCGCCCTTCTTTACAGACAAGATGCCCAATAATTTCAGGCATATCGGGCTGATCAGCCTGATCCTGCCAAATGCGAAGATCATCGACGCGCGCCGTGAACCGATGGCCTGTTGCTTCTCAGGCTTCAAGCAGCTCTTCGCTGAAGGTCAGGAGTTCAGCTACAGCCTCGACGATATTGGCAATTACTACCGCATCTATATCGAGATGATGGCGCATTGGGACCGCGTGCTTCCGGGCAAGGTGCTGCGCGTCCAGCATGAGGATGTCATCGACGATCTTGAAGGTCAGGTCCGGCGTATCCTGGATTATTGCGGCCTGCCTTTTGAGCAGGCCTGCGTCGACTTCCACAAGACAGAGCGCGCCGTCCGCACGGCAAGTTCGGAACAGGTCCGCCAGCCGATCAGCCGCTCCGGCGTCGACCAGTGGCGCAACTTTGAAGCGCATCTCGGCCCGCTGAAAGACGCGCTTGGCCCTGCCCTCACGGACTATCGCTAGTTCTCAGGCAAAGTGCAGCCGGCGGTACTTGCCCTTGAAATAAAGAAGCGGATCGCGGCGCGGCTCGTACTTTGCGCGCTCCACCTTGCCGATGAGGATCACATGGTCCCCGCCATCATGCATGTCGAACTTGATACATTCGAAATTGGCGAGAGCGCCTGAAATGAGCGGCGATCCGTACTGACCTTCCTGCCATGGCGTCTGCGAGAACCTGTCCTCGCCCGGCATGGCAAACGTGTTGGAAACAGGCTGCTGGCCAATATGCAGGACGTTGACGGCAAAGCGCTTCGAGGCCTCCAGCGCTTCAAGACTGGACGAGCTTTTGGCGATGCAGACCAGCAGCAGCGGAGGGTCCAGCGAGACCGAGGTAAAGGAGTTTGCCGTCAATCCGACTGGCTCACCTTCTGCCGACATGGTGGTGACGACCGTCACCCCGGTCGCAAAGCAGCCGAGCGCGTCACGCAGTGTTCGCGCATCCGATCCCTGCTTGTAATCAGGCATCACGCGCGGGACGCGGCGTTCCAGAAAGTCGAGCAGGACGGCGCTGAATGCATCAGACCGGTCGAATACGGCAAGGTGGCCGGCGTCTTCGATCTCTGCGAACTCTGCGGTGGCAACCTTCTCGACGAAGCGGTTTGCGGCGTCGCGGTTGCCAAAGCTGCTGAGAGCGCCGCGGACGAACAGGACCGGCACTTTGAGGCCGGAGGCGGCGAGCGATATACGCTCACTCGACTTTTCGACATCGATCACGTCACCGAAGACCGGATCGACATTCTCCGTCTGAGCCGGGGCCGAGCGGATAGAGGCCGCGAGTGCGCCAGCGGTGCGAAGGTCAATTTCTGGCGGGGCATCTGCGAGGACAAGGCCGGATGCGAGGTGGGCCCCGTCCTCCCCGATTGCCGTCAGCGCGATCCAGCCGCCGAGCCCTGCTCCGACAACAACAGGACGCGAAGCAAGCTGCGCGAGCACGGCGCGCAGGTCTTCCACGCAAGCATCAAATTCATAGCGCGCATCTTCAGAGCGCGCGCTGCGGCCATGGCCGCGAAGATCAAGACTGATGACATGGCGGCCCGCCTTCACCAGCGCGTCGGCCGTTTCCTGCCAGACGTGACGGGTCTGCCCGCCGCCGTGAAGCAGCAGAACGGACGGGTCATCTTCCGATCCGCGCATGTCTGCGCTGAGTAGAAGACCGCCGAAGCCTTTGAATTCGCGTTCTGCCATCAATCCTGCCCGTTGCCGCCTGAGACGTGCTCACTGCCTCATTTAGGGCGCTTTACCAATCCGCGAAGGGGAGAAACATTGGCAGAAACAGTCGATTGCTTCGTCGTCAGCCCATTTAACTAATTCGCGTAATCGGCGACATGCATCGACGTGCCGGGCAAGTTTGGTTACTAACTTGTGCAGGGCTGCGCATGAGACGCCGTTACTGGAAAGGATATCAGGATGAGCGATCAAACAGGATCAAGCAGATCCCGGCCAAAAGTGGGGACTTTGAGGCGGATCGAAAAGATCACGCCACTGCTAGTTTTCCCCTTTATAGTTTACGTCATCATGGCCGTTATTGCGGGCGGCCAGCACATGGACGAGACGCCAGCGATTGCTGGAACGCTCAATGCAACGCTGTTCTCGATTTCGATGGTGTCCGGCGTCAGCTGGAAGATGCAGGTTGGGGATATCCTGCTACTCGTCTCGCTGGTGCTGCTGTCAATCGAACTCATGAAATCGACGAGCTCGCGCTCCAGCGCCATGATTAATCACATGGCGTCGATGGCGGTACTGCTAACCTGCATCGTATGCTTCATCCTGTTCGCCAATTTCGCGACCGCCACTTTCTTCCTCTTCACCTGTCTCGTCCTCATCGACGTCATGGTGGGCGTGATCGTGAGCATCGTGTCGGCCCGCCGCGACTTCGGCGTTGGCGACGGCTTCGGCAGCTAGCTTTCAAAATTTAACTCAGGATGCGGGCGCAGCTTTATCGCTGTGCCCGTTTTCATTTTCGACACGGCTGTCTGGCACGCCGAAGATGCGCAGATGGATGGTCAGCAGGGCTGGCAATATGAAGATGAGAAGGAAGGTCCCGATCAGGATACCAAAGCCAAGCGAGATGGCTGTCGGGATCAGGAACTGGGCCTGAATGCTCGTCTCGAGGATGATTGGCGTCACACCAAGGAAGGTCGTGAGCGTCGTCAGCAGGATCGCCCTGAAGCGGTCGAGCATGGCCGACACGACCGCTTCCACAGGCTCTTCACCATTCTCAAGCCGCTCATTGAGGAAGTCAGTCACCATCAGCGACGCGTTGATGATGACGCCCGAGAGGCCAATGATCCCGAAGAAAGACAGAAGCGTCAGGTCCGCGCCGAGCAGGCCATGTCCGATCAGTGCGCCCACATAGCCGAACGGGATGGCGCCCATGATGACGAGCGGCTGGCTGTATGAGCGAAAGTTGAGCGCCAGCAGGCTGTAGATCACGATAAGTGCCAGCATGAAGTTCCGTGCGAGCACAGGCTGGGCTTCGGCCTGATCCTCCTGATCGCCGGAAACCTGCATGGTGAGGTCTTCATAGTCCTGCTGAAGCTCCGGCAGGGCCTGTTCGAACATATAGGCCGAGACGGTGTCAGCCGTGGTGATGTCCTCATCGACGAAGGCGTTGAGCGAATAGATACGCCGCCCGTTCACGCGGTTGATGGCTGCCGGTGCGGGCGCGATGGTAAGGTCGGCAAGCGCCTCCATAGGGATATAGCCTTCACCCACTTTCACGCGCAGGCGCTTCAGCGTCTCGAGCGAAGCCCGCTCACCTTCCGGCAGGCGGACGCGGACGGGAATTTCCTCGCGGTCGCGCTGGATGCGGACGGCTTCTGCGCCAAAGAAGGCCGCACGAACCTCCCGGGCCAGATCGCTCTGCGTGAGGCCGTAATTGCGCGCGAGCGGTTTCAGCTGGATCTGGACTTCTTCAGTTGTCCGGAAGCGGTCGTCACGAACGTCATAGACGCCGGGGCGGCTTTCGAGTGCGCGTCGAAGTTCCAGCACGGCTTCGCGTGTTTCCTCGTCTGTGCGCGCAGATATCTGTAGCTGGATAGGCGCGCCGGGACTGACGAGGTCAGAGGTGAAGGTGAGCTTTTCTGCGCCGGGGATGCGGCCAACCTGTTCGCGCCAGGCGCGCTCAAAGTCACGCGCGGCAAAATCGCGGCTGCTCGACTCCTGAAGCTGGGCGACGACGAAAGCGCGGTTACCCGAGATGGCGCCGGCGCCGCCGCCTGTGGCGTTGGCTTCGTTACCGCCGAGTGGTTCGGCGATCTGCCACAGCACACCCACGAGGCCGTCGTCGCGGCTGGTTACATCTTCGATCGCGAGCGTGGCGGCCTGTTCGATCTGCATCGCAAACCGGCGCGTCTGATCTTCCGAGCTGCCTTCAGCAAGCTCCAGTTCCGCAGTGACGTAGTCGCCCTCTACTGCTGGGAAGAAGATGAATTTGACATAGCCGCTGGCCGTCAGCGCCTGCGTGGCGAAGAGGATGCCAAAACCCATCAGTAGGACCATGACCGGGCGCAGGACAACAAACTGCATCGCTTTCTTCAGCGGCCCTGCAGAGAATTTGCGCAGCGCACCGGCAACACGGTCGCGCACCGGGTCGGCAAAGCGGCGGGGCGAATATCGTCCGGGAGGCTCATCGCTGAGATGAGAGAGATGCCGCGGCAGCACGAAGAGGCTTTCGACCAGCGACAAAAAGAGCAGCACGATCACGACGGCTGAGACCTGACCCAGAAACTGTCCGAACAGGCCCGGTACGAGAAGGATCGGCACGAAAGCTGTCATCGTAGTCGAAACCGAGAAGAGGACGGGCCGCGCCACGCGCGTCACACCGAGACGCGCAGCCTCCATCTGCCCTGCCCCGGCACGCCAGTTGGCGTGGATGTTCTCCCCCACCACGATAGCGTCATCGACGATAATGCCGATGGCCAGGATGAAGCCGAACAGCGAGAGTTGGTTGATGGTGATGCCAAAGATGAGCATCGGGAAGAAAGCGCCGACAAAGCTGACACCCACCCCCAGCGCAACCCAGAAAGCGATCCTGATGTCGAGGAAGAGTAAGAGCAGCAGCGTCACCAGCACCAAACCCAGCACGGCGTTGCGGACGAGAAGATCGATGCGCGAGCGAAGGTTTACCGCCTCGTCGCGCCAGAGCACATACTCGACATTCCCCGGCAACGCCGCGTCGATCTCAGTGTCGAGATACTCACGGACAATCTGCGCATTATCGAGCGTCTTTTCCCGCCCGACCCTGAAAACGGACACCGTGACCGCCGGGTCGCCTGCATAATTGGCCTCTACCGGATCATCAGAAAGTCCGTCATGGATGGCTGCGATATCCTCGAGATAGATTGGCGCGCCATTGCGGCCTGCGCCAACCACGATGTTCTCGAACTCAGCGCCAGTTCTGCGTTCTCCGACGGCGCGCACACGAAGAAGCTGGCGGTCATTCTCGATCTCGCCTGCGGACAGATCGAGACTCTGCTGGGATATCACCTGCGCAATCGATGTGAGGCTGAGATTGCGCGCACGCAGCTCTTCTTCGGAAACGGCGATTTCGATCAGATAGTCAGCAACGCCGCCGATCTCGACCAGCGAAAGGCCGTCCTTGGCTGCGAGTTCTCTTCTCACACGGTCGGCGGCCTGTTTCAGTGTCTGCCGATCTGTATCGCCATGAAGAATGATCTGGGCGACCAGCTCGTCAGCCTCGACCTCTGAAATCTGCGGGGCCTCTGCCGCCTGAGGGAAAACAGTGATCCGGCCGATCTCGTTCTTCACCTCGTCGAGCATCTCGGAGATGTCTTCGCTTTCGGGAATATCGACGACGACATTGCCAACGCCGGAGGCGGCGAGACTGGTGATCTTGTCGATCCCCTCAAGTCCTTCCAGCCGCTCTTCAATGGGGCGAACAATGGAAGTCTCTACGTCCTCAGGCGTCGCGCCCGGGTAAGGGACGGTGACGGAAATCGTATAGGTCTCAATCGGCGGAAAAACGCGTACATTCAGGGCAGACAGAGAGGCCAGTCCCGATATGACGAGGAAGACCATCAGGAGGTTTGCCGCCACCCGGTTGGCAAGGACGCCCTCGATCATCCGGATCAAGACTGGGTCTCCTGCAGGTGCACCCGCATCCCGTCGATTTCTTCTGCCAGAACTGTAAGCATCAGACTGTCGCCGGCAGACAGTCCCGGCGCGCGGATCAGCACACCGTCCTCATCACGATCAACCGTTTCGACATTGACGCGGCGGATCTGTTCATTGGTGCCGACGACCCACACAAACGCATCCTGACGGACCGCCCCGTCTGGCACACGCCACATCGGCGTATCGGAGCGTCCTTCGATCAGGAGGTCCATATAGTCGCCTGCAAAGATGTCGCCCTGGTTCTCTGGCGCGAAGGCGTCCGGGAAGACGGCGATGACCGTTGCCGTGCGCGATTGCTGATCAATTTCAGGCGAAAATTCAGCGAGATAGCCATCAATATCTGTCGCACTGAGTGAAGTGGCGTTTGGCACAGCCCTTACGGGCAGCTGAGTGTCACCGCGCACCGCCAGTGCACTGCGCACAGCCCGGACATCCTTGGCAGGCAGGCCGGCCTGTATCTCGCCCTCGCCTGCGCTGATCAGCCGGGCGAGCGGTTGGCCCGGTGAGACGAAGGTGCCCGGCGCAACTGTTTCGGAAACGACAATGGCGTCGAAAGGCGAAACGATCGACGACTTCTGAAGATTGCGTCTTGCGATCACAAGCTGGGATCTAGCCTGCCTGACGCCGGCCTCGGCGTCCTCATAGGCGGCGATGGCTTGCTCGGCAGCCTTTTCCGGGGAGGCGCCAATGTCAGCGAGATTGATCTGGCGATCACGTTCGGCTTCGGCCTGACTCAGGCGTGCTTCAGCTGTCGCGAGCTGCGCTTGCGCACGCTCCAGATTGGCGCGGAGGTCTCCGTCATCGATCTGCAGGATGGTTTCACCCCGGCCGATACGCCCACCGGCCTGCAGGTCCGGATTGACGTTTGTGACCTTGCCAGACACTTCGCCCACTAGGTCGAGACGCTCGCGGGGCTGGATACGGCCCGGCGCCCTTACCATGAAGGTCGAGCCAGCCTGCTCGGGGCGAACCGTCTCGACATAGGGAATGCTGTCTTCCTGCGCGACGGCGCCTTCTTCAGGACCACTTCCCGCACCGGCCAGCATCATGATCAGAATACCAAGGCCAAGCACCCCGAGACCTGCGAGCCACCAGATCCAGCTCGGCTTCTTTTCAGATTCCTGTGATCGGTAATCTTCAGACATGGCTGTTTCGATCTTGTTGGCGCATTAGGTCTCTTGTTCGATTGGATATAGATCGACAGGTTACAGACAAGAGGTCAGCGAGCCGCAGGACTGTCATGATGAAAACTCTGCTTCGGATACCGGCAGTTGCTGCCTGCGCGCTCTCCCTCTCAGCGTGCCTGACCGTCGGGCCTGAATATGATCCGCCAGAGACAGAAGTCTATCAGGATAGTTGGGTCGCTGGAGATTCCGATGTGCTCGCGCCCGGCCAGCTGCCCCGGTCCGACTGGTGGACGGCGTTCAATGACGAACTGTTGACGGCACTGATCGAGGACGCAAAGGCTCGCAATCCAAGCATCGAGGAGGCGGCTGCGAATGTCGCCAATGCGCAGGCGGCCCTGGGCGCTGCGCGCTCTGCCGCCTTGCCAATGGGTGCCCTCAACGCGTCGGTGGTACGCCAGAAGCAGTCAGCCGCGAGCCTTGGCGCCAACGTACCTTTCGAGTTTGAAGCGCAAACTCTGTACTCTGCGGGCGCAGAACTCAGCTGGCAGGCTGATCTGTTCGGACGCACGGCGAACGGCATTGCGCAGGCCGAAGCGGCGCTCGGCGGGCGCGAGGCAATTGCAGCCGATGCGGCGCGCGCGATCCTGGCTGAAACAGCGCGCACCTATCTCACCCTTCGCGAGCTCGATGCCCGCATTTCAGTGAATGAGAGGAATGTCGAACGCCAGGAGGATGTGCTTGGCCTGACTGTTCGCCTGCGTGAAGCGGGTGAAGTGGCCGATATCGATGTCGAGCGCCAGACCAATCTGGTGCAGACGACCAAGGCGGCGGTCAGCGCGCTGAAAGCGGCCCGCGCGCAGACCGTAACTGGGCTCGCACGCCTCACCGGTTACACCCTTCCTGATTTCTATGAGACGTATCCAGCGCTCCAGCCGGGCGGCACCGACGCACTTGAGCCGGTGGAGGCTTTCGGCCCGGTCGAGATCGGCCAGCCGAAGGAGCTTCTTCGCCGCCGGCCCGATATCCGCGCGGCCGAGCGCCAGCTTGCTGCTGCGACCTACAGGGTCGGTATTGAAACGGCTGACCTCTATCCAAGCCTGACACTCTCCGGGCAGGCAAACTACCAGGCTGGCGAGCCCAGCGAGCTCTTCAGCGCCGATGCGCTGGGCTATAATTTCGGTCCGCGGCTGAGCTGGGGCATCTTCAACCTGCCGCTGACCCGTGCACAGATTGAGCAGGCGGAAGCGGATGTCGAAGCGGCTCGGGCCAATTTCGAAGGCACAGTGCTCGACGCGCTGACAGAGGCGGACGCCGCGCTGCTAGGCTATAATTACGCCGTGGAGGAAACAGCCTTCAGGTCTGGCGCTCTCGAGGCAGCCACGCGCGCCCGCGACCTGATTGAAATCCGGTACCGCGAAGGCGCCGAGAGCCTGCTGAGCCTGATCGATGCCCAGCGCCAGACCTTGTCAGCTGAGGACGGAGAACTTCAGGCCCGCTACGAAGCGCTCCGCCGCCGCGTCGGGATATACGCCGCCTTCGGAGGCTGACGCCGCGTCCGGTGTTTTCGGACGGCCAACTCAGTGTAAGAGTGGCCGAAACATAAAACACAGGGCGGAACATGTACTACGAGGAACTCAAGCGGGCCAAAAGCGAACTCACCGGCCCAGGCGGCGACTTTGAAATCGTCGAGCAGGAAATTCTCGGCAACCGGATCCGGGCCTGGAAGACCGCTCCGCCCAGCGTGCGTGAAGTCTGGCTCTCGACGCTTGAATTCGCTGACCGCGACTATCTGATCTATCACGACGAAAAGCTGACCTATGGCGAGACGCACGCGCTCTCCAACTCGGTCGCGAACTGGCTGTTCAAGCAGGGCGTGAAGCCCGGCGACCGCGTCGCGATCTCCATGCGCAATTTCCCCGAATGGATGATTATCTACTGGGCCTGCTGCGCGGTCGGCATCACCGTCGTGGGCATGAATGCCTGGTGGACCGCTGAGGAGATGGCCTACGCGCTGAAGGACTCCGATCCGGCCGTGCTTTTCCTCGACGAGGAACGCCTCGCCCGCGTGCGCCAGAAGCCGGACATGGTACAGGGCGCCAAACTGGTCGGCGTGCGCCTTGATGAGGTGCCCGAAGATGTCATCGACTGGAAAGACGTTATCGCGACCGGCGGCGACCTTCCTGATGTCACCGTCGACCCGGACAGCGACGCCTGCATCTTCTACACGTCCGGCACCACCGGGTTTCCGAAGGGCGCCCAACTTACCCATCGCGGCTGCGTGTCGAACCTCTACAATATGCTCTATGCGCGCGCCTCATCTGCGCTGGCGGTGATGTATGCGACGGGCGAGGTGCCGCCTGATCCACCACCTGTTCCGGTGACGCTGATCAATACGCCCCTCTTCCACGTGACGGCCAATAATTGCGCCGCCTATGCGGTGACCGCGGCGGGCGGGAAGATGGTGCTGATGTATAAATGGGAAGCGGGCGAAGCGCTGCGGCTGATCGAGAAGCATCGCATTATGACGGTCAGCGGCGTTCCCGTCATGGCACGTGAGCTGATCAACCATCCAGATTTCGACAAGACCGATACGTCCAGCCTCCTCGCGCTTGGTGGCGGCGGGGCGCAGGTGCCGCCGGACCTCGTGCTTGCCATTGAGGAGAAGGTCGCCACGGCCCGCCCGAATACGGGCTATGGCATGACCGAAACCTGCGGGATCATTACCTCCATCGCCGCAGACTTCTATGTTGACAGGCCAGATAGCGCAGGCCCGGCCATGCCGAGCTATGAGGCCAAATGCGTCGACCCTGATGGCAATGAAGTCCCGACCGGTGAGCGCGGTGAGCTCTGGGTGCGCGGCTCATCCGTCATCAAGGGGTATATCAACCGCCCTGAAGCGACGGCGGAGACCATCACGGATGGTGGATGGCTTCACACTGGCGACATCGCCAAGATGGATGAGGATGGCTTCATCTATATCGTGGACCGCAAGAAGGACATGGTCCTGCGCGGCGGCGAAAACATCTACTGCGCTGAGGTCGAAGCGGCCCTTTATCGCCACAATGACGTTGCCGAATGTTCTGTCTTCGGCATCCCCGATGAGCGCCTTGGCGAAGAAGTTGGCGCAGCCATCGTTGCAAAGCCCGGCAAGCAGGTCACCGAAGACGCGATCCGCGAGCATTGCGCCGCGATCATGGCGAAGCACAAGGTGCCTCGTTACATCTGGATCCTTGATGAGCCCCTGCCCCGCAATGCCAGCGGCAAGTTCCTCAAGCGCGAGCTACGCGACAGGCTGAGCGCCAATATCTAGACCTGCAGGGTGACGCCGGGCCGAAAGGTCCGGCGAGCCTATTCGTGACCAATATAGCCCAGCGTCGAGGCGCGCTGGATGGCGCGGGCCTTTCCGGCCACGCCAAGCTTGGTCGCGCTATTGGTGATGTGGAACCGCACCGTTGGCACTGAAATGTCCATGATTGTGGCTATTTCTGCATCCGTCTTGCCAGCAGCCGCCCATTTCAGGCACTGGATTTCACGGCGCGTGAGATAGACCGCAGGCCCCTGCGGCCCCAGATCGCGCGCATCGTGATAGGTGGCAACGAACCGCAGGGCGAGCGCGTGCAGGTAGTCTGCCTGCTGGGCGAAGGCTTCGGTGATGTCGATCGCCTGATCAGAAGCCCAGACAACGGCACCGATCGCGCCACCGGGAAGATGGACCGGGCAGATAATCGCCGCACCGATGTTTGCCGCTGCGTACTGGTCCGGGTCCGTAGCTGCAACGAGCGCATCATTTGGCCGCCAGCTCATGACCTTCCCACCGGAATAGAAGAAGGGCTCAGCGCAGGTGCGCGTCGCATGAACCAGAGTTGAGCGCAGGGCAAACATCCGATCTTTCCAGTATTCGAGCTTGGGATCGATCCAGTGAAAGATTGTCTCGGCAAAGGGGCGGCCTTCGGCATCGCACATGGGCTCTGGGCTGGAGATATCTGCACTCACAGCATTGAAGGGCAATCCTATGCGCTTGCCAGCATCAGCGACTTCGCGGGCAAGGGACAGCAAAGCATCTTCGAGCGACCGGGAGGACAATGCGTTGGACATGATCTGACCTATTATTAGTATTAGCTTGTTCTTGACCGCGCTATTCTGCAACCCTGCCGCTAAGACATGTCGACACCGATCATCAGAAAAAGGGCGCAGGGATGAAGTTAGCACTCGAAAAGAAGCATGAACTGTTTCGTGAGGAAGTCCGCAGCTTCCTCGCAGAAAACCTGCCACCGGAACTTGCGAAAGCAGGACGTCTGACCACGAGTGCCTTCAGCGAGCCCGAACATAACCTGCCCTGGCTCAAAATCCTGAATGAAAAGGGCTGGGCTGCGCCGCATTGGCCGGAAGAGTATGGCGGCCCGGGCTGGGACGAGATGCAGAAATACATCTTCGCGTCGGAGTGCGCGAAGGCTGGCACGCCGTCTCTCTCGCCCATGGGGCTGCAGATGGTTGGCCCCTGCATCATGGGCTACGGCACTGAGGAGCAGAAAGCCTATTACCTGCCGCGCATCCTGAATGGTGAAGACTATTGGTGTCAGGGCTATTCAGAGCCCGGCTCTGGCTCTGACCTTGCCAGCCTCCAGATGCGCGCGGTGTCCGACGGCGACGACTATATTCTGAATGGCTCCAAGATCTGGACGACGCAGGCCCATCACGCGAACAAGATGTTCTGTCTCGTACGCACGTCGACCGAAGGAAAGCCGCAGCAAGGCATCACATTCCTCCTGCTCGACATGAAGACGCCAGGCATCCGTGTCGAACCAATCATCACCATGGCCGGCGAGCATGAAGTGAACCAGGTTTTCTTCGACGATGTCCGCGTGCCGAAATCAGGCCGCCTTGGAGAAGAGAATGACGGCTGGACCGTCGCCAAATATCTGCTCGAATTTGAGCGCGGAGGCGGGTCCTCCGCAGGCATTGAGGCAGCATTGGAGCGGGTTCGCGTCATGGCGCATGCAGAGGCAGGCCATGATGGCAAGCCGCTGGCGAGCGATCCTGCCTTCAAGCGTCGCTTCTCTGACACAAGGATCGCGCTTGAAGCCATTACCGTCACAGAGCAACGCGTTGCGTCTGCTCTCGCGGGTGGCCAGAATCCCGGTGCAGCCTCATCCATGCTCAAGACTGCGCGCACCGAAGTGATGCAAAAGGTCGATACGCTCGGGATTGAAGCGGCAGGCCTTTACGGAAATGTCGACCAGATGGCTGCGCGCCAACCCGGCTCCAACGTCGAACCCGTCGGCCCGGACTACAGCTTGACCGCAATGCCCCGCTATCTCAACAACCGCGCGGCTACGATCTATGGCGGCTCGAACGAGGTTCAGCGGAACGTGATGGCGAAGCTGCTCCTGGGCCTCTAGCAATTGTTGCAGAATTGCATCCCCTGTCAGTTTCAATAGCTTGTTTGGGAATGACTCTGAGGCGACCCTCCCCGGGCATAACAACCGGTCAAAAGCCGGAATCCCAGGGAGGAAAATTTGATCCAACGAGTCACACTACGCCACACCCTCATCTCGAGCACGGCTATCGCGCTTGCAGCAGGCCTGTCGCCGGCTTTTGCGCAGGACACCTCGAGCGACGAGACGGTCACCACCACGCAGCAGGAACCTGAAGAGGCCCAGCGTCGCCTCACTTCGATCCAGGTGACCGCCCAGCGCCGCGAGGAGTCCGTTCTCGACGTGCCAATGTCGATCCAGGCTTTCGGTGAAGACCAGATCGAAGACCTCCGCGTCGATAGCGTCGATGACCTTCAATCAGTCATCCCGAGCTTCTCGGTCTCGCAATCCTATCAGGGCGTGCCGACCTACACGCTTCGCGGCATCGGCTTCAACACGATCAACGTCTCGGCGACGTCCACGGTCGGTACCTATGTCGACGAAGTCGCCTATCCGTTCCCGTTCATGAACTCAGGCCCGGTGTTCGACGTGAACCGCGTCGAAGTCCTGAAAGGCCCGCAAGGCACCCTCTTTGGCCGCAACACCACGGCCGGCCTGATCAACGTTGTCACCAACAAGCCATCTGACGAGCACGAACTGTTCCTGGTCGCCGATGTCGGCAATTATGATACCTTCAACTATGAAGGCATGATCAACGTGCCGATCGCTGATACGCTGCAGTTCCGCCTCGCGGCCCGTCAGGAGACCAGCGACGAAGGCTGGCAGCGCTCCGATACCCGTCCAAACGAAGACCGCGGCAAGGTCGACAAGCTCGGCTTCCGTGCGGCCATCGCCTGGCAGCCGACCAGCAATATCGATGTTGACCTGTCATGGAATGGCTGGACCAACCAGTCTGACACCATTGGTGGTCAGGCCATCGGTCTTACGCCGGCAACCAACCCGTTCAGCCCGTTCGCTGGTGGCGGTGCGGGTGCGAACGCCCCCGGCGTCGTCAACTATGTGCTGAACAACAATCCGACCGAGGCTGAGCAAGCCGACTGGGCCCCGTACACGGCCCGCGCAGATACCGAATTTGGTATCACCGGCTTCCGCGGACCGCTTGAAGAAGACTCGACCTTCAATGCCTACAAGCTTGGCGTCGACTGGGGTCTTGATAACGGCATGCGGGTCGTGTCGCTGACCGGCTACAACCAGCTTGAACGCGAAGCGCTTCTGGACTGGTCGGGTGCGCCTGCCGCGATCCTTCTTCAGGACATCAATGCTGAGATTGATTCCTTCAGCCAGGAACTTCGTCTTGAAGGCTCAACCGGCATCGCTGACTGGATGGTCGGTGCCTACTACTCCAAGGACGAGATCACCGACGCCAACCAGACACTGCTGCGCGACAACGCAAACAGCAACTTCATCAGTGCTGTCGCGACGGGCCTTGCCTATGACACTGCCAATACGCTCGCCCTTCTTAACGGCGTGCCAGTTGGCGCCCTGCCGCCAGCCCTCGTCGCGCAGACACAGGCCTTCATCAACGCAATCAACGTCGATCCGGAAACCGGCCTGCCATACACGCCGAATGAACTTCTCGGTTCCTTCCAGAAGTATCAGGACATCGGTGAGTTCGAGTCGACCAGCGCAAGCATCTTTGCGAATGCCAACTGGCGTCTGACCCCAGAATGGGAGCTCATCACAGGCGTTCGGTATACCGAAGACGAGCAGGATTATGTCGGTTGCTCGGCGGACATTGATGGCTCGATGCAGCCGAACGTGAACGTCTTCAACCGCTTCTTCTTCGTGAACTTCTATCCGAACGTGAACGTGCCACCGGCTCCGGTTCTGGAGAATGGCTGTAACACCTATAGCGATGTGAACAACGCGTTCGGCCCTGTGGTGTCGAATGTGAAGGAAGACAACGTCTCTTGGCGCGTTGTGGCGAACTACACGCCAGAGCGCTTCCAGGACCTCCTCCTCTTTGCGTCCGTGTCGAAAGGCTACAAGTCGGCTGCAACTCCGGTGAACGCTGCATCGAAGGCAGAGCAGAACTTCCCGGCGACGCAGGAAAGCCTGCTTGCCTATGAAGTCGGCATGAAAGCTGGTCTTCTCGACGGCCGCATGCAGGCAAACGCTGCCCTGTTCTACTATGACTACACCGACAAGCAGGGTGCACAGTTCTTCCCGGATCCGATCTACACGGCGCTCTCGCAGCTCCAGAACGCTCCGGAAGCTGAAGCCTACGGCCTCGACGCTGAAATCACCTGGCTGCTGACGGACAATCTGACGGCAATCGGTGGTCTGACCCTGCTCAACACCGAGTATGGCAGCTTCGACACGTTCGACTTTGCTGGACGGCCGACCAATGTTCAGGGCGATCCGTTCCTGTACAGCCCGGAAACGGCAGCAAGCCTGACCTTCCTCTATGATCGTCCGCTGAATGAGAGCCTCGGCTTCTCCGCTGCACTCAACGGCCGCTGGCAGAGCGACTCCACGGCTGGCGACCCGGACAACCCGCTGTACGACATCGACTCCTACGGCCTGCTCAACGGGTCGGTCGCGCTCTATTCACTGAACAGCGGCTGGGAAGTCTCGCTCTGGGGCAAGAACCTCACCGACGAGTATTACTGGCAGCAGATCACCTCGAACGCGAACGTGATCATGCGCTTTGCTGGCAAGCCGCGGACCTATGGTGCGAGCCTGTCCTACCGGTTCTAGGCCCAAAGGGTCTTTTGCCCGACCAAAACAGAAAGTGCCGGCCTCGTGGGGTCGGCGCTTTTTTATTGGCTGAGAGAAAAGGTACGCTCTGCGCGGCCTTGCGCCGATCCACAGCTTCCAGACTAGTGCTTGGTTTTCTCGATAATCTCGTCTGCGCGCACACGCATCGTCATGCTCGCACGGATGGAGTCGCTCATCTCGGACGCGGCTTCCTCAATCGCGTCGGCCTCACACGCATTGGCGAGCAGCACGAGCGCCTCGCTCAGAAGCATCATGGATGTCGCCCGCTCACGTTCAGAGCTTGGCAGGTCCACCCGGTGATCTTCAATGTTCAGCAGAACGGTATCACCGTCCATAATACAGAGTTTCATGAAACTCTCCCCTTCCCCCCACGCACGCTAATCAGCGGTTTGACGGCTTGTCCAGCCCTCTTCAACCGTCGCGCGAATCCATGCGTATGCGGAAGGCCTCAGGAGGCGATGCTGGCCTTCATGGCACGCGCCGCATCATCGCGGTAATAGCGCGCAGCAAGAATCAGACAGATCACGCTTGCGGCGTTGAAGCCAAGGATCACCTTCAGGGCATCCGCCAGCGGGCTCGCATGACCGGCCGCCGCGAAATAGTCGCTGATCGTGCCCGCGATGAGCGGTCCCCCGCCGATGCCGATAAGGGTCAGGCAGAACAGGGTGAAAGCGGCGCCAACCGAGCGCATCCGGACCCGCACCAGCTCCTGCGTCGCTGTATAGGCGATGGAGGCGTAGATGAGACCGACAAAGCTCGGAACGATGTTCCAGATATAGGCCATCTCAACGGTCCGCGCGCTCAGGAACATCCAGGCAAATGGTAGCGCGACAGCGCTGGTCGCGGCGATGATCCATGGACGCCAGCGCAAATCCTTTGTCGAGAGCCGGTCACACGTCGCGCCAAGGATCATGGCCCCTGCCCCGCCGACACCGCCGATGAGCAGCCCGAGCGGCAAGGAGACATCCTGTGGCTGCAGATCGAATGTGCGCTGCAGATAGCTGGAGGTAAACGCGACGAAGGCGTTAGCCGAGATACAGATGAGAAGACAGCCAAGCAGGATGAGCATGTAGCTGCGCTGGCTCAGCATGAACTTCATGGTCTCGCCGAAGCCCGGCGCGTCCTCAGTCGGCTGGCTCGCGTCAGAAAAACCGCGCACCGGCTCCTTCACCGTGAAGCGGACCAGCAGGGCGAGGACAAGCCCCGGAATACCGGCGGCAAAGAAAGCCGCGCGCCATCCGAAATGGGCGTAAACATAAGCGCCCAGAATGTAGCCGATCATGATCCCGAAGCCGATCCCGCAGGTGTAGACACCAAGCGCAAAGGCCCGCTGCTGGGGCGGATAGAGGTCTGCAATCATGCTGGTCGCGGGCGGCGTGCCACCGGACTCGCCAATGCCCACGCCCATACGGGCAAGAAAGAGATGCCAGAAGTTTTGCGCAAAGCCCGACAGCGCCGTCATACCGGACCAGATGGTGAGCGCGAGCGCGATGATATTGCGCCGGTTACCGCGATCCGCCCACATGGCCACCGGAATACCCAGCGTGGCGTATAGCGCTGCGAAAGCGAGGCCCGTCAGCCAGCCAATCTGCCCATCGGAAAAACCAAACTCCGCCTTGATCGGCTCGATGACGGTGATGAGGATCTGCCGGTCAACATGGTTGAACGTGTAGACAAGGGTCAGGACAGCAAGCACCCAGGCGCGCCCGGGGACTGAACTGGTGCTCGGGGCGGCGGCTTGCTGGCTCATCACTTGGTCTCCAGGCGCTGAAGGAATGTCGAAATGGCGCTGATGGTGGCGGGCTCATCAAGCAGAGGTGCATGGCCGCGATCCGGAATGGTCACTAGCTCGCTGGCTGGATGCCGGCGCGCCATCCGTTTGGCGGTCGATGTCGTCAGGATGTCGGACGTCTCGCCGCGCAGGATCAGAATCGGCACCGATTTCAGTGACCCAAACAGACGCCACATCGCAAATCTGGTCATAAGCCCGGCCTTCGCTTCGCCGAGCGAGCGCGTGATTTCGGGGTCATAGTCTGCACGCACAGAGCCATCTGGCTCCTCGCGCCATGTCCTCTTTGCGAATGCCATCCAGTCATCATCGCCAAAGCCCGGAAAGGCGTCGGCCTGCGCGGCTTTCACTTTCTCGGCCGCCGCTTGCCATGTCGGGGCAGGCTTGGGGTCCTTCGAATAGGCGGCGATCCGCGCAAGGCCAGCCGGGTTCACCACGGGGCCGACATCGTTGAGGACCATTCCACTGATCCGCTCCGGCGCGACCCTCCCCATGATCATGGCCATGAGGCCGCCCATGGAGGTTCCGATCAACGCCATGCGGGAGAGCTGAAGCTGGTCAGCGAGCGCGAACATGTCCTGTGCATAGACTTGCGGCGAGTACGTTTCAGGCTTGGTCGACCAATCCGACTGGCCACGCCCCCGAACATCGACCGCGATAAAACGGTACTGAGGTCCAAGCCGCTCAATCATCGGCTCGAAATCCTTATGGTTCCGCGTCAGCCCGTGCATGCAGATCACGCTGAGCGAGGCATCCTCCGGACCGTAGGATTTCGCGAACAGGTCGAGACCGTCGGCGGACTTGTAGTGAATATCGCTCAAGGCACGTCCCTACCGTAAAAAACAGGGTGCGGCCGGCACAAACTGGCGCCCGCCGCACCCCTTGGGAGGAAAGATCTGACTAGAACCGGTAGTCGATACCGGCCGTCACCGTACGCGGGTCGCCATAGAAGGCGGTCAGCGTGCCTTCGAGACCCAGCGTTGGCGTGAACGTGCCGTTCGGGTTCACCGTCACGAAGTTATAGCCAGCAACGATGTACTCTTCATCGGTGAGGTTCTTGCCGGTCAGATTGAAGCCCCAACGGCCATCCTCGGTTTCCCAGCGGATGCTGGCATCCCAAAGCGTGAACGCGTCCTGATCGAGGAACGGGTTTGGCACTTCGAACTGGCTGGACTCGCCGCGATAGGAAAGCTGCGTGTTGAGAAGCAGATTGCCCCCGGCAAACGGCGTGTCATAGGAAATCCGGCCGTTCGCGGTCCAGTCTGGCGTGTTCTGGATAACGCGCTGGTCAGAGACATCATTGCCGAAAGCATCGATGAACTCGTCATACTGCGCATCGAGATAACCGACAGACCAGCCAAGGTTCAGAAGGTCGCCTGCGCGCGCCATGTCTTCGGCAAGCGTTGCTGTCCCTTCGAACTCGACGCCCCAGATCGTCGCCGCGCCGGCATTCGTGGTCACGCCCGAGAAGGAGTCGTTGACGCCGTCACCATCGGTATCGACACCGATAGAACCAGGCACCTGCACGTCCTTATAATCGGAATAGAAACCCGCGAGGCTGTAGTTCACACGGCCGCCAAGCTGGCTCGCCTTGTAACCCACCTCGTAGGAGTCGACCTCTTCCGGGTCGAACTGCATGAAGGTGTAGATTTCATCCTGCGAAACCGTGCCATCCTGATTGAGGTCAGGTGCCGCCGTCGTCTGACCGCGTGGGTCGAAAGAGCCGCCTTTGAAGCCCTGCGAGTAGGTCGCATAGAGGTTCGACTCTGGCGTCACCGCATAGCTGAGCGAGATGCGCGGGCTGAAATCGTCAAACGTCGCTTCGCCATTAAAGTCTGACGTTGTCGCGATCGGGATGCCTGCGCCGCCGAAGAATTCGGAGAAGCCGCCGATATAGGTGCGACGCTGAACGAGCGAGGTGCGTGTATCCTCAGTGTAGCGCCCGCCAAGCGAGAGCGACCACTGATCGGTCAGGTCATAGGTGAAATCACCAAAGATCGACCAGGTTTCCGTGCCCACATCACCAAAGGTCTGCGCATTGAGACCCGGAAGATTGAGGACAGCACCGGTCGTGGCCAGCAGCACGTCGAAGACGGTCGAAGCATTGGCGTCGAGATAGTAGACACCGATGAGACCGTTCAGACGGTCGCCCGAATAGAGGAACTGAAGCTCTTCGGAGAACTGGTCGTTCTCATAGATCGCCGGGACGTCGACATCGGCTTCAGGCAGCGAGTCAAAGTCGATCGGCGAGGTGCTTTCATCCTCGCGGTAAGCCAGGATATTCTTGATCGTCCAGTTGTCGTTGAGGTCCCACTCAGCGATGAGAGAGCCGCCATAGGCTTCGACGCGCTGGTCGACCGCATTCAGGCCAGCGCGCGTGTCAAACACGTCGCCAAGCACCGGATAGGTGAAAGGCGGGAACTGGTCCGGAATCAGACGGTGGCCCTGACGGGCGTTCGACTTGTCCAGCGAGTAGTCGGCCGCAGCGCGCAGCTGGAAATTATCGGCAAGGTCGAGCTCGGCTGAAACACGCGCACCGAAGAGTTCCTTGTTATAGTTCTCTTCGCCGGTGATCCGGTTTTCACCGAAGCCCTCACGGTTAAAGCTCGCAACAGCTGCGCCGACACGGAAGGTGTCCGTCACTGGCAGCGATGTGGTCAGGACGCCATCAAGCTGGCTGTAGCTACCAACTTTGACATTGGCTTCAAAGGTCGGCTCATCCGAGAGACCGCGCGTCACGTATTTGATCGCGCCACCAATCGTGTTGCGACCATAGAGCGTGCCTTGCGGGCCACGCAGGACTTCGACGCGCTCAACGTCATAGACATCAAGCACAGCGCCCTGCGGACGGTTGAGGTAGACGTCATCGACATAGATACCGACGCCAGCCTCAAAGCCTGCGACTGGGTCCTGCTGGCCAACGCCGCGGATAAAGGCCGACAGCGTCGTGTTCGTGCCGCGGGAAACTTCCAGCGTTACGTTCGGCGAAATCTTCGCGACTTCTGTCAGGTCAGCCACGCCAAGGTCTGCCAGAAGCTCGCCATCAAAGGCCGAAACGGACAGCGGAACGTCGACAAGGCTCTGTTCGCGGCGCTGGGCGGTGACGGTCACCGTATTGAAGCGGCGCTGGTCCTGGACTTCGTCAGCCGTATCGGAAGCGGCTGTGTCGGTCTGGGCCGTAGCGGCCATACCGGCGGTCAGGGCAATGACCGAGACGAGCGCCAGGCGAGCGGAATGCGGGGTACAAAGTTTCATGATATCCTCCCTTCATGCATCTTCGCGCATTGCAGGCAGGTGTCTCATCTTGCCGGGTCGCCGCCATGACACTTATCGTCAAGGCCAGTGAACACTTTCGCTCAATCGACGGTGATCAGGACTGGAAATCCTGCGCAAACGCGGCGGGCGTCTTCCCCTTCCAGCGCTTGAAGGCGCGGTTGAAAGCGCGGATGTCGGAATAATCCAGCGCCTCGGTCGCCTGTGCCACGGAGGCGCCCCGTTTCAGCATGCCTTCAGCGCGCAGGAGGCGTGTCTCAAGCAAGAGATCGCGGAACTGGACCCCCTCTTCCGAGAGGCGCCGGCGCAGTGTTGCGACGCTGATATCCAGCTTTCGGGCCACGTCAGACTGGCGCGAAAGACCATCCTCCAGCAAATCACGCGTACGCGCCGCAATGCTGCGCTCTCCGTCAATCGCTTCGCGCGCATCAAGGTGGCTGATGACGCGCGAGAACAGTCCGTCCGTACTCATATCGACAGTTTCGCGGATCTGAAGCGGTGCGCAGGCAAGGTCGAAATCGTAGATCAGCTCATAGGCTGGCGCGCCATACTCGAGTGGTACCGACCAGAATGCGTTCTGCGGCCGGCGCGTCTCGCCTCGCCGTCGCTTGAGCTTGATCCGCCGTAGCGCCGCACTCGCTGCCCCTTCGGTCAGACTGTCCAGCAGGCAGTGGATCTTGATCGTCAGGCAATCGCCGACCAGCTCGACGAAGTCAGTATTCTCACGCGAGCGATACGGAAAATGACTGTCATCAATGATCAGGGCCAGGCGGCTATCGCCGAACCGGACCGAGTTATACGTGTCACCATGCATCATGTTCATATGCTCAGCGAGGATCTCGATCGTCGCCATGAGCGAGGTGGCATTCTGCATCTGTGCGATGAGAAACTGGCCGGTCTTGAAGGTCAGCTTCCGGCTGGAGATGACCGCCGTGAGGTCGTCAGACGCGAGCGCCAGCGATCTCTGGATGCGGAAATAGTCAGCAATCTCGATCCTGGCGTCGCCGCCCTCGTCTGAGCGCTGAATGAAAGGCGCAAGATCGACGCCATGCTCAACCGCTGCATCAACGAGCGGCTGGATATCCCCGATCTCTACAAATGCTCTGGACATCGGCCTGCGCATACTCTGACGAAACTGTACAGCGACCCGCAAAAGCGGCTCTCACGAAAGTATACCACAATTCACGCCGGGCCGATGCCCCAGCGCAAGCAGCTGAATTATCAAGGAAAACAAACCCGAAAATGGTGCCAGGAGAGGCATCAAACCCACCAATCAATCTCTTGATTAATTTGGATATTTAGAAAGTCGTCTGTCAAAATACCCGCAAATGTACCCGCAATAATCTTGGGTGCTCTGCCGGTTCGGAGCGTTATTTACTCGCCATTCGTCTCTAAGAATGGCTCAAATGCATCCTTGAACGTCTTGTTGGTCGCGCCTGTTTCGTTGAAGAATGGCAGGCCATAGACCGCGTAGTCCTTGCTTTGAGTGACCAGTTCAATCCGCGCTTCCTTGTGCACGTCCGACAGGAAATCCGCTTTCCACGCATCGTCTTGGAGCAGGTGCTGTCCCTTAGGCTCTATGAACAGCTGCATCATGGTCGCCTTAGCTGCCCCTTTCTTCTTCAGGAATAGCAGAAAGTCCGGCTCAAAAGCTCGCCCGTCCCTAAAAGCGTAGACCTTTACAGCCTTCTCATTCCTAAGAAGATAGAACTCTTCATAGAGATCCATCAACCGTTCGGCCTGATCGTGCATGAATTTTACGAAGTGCTTCTCCTGATCGGTGCCATAGCAGTCATCGTAGGCATGCCAGTCCTTGCTATTCAGATCGATCTGATCGAGCCCCGGAATCTCACTTTCCGCCCAGCTGCGGCCCGTTTCACCTTCCAAGCGAAGTTTTAGTCTGGTGTCGATGAAGCGCTCACGGATGAGGTGAGGCTTGAAATCCCTCGTGCCTACAAAGTCGATACTCTCACGCTTGATACCGGCCTCTATCTGGTTGAGGATATATTGGGTTATTTCAAGCTTTTGACCGGCCCGTAGGTTTGCCAAATCGGACGGCAGGCCACGCACGCTGACGGTGACGCCGCCCAAATAGCTTTGCGTTGTCATGAACTCAGCAATGCCCTGCAGCTCCGGGAAGTAGGAGCGAAGTTTGCTGAAGTGAAAAAATGCGTTCGCGTCCAATGCGAACTGCAAGATTGGTCGCCCAAAGTCCGAAAGCTTGAACTCTCTGGAAACGGGCTCTTCTCCAGCCTTCTCAGAGCCTGGCTGCGCCCCACCGAAAGCAGAGCTCTCTGTAATGCGGCCGGTCATTAGTGTGGGGTAAGAAAATTGTGTCCCGACTTGGTATGCCTGCAGCTCGCAAATACCTTCTCTCGAATTGGCTTTTCGCTCATTCAGCCAGACAAATTCCGACTTGTAGAAGTCTGTGTCCTTGAAGCTCGCTTTCAGCTTTAGCGATACAGTTCTCGCCGCCTCATCCAGCATACCCGTTTCGCGAAGGGCATTTCGGATGTCTAGGATGTATTTCGGGTTGTGGGAGCAGTGATAGTGAAGCTCTTCCAGTATTCTTAGAGGATGCTCGATCGCGCTATCGTACTTGCGCTTTTCCTGAACCGCGTCAGGCTGGTTCGGAGCCACGAAGGGGAAGTACCTCGCTCCGCGTCCGATCAACTGAGCCTCGGCCATCGTGGTCTTGCCCACTTTGTTGGCCTTCCCGTCGCGAGTGTCGTACAGGCGCACAATGTCAAACAGGTTTAGTACGTCCCAGCCTTCGTTCAGCTTATCGACGGCGAAGATCACCCGTATCTCGTTGTCACGGTCCTCCAAGGCGTTGAGTTCTATTTGTCTGTTTTCCAAATCCTTGGGGTTGTTGACGTTCACCACCTTCTCGGGCGCAAAATCGCCCTTTAGCTCACGGGCGAAATCCGCTCCGCTCATGTCCCTTTCATCCATGATGAAGGCGAAGGCTCGCGAAAGGGTCTCATCGCCCCCAGAAGCCGCCCTAAGCGCTTCGAGCGCCTCGCCCGTCAGTCCCGCGACCATCGCCGTGAATGCGGCTTCGTTGTCGGCGCTTTCCTTGATCGTCTTGGACTTCATCAGGATCACCGGCTTACAATGCAGCCCATGCGCCTCGGCCACCTTGCGGCGGTATTGGCTCAGGACCATCGCCTGCATCATCCGGGCCTCGGGTGGCAAATCGGCCTGCCGCAACTCGATGTCCTTGGAATAGCCGTCTTCCCGAAACTGCCGCAGCGAGTAGTCGTAAAGTATCTTGTCGGCATACTTCGCCCGTATCGCCTCATGGCTCAGGTCCACCGTCGCGGTAAACTCCAACAGCATGTTTTCTGGGTGCTGGCGGAAAATCTCGGATACCGTGCCTTCCCAACTGGCCTTCTCTGCCTTCTCGCCTTGCGTCAGCGTCTTCTTGGTCTCGGCGTTCAGGTGGTGTGCTTCGTCCGAGATCATCACCACCTTGTAATCGCGGAAGTCTTCGATTGTGACGGCGTTCTCTTTTGGGGCCTGCATCCTTGTGTGCAGCCCTTGAATGGTGGTGAAGTGGATGTTGATCGCGTCCGTGTTCACCGCGTCGAAGGTGTCCACTGCGCGGATATCCACGGGCTTGTTATCAATCCGCACTGTTGGCGCGAACAGGTGCTTGGCCGATGCGGGGTTGAGGAAGTTGTCCTTGGTCTTCTCGATGATCTGGGCGGAGTTCACGAAGAACAGGAAGTTGCGATAGCCGCGCTGATACAAATCTAGGATCAGCGCCGCCATCAGCACCGTCTTGCCGCTGCCCGTGGCCATGTGGAACAGCAAGTGCGGGGCCTTGGGGCGCGCGTCGTATTTGTCGATGTAGAACAGCCAGCGTTCCAGCGCCGTGCGCTGATATGGGCGCAACTTGATCTTGGACGCTAGATTACCGGTAACGTCGTCGGGGATGTTGGCCTTGAGCATCCCAAACTTGGCAACTGCGTCAATCTGTTCGGTAAGGGTCTGGCTCATGCGTCCAGCCCATAGAAAGAGCGGGTCGCGCGGGCGTCTTCGTCGGAGATGTTAAAGTCCGCATCCCCTAGAGAACCCAGATTGACACACAGGTGGTTGGCATCGAGGCAGTCCATCAACACGCGCTTGGCGTCGTCCAATGGAAGTACGGCGAAGTCGTCGGTGTCGAAGGCGCTCAGATCAACGTCATAGCGCAGATAGCCGGTGGCTTGGATGTCGGCATGTATGGCTTGTAGCGCTGCCATGTCCGGCGCCGCTTCAATACGGTCAGCAAATGCGGAATTGGAGGCCGCGAGTTCGGCATAGACAAACGATCCGCCGCCTTGCCACTCGACAGCTTTAGAGATACCGCCCTGTTCCCCTGCGACGACTTTCTTGAGGCGTGAGTTTGGTAGATCAAGGATGTAGTCCATCTGCTCCACGGCAAGCCATTTTCTACCCAACTTATGAGCCACCGAAGGTGTCGTTCCAGAACCTGAAAAGAAATCCAAAACAGTATCGCCAGCGTCCGTTGCTATCTCGATTATGCGGCGCAAGAGTTTTTCTGGCTTCGGCGTTATGGAAAAGTCTGCATCCCCGAATAGCCCTTTGGCCTCGGACCGAGAAGTTCGGTTTCCTCCTACGTCTGCGTTAAACCAAATGGTCTCCGGCGGACGAGTGCTATTTTGGTCAGCATAAATCCGGTAATAAGGTGTCCAGTTACCATCATTTGACACCCACTCAATACGATCAGCCTCGCTCTGAGATTTACCTCTACTCCACCGCCAAGCACCGTCCCGCCCATCTTGCCGAACCGGGAAAACCTCTGTGCCATCCGGTGCAGTCAAGGCGTAATACAGGTTTGGGCGTGCTACTCTGGTGTCACCTTGCCCACCCATCGCCCTCAGCGGCTTAGTATAATATTTTCGGCCTTTTTCGTCTTGCTTCGTATAATGTTCCCCAATGTCCTCATCACTAACTTGCAGGTGCTTCCAGTGCGCTCGCTCCTTGTCTTTCGCGTAGGCCAAGATGTGGTCATGACGACTTGACACGTGAATGGCATCCATACGGGGACTGTCCGCCTTCTCCCAAACGAAGTTTGCGATGAAGTTCTCACGTCCAAACAAGTCGTCCATCATCACTTTGCAATAGTGCGCCTCGCCATCGTCCAAATTGACGAAGATCGTGCCATCCCGGCTTAGCAACTCTTTCGCCACCTCAAGCCGGTTCCGCATAAACGTCAGCCATGCAGAATGGTTGAAGCGGTCATTGTACCGGAACCCGTCGTTGCCGGTATTATAGGGCGGGTCGATATAGATCAGCTTCACCTTACCGGCATAGCGCGCTTTCAGCGAATACAGCGCCAGCAGATTGTTGCCCTTGATAAGCAGGTTGTCGTCCTCCGACACCGCGCCCACGGGCTTGGCCTTGCCCTCTGCCACGGCCTCCGCATCCCAGCGTTCCCAGCCGGTCAGCGCCTTGGGTTCAAACAGCCGCGTAATGTCATCGGGGGCCAACGTCGTGTTCCAGAACACCTCGTTGCGGCCCCGGTCCTCTTTCGTCATGCCGCCTTCCAGCACGCAGTCCTTATAGGGCCACGCCAGCACCACGTCGCGCGATTGGCTCAGGTAATCGCCGCGCCCATCCGTCAGGCCGATCCGGTTCTTGAAGGCAGTGTAGCTGTCGGGCAAGAAGGCTTTGTTGGACACGAAGTCCTGAAACTTCACCTTGTCGAAGACCAGCGCGCCCGCCACCGGCGTAAAAAAATGCGCCTTGATTGTGTCGGACTGCATCAGCAATTCCAACAAGCGAGCATCCATGTTCAGCGCCGCCTCGATCACCGCATTCTTGAGGATCGCCCCATCCGAGATGAATGCCTGTTCGGCCTGGAGAAGTTCTGTCAGGTCATCGAGAAGGTTTTGCATGAAGGAATCGCTTCTTGGCTTTAGGAACGTGCGAAATCATCGAAGGCCAAAGCCGCAACGCCTTCAAGTCTCAATCTTTGAGTTAGCTGCGTCCTCTTGCGCACGCGCACGAGAAAATTGGGTTAGCGTTTCAACTTCGGAAAGCCGCCGGTATCGCGCGGAAACGTTTCCAACATTTTCGTCCCCCTCCCAATTCTTGAACTGAGGAGACGCGCGGAAAGGATATGAAGCCGGTTTTAGCGCTTGTAGTCTCAGAGATTGCCATGCCCCCCCTACGACCGCTTTCGCCCCAACCTTAAAACGCTTTGTGCGAGTACAGCATCAATCCGTATCTGCGCTGCCCAGTCCGCCTCCTGCAGCCGGTAATAGGTCTTCCAATGCATGCCCTTAGGACGATCGGGGAAAGCATAGGCGAGACCAATCTCACCCTTCAGCTTCTTGCGCACGCGCATCGCACGGGTCACGCCAGGGGCATAGATGCGCTCATATTGGCTTTCGTAGGTGAGGCGGCGGCATTGCCTGCAGCGGAAGTATGTCGCGCCATAGAGTACCCTGCATTGGCGTCCGCAACCATTGCACTCAATCCACCAACGCTGCCCGCCTAGCGGCTGCTCAGTTGGGCACATGACAAAGCTTTCCTCTATGTGCTGGCGCTCGCCATCTTTCGGCACGCTGTAGCGCAACACCATGCGATCGGGCGACAGGCGGTAGCCAACGCTGCCGGTCTTATGATCACCGCGTGACCAAGTGACCGTGCCGGACAGGTGACGCTGAAACCATTCACGGGGAAAGTCCGCCAGATCCAGCTTATGAAACTGATCGCTCCTGGCGGCGCATCGCGCATGTCTTCCAGATCCGTATCCGCCCATGTGTCAGTCCTCGGTTTTCGCAATCATGTGGGAAGTGGATGTGTCGGGACCTTACTGGACCGCCGCCCGCCTTGCCCCGCTCGTGTGAGCGGCGGGGCGGCGTTAGGCTCAGCGTCAGGTTTTGTCAGGTTCAGCATGTCTGCTGCAACGCTATATGGTTCGAACGGGAATTACTGGCTCCAGCTACATCTCGATTAAACACTTGCTGTAGCTTAGGTTTTCTCAGGTTCACCAGCATGCCCAGTTCTCGTCAGACGCATCAGATTGTAGGCGTTCACACCACAGATTTAAGGTGTGCCGACTTTTGCTTCCGCTGCCAGGTCTTCACGGGCAAACTCGGATCGCCAACGCTCGTCTCTGTGTCGTACTGCGTCAGCGAAACGATCCTTTCCCGGCCCGACGCCTTGCCTCTGTTGCGGCCTTTTTGTTCAAGCTTAAGAAAACCGCCTTCAATCAACTCATCAATCGCATTTTTGGCAGTCGCAGGCGCGCATCCGATCGTTTCAGCCATGCGGCTTTCGCCCACTGGGAAGACATTTGCTTGGTCTGGCCGATAGCTAGCCATCAGCATAACGATTGCCTTGAATGCAAACGGCGAAAGCTCTCTCCATGATGCATGTTCAAGATAGTGGTCATAAATCCGCGCGTGTGGAAGATCCTTTCGACGAACTGAAAATAGAGCATAGGACAAAGCAGCCGCTCCTACCCGGCAACTAAGCCGCGCCCTTCTCGATCAGCTCACGAATGTCTTCGACACGCCAGACGGTCACGCGTGCGCCCAGCTTCTTCGGCTGCGGAAAGCGCCCGTCTTTCACACCAGCCCACCAAGTCGATTTGCTGACAGGGATGGGACCATGAGGCGCGAGGATGGACTTCAGGCGAAGGAAGCCCGTTTCAGGAAGTTCGGAATGGTGGAACATAGTTTGTCTCCGTCTTTGCGGTGACAATAAAGTCCAGCGTAGAGGCCGGTGATAATAGGCCCCACGGTTTCAGAAAGTTCAGACCAGGTAAGACGACAACCTATTGCTGGCTTGACTCAAAACCTTAGAAGATACACAGCGGCGGAGCGCATAATACATTGAAATAGCGCGAAAATTAAAATGGGATAGAATTTTCGCCCATTTGCCTTGGAGCGCCTCCGGAGGTCGCCCAATTTGCAACTTTGGCGAGTTCCTCAATAACGGATTCGCTCGGATTTCCATCTTCATTGGTGAGCCCAAAACGGGCAGCATTCAACCTGAGCCACTTTGCTAAACGCTGCTTCACGGTGCCAGGCTCAACTGAGTTCTCGTCGAATGACTGCCAAGCCTCCACCACTGCCGCAAGCTTTGCGGAGTACCGCGCGTGTGCCGGGTCACTGAAAGCAGCTCTATTCCGGCGGTCCTGAAAAAAGAAGCAATCCGTCAGGCCGCAACTTTCAAGCCATGCCATTAAACTCTCTCTGCACACCCAAGAACTTCTTGCGTCCATTGAGTCCTTCACCTCTTCGATGCCTTCCGGATATACCTCTTCATAGCAAGGCAGAACGAGACCCTCTACTTTGCCGCCTTTTATGGCCGCTCTGAGGGCTGACAATATTGCCTCGTATCCACTCGGAAGGTCCTTATCAACGCAACGGTCAACCTTATAACGCGCCAACTGCGGCTCGAGACCCAGAACCAGAAGCGCCGCGTCTTGCACCTTCAGTTCATCAGAAAGAAGCCAGAATTTCGAGACGTTTCGATACCGCGACCACGCATCTATAGGCGCGTTATCGAAAACCGGGTCCCAGTCTGCCCCTTGGCTTTCAAAGTCCTCCAGGCAATGCTTCACGCCCATATCTGGTGCTCCTAGCCGATCCCATAACAACCTATAGCGTACCGTATGGTCCTTTTGTGACAGTTTTGTTTCAAGCGTACTTTTTATGTTCCGCCCATGCAAAGCAAAATCCTAGGCTGTGGAAAACTCCCGTGCAATTTGTCTGGCCCACCAGTTCGCCATCTTCACGCGCTCGTCCCAATAGAGCGAGCGGTGATAGGCCCTACGCACTTCATCCGCACCAACATGACCAAGCTCCGCTTCGATCGCATCAGCATTCCAAAGACCGCTTTCATTCAGCAAGCTGGACGCACTCGCTCGAAAACCGTGCGAGGTGTGCTCGTGCTTGTCAAAGCCCATGCGGCGTAGCGCCTGATTAAGCGTGTTTTCGCTTATCGGCTTGTCGCGCGCGATCGATGACGGAAAGGCGCGGTAGTTGCTACCGGTTTCAACTTGCAGACCTTGAAGAATCTCGACTGCGAGAGGAGGCAATGGCTTCACATGCTCCCGACGCATCTTTGTGCGATCCGCTGGAATGGTCCAGATAGCGCGCTCAAGATCGAACTCTTCCCACAACGCCAACCGCATTTCGCCTGGGCGCGTGTACAGGAGCGCCATCAGCTTCAAAGCGGCGCGTGTTGAGGGTGAACCGCCGTCATAAATCCAGATGGCTTTCAGGAGCGCTGCAAAGCCGTCCCAGTCTGTAATCGCTGCCATGTGCGAGACCCTTGGCGTGATCAGCGCACCTCTCAAACCAAATGTGGGATCGTTTTCTGCCTTCGCGGTCGCAATGGCATATCGAAACACTTGCCCGATTGTGGAGCGCAAGCGTCTGGCGGTTTCGTAATTGCCTTTGTCTTGCACCTTCTCAAGCGGCTTCAAGATATCAGCGGCCGTAATCGCTGTTATGGGTCGATTACCAAAAGCGGCATTCGCCATATCCAGGAGCCATTGTTTCTTCGAAAGCGTGACGTCCGCCTTGCCTTCTTTACGCAGCTTCTCCAGCAGTTCTGCGGCTATCTTCGAGAAGGTGTGTTCGGTGACCGCTTCTTGCGCTGCCTTCTGCGCCTTCGCGTGCGCGCCGGGATCTATGCCCTCAGCCAGGAGGGCTTTGGCTTCTGCCCGAAGCTCTCGCGCCCGCGCCAGACTGATCGCCGGATATGCCCCGAAGGCCAAAAGCTTTTCCTTGCCATCAAAGCGATAGCGTAGCCGCCAAAGCCGTGAGCCGGTCTTGCTGACGTGAACATATAGACCGCCGCCGTCGGCGCTCTTGTAGTCTTTTTCTCGCGGTTTGAGCTGGCGAAGTTGAATATCGGTGAGCGGCATTGCGGGTATCTCGGTCAGCAAAGCGGGTATTCTTACCCACGATACCCGCAAATCTACCCGCAAAATACCCGCATGCCAACGCACATACCCGCACCGCATCGGACAATGCGAGAGGGTCTGATATCAAAAAAGCTCTACTTTAGAAGGCTTTAAGGGCCGCATTGGACGTTTTGGGATTTTCCGATGGTGCCCAGGAGAGGACTCGAACCTCCACGGATTGCTCCACACGGACCTGAACCGTGCGCGTCTACCAGTTCCGCCACCTGGGCACTTTCGGAAGGCGGGTTGATAGGACTGCTGCGCGCCGAGGTCAACGCGAAATTCCAGTGAGATGACCAGCAAGCGGCAACTTATTTCTGCGGGCAAAACAGCGCTTGACCCTCCCATGCGTCAGCCCGCTAGCGCTGGAAGATGAACGCCGCCGCAAGAGCAGGCGTCTGATACACCGCAGGGAGAGACACCATGTCAGAGACAGACACTGCCGCCAGCGTCCTTTATGAGGTCGACAATCATATTGCGACGATCACCCTGAACCGGCCAGAGCGGCGCAATGCACTCAATTTCGACGCCTATGACCGGCTGGAGCGCGCGCTGCGCCGGGCTGTCACAGACGCCGATGTACGCTGCGTGATCGTGACCGGGGCAGACCCGGCCTTCTGTTCTGGCGATGATGTCCGCGAGATCATGGCCGCGCCGAAGCCAAAGGACGCCGCGCCAAAGTCCCCAACCGTCCGTCACCAGCCAACCCCTGCAGCGATGGCTGCGCTCGAATGCGACAAGCCTCTGATCGCGGCCATCAACGGCGCCGCCATTGGCTGGGGCATGGAGCTTGCGCTTTACGCCGATATCCGCATCGCCTCAGACAAGGCGAAGTTCTCTGAGATGTTCATCAAGCGCGGCCTCGTTTGTGATGTGGGCGGCTTCTACCGCCTGCCCTCGATTGTCGGGCCCGCCAAGGCCGCCGAGCTTCTGTTCACCGGAGACGTGATCGACGCGCAGGAGGCAGAGCGCATCGGCCTCGTCTCCCGCACCGTTCCGCATGAGCAGCTGATGGATGAGGCAAGAGCGCTTGCCGGGCGCATTGCAGAGAACCCGCCGCTCGCGCTTCGCTATATGAAGGAAGGCATCCGCAAGGGGACCTATGGCGACCCGCGCGAGCTTGGCGCGTGGGCGATCGAAACCATCCGCGCGCTGATGCAGACCAAGGATCACAAGGAAGGCGTGGCGAGCTTTCTGGAGAAACGCCCGCCTGTCTTCAAAGGCCGCTAGGCTGCCTTTGCAGCGCGCCGGTCGAACAGCTCGAAGGCCAGCATGCCCGCTGCCATCGCCGCAAGGAAACCGAGCGCTGGAACGCCGCCAATCGTAAGCGCCGCGATCGCTGGCCCCGGGCAGAGACCGACAAGGCCCCAACCGATGCCGAACAGGACAGCGCCTGTCGCGAGCTTCGCGTCGACCTTGCGGTTGCCCGGCACCTGGAAGCTCTCTGCCAGAACGGGGCGTGGGCGCAGCCAGACGAGGCGATAGCCAACTGCCGTCACGATGAGCGCGGCGCCCATGACGAAGGCAAGCGACGGGTCCCAATTCCCGAAGAGGTCGAGGAAGGCGATTACTTTTGCCGGGTTGACCATTTGCGAGATAACCAGCCCGAGACCAAAGGTGAGGCCCGCCAGAAGGGCCATGAGATTACGTGCCATGAGCATCAGGCTCCGATCAGGGGTTTGAGAAGCGCGACAGTCGCCATGCCGGCGGCCATGAACAGCACGACCGACACCATGGACCGCGGCGACAGGCGTGACAGGCCGCAGACGCCATGTCCGCTCGTGCAGCCCGAGCCAAGCCGCGTGCCAAAGCCGACCAGCAAGCCACCAGCGATGATGAGCGGCCAGCCTGCCTCCAGTTCAAACGCAGGCTTCTCAGCAGCTGCGAGCCAGTAGACGAGCGGCGCCGCCACCAGCCCCAGCACAAAGAAAACACGCCAGCTCCGGTCACCCTTGGCCGCGAAGACCGTGCCGGAGAACAGGCCGCTGATCCCGGCAATCCGTCCGTGAAACGCCATGAGCAGGACGGCTGACAGGCCAATGAAGGCTCCGCCGATGCTGGCGCTGACAGGTGTGAAATTTTCCACTTTCGACTTCCCAAACTAACAATTTACGCTTATGTAAAATGTAAAGTGACTTTGCGCAAGATGTATCGGACCTCGCTATGATCAAGGATGTGAAAAACATGGAGCCGCTCGCCCGCGAGGCGACCACGCTTCTGAAGTCCCTGTCACATCCGGACCGGCTCATGGTCTGCTGCCAGCTTCGCGGCGGCGAGATGAGCGTTGGCGAACTTGAGGTCCAGCTCGAAATTCCCCAGCCCCGGCTCTCGCGTGAACTCGCCAAGCTTCGCGAGGAAGACATCATCTCAGCCCGCCGGGATGGCAAGGTCGTTCACTATTCGCTGATCGATGCACGCGTTCATGCGCTGGTCGACGCAATCTGCACCGTGATGCTCGGCTCGAACGCGGACCCGGACGTCCGCTTTGAGCCAGAGCCCGAAGGAGAAAACCGATGACGAAACCCGAAGTGAAAGGCTTCTTTGACGAGGCCACGAATACAATCAGCTATGTGGTCTGGGACAAGGCCACCAAGCAGGCAGCCATCGTTGATTCACTGCTCGACTTCGACCAGGCATCCGGCCGTACAAAAACAGACTCAGCAGACGTCATGATCGCTTTCGTCAAGGAAGCCGGCCTCACCGTCGACTGGATCATCGACACCCATGTCCACGCCGATCACCTGACAGCAGCGCCTTACATCAAGAGCCAGCTAGGCGGGCGCACGGGCATCGGCGAGCACATCGCCACGGTTCAGAAAGTGTTCGGTGAGATCTTCAATGAAGGCCAGGAATTCCACACCGATGGCAGCCAGTTCGACCATTTGTTCAAGGATGGTGAGACCTACAAGGTGGGCAATATCCATGCCCGCGCCATCCACACGCCGGGCCACACGCCTGCCTGCATGAGCCACCTGATCGGTGATGCGCTTTTCGTCGGCGATACGATCTTCATGCCTGACTTCGGCACGGCGCGCTGCGACTTCCCGGGCGGGGACGCCGGCACGCTCTACGACTCAATCCAGAAGCTGTTTGCGCTGCCCGGCGAGACACGCGTATTCCTCTGCCATGACTACAAGGCACCGGGCCGCGATGAGTATGTGTGGGAGACCACGATCGCCGAGGAGAAGGCGCACAATAAACACGTCCATACGGGCATCTCGAAAGAAGAGTTTGTGAAGATGCGCACCGAGCGCGATGCTACGCTCGCCATGCCAAAACTCATCCTGCCATCGGTGCAGATCAATATGCGCGCCGGCGAAATGCCGCCCGCCGAGGAGAATGGCAAACGCTACATGAAGATCCCGATCAACGCGCTCTAAACCCTTAAGGACGCCGAACATGGCATTCCGAGCCGCCAGATATTTCCCCATACTCGAATGGGGCCGCGAATACCGCCGCGACACGCTGATCAACGATCTGATCGCGGCGGTGATTGTGACGATCATGCTGATCCCGCAATCGCTGGCCTATGCGATGCTGGCGGGCCTGCCACCCCAGATCGGGCTTTATGCATCCATCCTGCCGCTCATCGCCTATGCAGTCTTCGGGACCAGCCGGACGCTGGCTGTCGGCCCTGTGGCCATCCTCTCGCTGATGACCGCGGCCGCTGCCAGCAAGATCGCACCGCAAGGCAGCGAGGCCTACATACAGGCCGCGCTGATCCTCGCTTTCCTGTCAGGGGCGATCCTTCTGGTGCTTGGCCTGTTGCGTGCCGGGTTTCTGGCCAACTTCCTCAGCCACCCTGTTGTCTCCGGCTTCATCACGGCGTCGGGGATAATCATCGCGGCGTCCCAGCTGAAGCATATTCTGGGCATCAATGCAGGCGGCGGAAACCTGCTGGAGATCGTCACATCCCTCATTGCCAATGTGGCCGACACGAACGCGCCGACTTTCATCATTGGCGCGGCCTCGCTCATTTTCCTGTTTGGCTCGCGTAAATTCCTGAGGCCCGCGCTGATGAAGCTTGGCTTGCCGGAAAAAGCCGCAGCCATCATGACGCGCACCGGACCGGTCTTCGCCGTAGTCGCGAGCATTCTCGCTGTCGCCTTTCTGCAGCTAGATGAGGACGGTGTCCGCATCCTCGGAGAGGTGCCGCGCAACCTGCCCGAAATCGGCCTTCCGGCCTTCGACCGCGAAATCTGGATGCAGCTTTTAGGTTCTGCAGCCCTGATCAGCCTGATCGGCTTCGTGGAATCGGTATCGGTGGCCCAGACGCTCGCGGCCAAGCGCCGTCAGCGCGTGGACCCGGATCAGGAACTGGTCGGCCTCGGTGTCTCCAGCCTCGCAGCAGGTATCTCGAGCGGCTACCCGGTCACGGGCGGTCTCGCCCGCTCAGCGGTGAACTTTGATGCAGGTGCTGAAACCCCGGCCGCAGGCGCTTTCACGGCTGTCGGTATCGCTCTCGCAACGCTGTTCCTGACACCCTACCTCTTCTTCCTGCCGCAGGCGGTGCTGGCAGCGACCATCATCGTCGCCGTCCTATCGCTCGTCGACTTCAAGGCGCTCCGCCAGGTCTGGTCCTATTCAAAGTCTGATTTCAGCGCGATGGCCGCGACGATCCTCGTCACGCTGTTTGCCGGCGTGGAGCTTGGCGTCACCACGGGCGTCGGCCTCTCGCTCTTCCTTCATCTCTACAATACCAGCCGTCCGCACTTTGCCCTCGTCGGACAGGTGCCGGGCACGCACCACTTCCGCAATGTGAACCGTCACCGCGTGGTCATTTCCGACACGGTCCTCACCATCCGGATCGATGAGAGCCTCTATTTCGCGAATGCGCGCTTTCTTGAGGACACCGTCTATTGCGTTGTCAGCAACAGGCCGGATCTCAAACACCTCGTCCTCATGTGCTCAGCCGTGAACCGGATCGACGCAAGCGGTCTGGAAAGCCTCGAAGCGATCAATCTCCGGCTTCGCGATGCAGGCATCAAACTCCACCTGTCAGAGGTCAAAGGCCCTGTCATGGACCGGCTGCAGCGCTCACACTTCCTCGATGAGCTGAGCGGGAATGTCTATCTCAACACCTATGACGCCATGGAGGACCTGGACCTCGACTGCGTGCAGGCCGCCTTCAGCAAGGACGCCAAGACCACCAGCCCCGAAGCCATCCCTTGTCCTTCGCTGACCCTTGCCGGGCTTGAGCGGGTGTAGCGCGATTGGCATACCTCTTCCTAAAGCGGATTCGGCGTCAGTCAGTTATTCAGGCGGGTGTCCAACAAGGGATGTGTCCCTGAAATCAAGCGTGTGCAGCTTTGATTGAGGCACAAGGTCCTCCCAACCTTCGCGAAGTGCAACTTCGGATACCGGCTCAAGCGTCTTCAGGATGATCTCGAATGCGTCGCCTGGCGCAGCCCGAAAGCTGTATCGCACTGAGTTCCTTGTCTCTTCTCGCGTGTTAAGCTCGCCATCCGGTGACGCTGCAGAGCCATAGAGAAGCGCGGAGTCATGTGGCCATGGGATCCTGAACGACACCTCGACCTGGCTCGGCGATAAGTTCTGCGCGAGGATTCTGATCTCATTTTGCTCGCGAGAGACCGCTTCGACAACGATGGTCTCAGAGACCTCAACACCACGCCTCAGTCGGCCAGTTTCCAGAAGCGGATACACCAATTCTTTTGCTGCACGCGCAGACCGGGCGGGATCTTCACCACTCGAAGACACAATTGCATAGTTGAAAACGCGTTCGGGCTGCCCTGAGTAGAGTTCATTCTCCTTGGCCCGGTAGTGCGGTTGGGCATTCATCAGGAAGTGATCGACAAACGTCTCACCCCATTCGCGGCCCGAAAGGCCCTGATCGAGAAGAACGATACCGTGTCCGTTCTGAAGGTGGTGACTGGACCAGAGCGATGCTGGCGCAATTGAGTCATTCAGCCCCAGATAAAAGTGGTCATGGGAAGCGCGCACATCGTCCATGCCCCTGCTCGGTCGCGGCCTGTCCCTATCGAACCCGAAAGGCGTGCCGCGAAGCGATTGTTCAATCGCCGCCGCAAGATCGTGCCTGGCAACCAGCATCCGGCCATAGGGGACATTTTTTGACACCGTCTGGAAACGGATCTGATCGCCGGTATGCGGGATGAATACATACCGTTCGAAATGGCTTCCGTCGTCGGCAATGCTGGTGATCTGGACAGTCGTGTAGACGTCGCCCCTGTACTGTTTGAATTCGGCTTCGATTTCAGATGTGCGGCCGATTATCTCGCGCCCGGACCATGGGGCCAGAAGGTCTGTCGGGCTGAAGTCCTGCTCTGGTGTCTGATGGTCAACATACCAGACCAACTCGTTCAGCCGTCCTTTGATGGGCTCAGACATGTTTTTGCTCTGGAGCGCAATGATGTCGCCGGTGCGCTGGTCGAATTCCACGGTCAAATCGCCTGCTTCAACGTTGCCCGTGAATGGCTCCGCCACGGGCAACCCGGCCCCCGACGTCTCCAGTTCGACTGTCCCCATCGGCATGAGCGCCCCTCGGCACCAGGCGCCATCGTCACGCGTTGAGGCCTCGCAGACCGCATTGAGCGGTCGGCGTTCGGTCTCCGGCCAATAGAAGGGATAGGTCCGCTGCCACGCGATCGGGTCGAATGCGAAACCACTCCCAAATTCACCCGATATCTGGTCGAGGCGCCGATTTACCGAGGTCTCCCGGTCCATATAGTTCCAGTCACGATCACCGATGAATGCATCGCCCGCGCCAGCACCCCATTGAAGTGCCCGGTCTGAATTGAGCAGAAGCAGCCACCAGGCGTCATCCAGCTCCTGGGCAGGATACGTATTGGCATTGTCCATCGAGAGGAGCGAAGCCGCGATCTCTGTTGATACAAGCCGGGATTCGGTTGCACGGAAGCCCTGCTTGATCTGGGGAAGGTTTCCCCAGAACGCGTTGTAGGCAAACAGGCTTGGGGTGGAGACAGTTTTCAGGCTGCTGCGGTCGATATCTGCAGCTTCAATGCTCGCCCAATAGTCGTCGAGCGTGCCGAGACAAGCGACCCTGCCGGTCTGCTCCTTCACCTCTCCAGTCATTTCATACAGTCGTCGAGGATCCTCAGGCTTCGCCGAGTAATCTCCTGCACCAATCGGCCAGACGAACGGAATCTGCGGCTGGTAAGCGATCTCGGGGTACAGCTCCCGCATCATGTGTTCGCGCCAGTGTTGAGGCAACGGCCCGGTTTCCCGATAGCTGATCCGCCACTGCGCATAGTTATTCATTGATGAAACTATGGTCTGTGCACCGCTTGCAGCTTGCAAGTAATAGAGCTGGTCTTTCGTCTCGGCGTTTCGCACGTGCATCATGGTGCGGATGCCGAGCAGATCGAGAAACTCAGCCATATTTGGCGTCACGCCGAGAACATCGATAAACCATGCATTATCGGGCCGCACACCGAGAGCTTTTTCATACCAATCTATCCCGGTGCGCCCCATTTTCATGATCGTTGCCGCCTGAACCAACGAAGGCTCAAACTCGAGCATGAAGGCGTTTGCGATGGAGACTTTCTCTTCACCAAGCGCGATCTTGAAGCGCTCGAAAGCATCAGGCGCCAGCTCTTCCATGGCAATGGCTGTAGGCACTTCAGAGAAGCTGAACGGAAATCCTGCCTCCTCAGAAGCATCAAGGAGCGAGCTGTAATTGTTGACCATGTAGTTCCGCTCACGCGCGAAGCCCGTCAGCCAACCGGTTGCGGTGCCGTGTGTGTTCGGGACGAGCCAGATAGGATTGGCCACCGCCTCACAAGCATCGGTCTCGAACAAATCTCCCGTCATCTCGTCGTAGGCCGTCTGTGGCGGGATCTGAGCGGACGCAGGACCCACCAGAAAGCTGAAGACGGCGCCGAGCAAGCCGCTGCGCGCGGCAAGCCGTTCAAGTTTACGTATACCCAAGGTCACCCCATCCGATCGGTTTCTCACAGCCTCTCGTGAGCCAGCCGCTAACACCTAAAGACCTATTTCTGCGAACCCCAAGGTTGTGCGAAGCGCCTTGTCGGCGCAAGACTTTTGTGGGCCCAATGCGAATGTCGAGAAGGCATCGCAGATTCGGGTGCGGGGGACATGCAGACACCAGAACAAACAGGTGCGCTACGGATAGAGCTCGAACAGGCACGCCTGCTCCGCGACAATGTCGTGCGCTCCTGCGTCTTCGTCGAAGCCGTGATCGTCTACCTGACCATCATGATCATCGCTTTCGGCAAGACCGAATTTGCGGCGCTATGGTTCTGCGCGGCGTCCGCGATGGTTGGCGTCACCTACATCCATGCCAAGTTCAATCCACGTGGCGACCTCACGGCATCAAACTATAAAAGGTATCTGCGCGGACACATTATTGTCTGCTGCCTGACTGGTCTGGTCTGGACCGTATTTGCCAGCCTCCAGGTCGACGGGGACGACCTTCTTTCGCTGTTCGTTGCCAGCAATATGGTCTTCGCCATTACCGTCGGCGGCATGCTGCCCGGATCGGAATACCGGCCGGGCTTCATCGCGCTTGCCAGCTGCACCATGCTGCCTTTCGCAGCCTACTGGATTTACGCGCTCGATGGCGGCACGCAGATGGCGGCGCTGGGTATCATTCTCTACTATCTGTTCGGCATCATGGTCAGTGGCAGGACTGACCGTGATACGCGCGACGGCATCATCGCCCGCCGCAACCAGGCGCTGACCGATCAGCTCGTTGAACGTAACAAGCAGATCGAGAAAGCCAGCGAGGAGCGCACACGTTTCCTCGCTGCGACCAGCCATGACCTGTCACAACCTCTCCACGCGCAAGGCTTCTTCATCGAAACACTCCGCAATGAGCTGACGAGTGAGCGGCAGAAAGAACTGCTCGACCAGATCGACGAGACCCGGCAGGGATTGAGCGACCTGTTGCGCGGTATCGTCGATATCACGCGGATCGATAGCGGCGCGGTGGTTCCAGACATTCAGACAGTGGATCTCGAAGCTCTGCTGAAACCCCTCCTCCACCAGTTTACGACCCAGGCTGAGATTGAAGGACTGATCTTGAAGGCGGCCATGGAGAAGGTCTCCGCCCAGACCGACCCTGTCCTTCTCAGTCGCATCATCAGCAATCTTCTCTCCAACGCCCTTCGCTATACGCCGCCGCCCGGGCAAATCAGCTTCAAGCTCCAACACAGCGGTTCCGCGCCCGTCATCGAGATCGCCGACACCGGCCCGGGCATTCCGAAAGACCAGCAGGAAAACATTTTCGATGAGTATGTCCGGCTCAACCATACCGGACAGGCGGCAAAGCCGGGGCTCGGTCTTGGACTTTCGATCGTCCGGCGACTGGCTGTCTTGCTGGACGTTGAGCTACAGCTGAATTCTGCGCCCGGAAGCGGCACGAGATGGTCGCTCGTCTTGCCCGCTGCTGCACGCCCGCCCTCTGACGCGACAGTTTCAAAACCGCAGGATGCGAAACCCTTCGCCAGCGCTCCTCTTTGCCTGATCGTCGATGACATGAAGCCGGTGCGCGACGGGATGAATGCCCTCCTGACCAGCTGGGGCTGCCGGACCTACACCGCCGCCAATGGTGAGCAGGCGACCCGACTGTTGGGCTCGAGCCAGCAAGTCCCCGACATCCTTCTTGTCGACAGGCGCCTCGGCGCGGGGCTGGATGGGGGCGTCGACGTCATTCGCCAGCTGAGAGGCCTGTCTGGTCGCAATACGCCGGCCATCCTGATGACGGGCGATATCGCCAATATCGAGGAAGAAGTGGCCGGGCTTGGTATTCACGTCATGCTCAAGCCGGTCGCGCCGGACAATCTGCGGCACATGCTGGGCAAGCTGCTGGCTGCCGCAGACAGGACATTCGCCTGACGCAGTCTGCAGGCTGCGCCTAGATCAAACCGAGTTGCTGCGCGCGCTGGACGCATTCGGTGCGGCGGCTGACGCCAAGCTCGACGAAGATATATTTGAGATGGGTTTTGACCGTGTTCTCGCTGATCGAAAGCGCACGTGCGATCTCGCTATTTTGTCCTCCGCCACTCAACAGTCTCAGCACTTCGATCTGCCGGTCGCCGAGTTTCGGAAGGTCGGCAATACAATCTTCCCCGACCTCGGAGTCTCCGATGGCGCGAGCCGGTTTGCTGAAATCCTGAAACCCGAACGGATTGGAGCGGACCGCATCGACAGCATGGCTGAGCGAACGGCTACCTTGCGATTTATGGATGAAGCCATTTGCCCCCACGGCCTGCATTTCGGCAATCGGCGGGGCTGAATTGATGCCGGACAGCATCAGGACGGGCACGCGGTGACCCTGCTTGCGGATCGTATCGACGAAAGCGAGACCATTCATCTCGCTCATGATGAGGTCGCAGATGATCAGATCAAACCGGGTCCCGGCCGAGAGCTTGTTCAGGATCTCCGAAGCCTCGGTGACAGTCTCGACCTGAAACGAAGGAAAATCACGCTGAACGATTAGCGCCAGCCCCTGTAGAAACAGGTCGTGATCGTCGATGATCGCGATTGAACCTGCGCGCTCTGCCAACTGTTTTATTCCCTGCCAGCCCGGCGTTTCCGCCGTCCAAAACCTGTAATCAGCAATACAGAATCTAGTATATCTTGTGGAGACTGCTAGCAAGAATTGAGCCAGACGCATCGAATTTCTCACAAGTCCAAATCCGGTTCAGTTTCGGGCATCCACAGACGAAGACCTGTTTTTCGGCTATGATGACTTTGATCAGCTTCACATGGAAAAGACAGCGACGCTTCTGATCACAACACCCTCTGTTTTCGATATGATCGAAATGGCTGCCCACGTGTCAAACTCCCTGAGTTTTAACTAAGTGTTCTGACCTCACCGCCGCCCTGACCAGACCAGCCGACGGGCACAATCTGTCGCCATCCTGTCCATGGAACGGGATAAATCCGGTTTCTCGCCGGTCTTCCTTTGACAGCATCGCTGGCCTGCTTAAGTCCCATTAGACATGGCCAAATTTATTCCTGTCGGGACGTTCGACCTCGTCATTTTCGGCGGCACGGGCGATCTTAGCCAGCGCAAGCTTCTGCCTGCGCTCTATCACCGCTATGCCGATGGGCAGATCCCCGAGGACTCGCGCATTGTCGGTGTCTCGCGCACTGAAATGTCCGACGAGGACTTCCGTGCCTTCGCCTTCGAGGCCTGTGAGGCGCACACCAAGGACAGCATCGAAAAGGATTGCTGGGCGAAGTTCGAGAAGCTGCTCTCCTTCGCAACAATGGACGCGACCGACCCTGATGCGGACTGGTCCGGCCTGAAAGAGCGCCTCGGCGGCGATGACCGGCCCGCCATCTTCTATCTGGCGGTGACCCCGAAAATCTATGTGCCGATCTGTGAAGCGATTGGCGCTGCGGGCCTTGCCGGAGGGGATGCGCGCGTCGTTCTGGAAAAGCCGATTGGCACCGATCTGGAGTCCGCAAAAGCGATCAATAGCGGTGTAGGGGCGGTGTTTGCCGAAGACCATATCTACCGCATCGACCACTATCTTGGGAAAGAGACAGTGCAGAACCTGCTGGTCCTGCGCTTTGGCAATACGCTGTTCGAGCCGCTCTGGAACCGCACCGCCATCGACCATATCCAGATCACTGTGTCCGAGGATGTCGGCGTCGGCGAACGTGCAGGCTATTATGACAGCGCTGGCGCTGTCCGCGACATGCTGCAGAACCACCTGCTCCAGCTTCTCTGCCTGATTGCGATGGAGCCTCCGAATTCCATTGAGGCTGACGAAATCCGCACCGAGAAGATCAAGGTTCTCAATGCCCTCCGACCGATGGTGGCCAAGTGCGTCGGTGAGGACACGGTGAGGGCGCAATACGGGCCCGGCACGGTCGATGGCGAAAAGGTCAAAGGCTATCTCGAAGAGCTCGATGACGGGAACAGCAAGACCGAAACCTTCGTCGCCATCAAGGCATGGGTCGACAATTGGCGATGGGCGCGCGTGCCTTTCTATCTTCGAACCGGCAAACGCATGCGGTCGCGCCATTCAGAGATCATGGTCCAGTTCCGCGAAGCGCCGCATGCCATGTTCGGAGAGGATCAGGCCCATTCCAACAGGCTGATCATCCGCCTGCAGCCTGATGAAGGCGTGCAGCTTTACGTCCAGATCAAGGAGCCGGGCCCCGGCGGCCTGCGCGTGCAGTCACTGCCGTTGAACCTCTCCTATGCGGAATCGTTTCAGGTGCGGTATCCCGATGCCTATGAGCGCCTGCTCATGGATGTGGTTCGCGGAAACCTCGCCCTCTTCATGCGGCGCGAGGAAGTCGAGGAAGCCTGGGAGTGGGTCGATGGCCTGCTTGAAGGCTGGGCGGCAGCCAATACGCCGATCCATACCTATGCGGCCGGACTTGAAGACGGACCCGTGGAGGCGCGCATGCTGCTGCGTCAGGACGGGCGAGACTGGTGGAGCAACGGCAAATGACATCCCTGCATCCCAAAATTCAGGAAGTGACAGAGCGGATCGAGAAGCGGTCCTCTGAAACGCGCGCGACCTATCTGGAGCTGATCCGCGGCCGTAAACCAGACGGCTTTGCACGGCAAAAGCTGGCTGACGGCAATCTCGCCCACGCGTCGGCAGGCTGCGCCGTCATGGACAAGACCCAGCTTCTCGGCGCGAACTGGCCGAATATCGGCATCATCACCGCCTATAATGACATGCTCTCGGCACATGCCCCGTATGAGGACTATCCAAAGATCATCCGCGATGCGGCGCGAAAGGTGAACGCGACCGCGCAAGTAGCAGGTGGTGTCCCGGCCATGTGCGATGGCGTCACGCAGGGCCAGCAGGGCATGGAGCTGTCGCTCTTTTCACGCGACGTGATCGCCCTAGCCTCAGCCGTCTCGCTCAGCCACGACATGTTCGACGGCGCACTGCATCTCGGCATCTGCGACAAGATCGTACCGGGGCTGATGATTGCGGCGCTACGCTTTGGCTGGCTGCCGCACGTCTTCGTGCCGGGCGGGCCGATGCCTTCCGGTCTGCCGAACCCCGAGAAACAGCGCATCCGGCAGGAATACGCGCTCGGCAATGTCGACCGCGATGCCCTGCTGAAAGCCGAGGCCGAAAGCTATCACAGCCCCGGCACCTGCACTTTCTACGGCACGGCGAACTCGAACCAGATGCTGATGGAAGTCATGGGGATGCACATTCCCGGCGCCGCCTTCGAGAACCCCGGCACGCCGCTGCGCGAAGCGCTGACACGGGCGGCGGTGAAGCGTGTCGTCGAACTGACGGTAAAGCGCGACTACACGCCAATGGGCGAGATGATCGATGCGCGCAGCTGGGTGAACGCCATGGTCGGCCTGATGGCGACCGGCGGCTCTACCAATCACGCGCTTCACATTCCGGCGATGGCGGCCGCCAGCGGCTATCAGGTCGAGCTGGAGGACTTTGCAGATGTCAGCGAGATCACGCCGCTTCTCTGCCGCATCTATCCAAACGGGCCTGCCGATGTGAACCATTTCCAGGCCGCAGGCGGCATGAGTTTTGTCATGCGTGAGCTACTTGAAGCGGGCCTTCTCAATGGAGAGGCGCGCGGCATCATGGGCACAATCGCAGACCATGCGAAAGAGCCGTGGCTCAAGGATGGTGAGGTCGCTTTCCGGGATGCATCTGAAAGCAGCGGCGACACGGATATTGTCCGCCCTGCGAGCGACCCGTTCCAGAAGGAAGGCGGTCTTCGCATGCTGAACGGCCCACTTGGGCGGGGCGTCATCAAGGTCTCATCGGTCAAGGAAGACCGGCGGATTATCGAAGCGCCTGCACGCGTCTTCGACGATCAGGAAGCCCTCAAGGACGCCTTCAAGGCTGGCGAGCTCGACAAGGACTTTGTCGCTGTCGTCCGGTTTCAGGGGCCAGCCGCCAATGGCATGCCGGAGCTTCATGCGCTGTCGCCCGCGCTCGGTGCGCTTCAGGACAAGGGTTTCAGGGTCGCGCTTGTCACTGACGGGCGGATGTCCGGGGCGAGCGGCAAGATCCCGGCGGCCATCCATGTCAGCCCGGAGGCCGCACGCGGCGGCCCGCTGGCGCGCGTTCAGGATGGCGACATGATCCGGCTCGATGCGGAAACGGGCGAACTCGACATCGATTGCGATCCATCCGTGTTCGAGGCGCGCGAGCCCGCCCAGTTCCGCCCGAACATTCAGGGTCAGGGCCTTGGGCGTGAGCTTTTCGGCGCCTTCCGTAACAATGCCAGCCGGCCAGACACGGGCGGTAGCCTGTTTGAATTCTTTCTGCCGCTGCCGGGTGGCAGCCATGGCTGATCCGGTCCTCGTCGGGGATATAGGCGGCACGAATGTCAGGTTCGCCGTTGCCAGTCAGGGCTTTGCGGGCAAGCCGGTCGTCTCTGACGTCTCAGTCATGCCGGGCGATGATTTTGAGCGGTTTGACGATGCACTCGGCCTCTACTTGAACAAGCTCGGCAAGGGCGCGCCCAAGCGGGCTCTGATCGCGCTCGCTGGTCCCGTCCAGAAAGGACGCGTCAAGCTCACCAATCGCGACTGGATCGTCGACACGCAACGTCTGCAGGAGAATTGCGGCCTCAGCTCGGTGCGTCTCGTCAATGATTATGCCGCCATGGCGCGGGCGATTCCGGAGCTGCCGGGCGACGCCTTCCGCCTCGTCCGCAAAGGTGAGCCTGATACATCAGCGCGCCATCCCATTCTTGTGTCTGGCCCGGGGACTGGTCTCGGCATGGCAACGCTCATCCCCGTCGGGACGACAGGATGGAGAGTGCTGACGGGGGAGGGCGGCCATGCAGCGTTCGCTCCCGCGACACCGCGTGAGTGGGCGCTGGCAGAAAAGCTGCGCGAAACCCATGCCTATGTCTCGCGGGAGCTTGTCCTGTCCGGTTCGGGCTTCGACGCCGTCCACAAGGCGCTTTGCGATATTGACGGCGTTCCGTGGGAGAAAACTCACCCGGCAAAGGTGGAAGAGCTGGCGCGGCAGGGCGACCCGATCTGCCGGGATATATGCGAAATCAAGGCGCGGGGCACGCTCTATGCGCTCGGCGATGCGGCGCTCATAAATGGCGCACGAGGCGGTGTAGTCGTGACCGGCGGTGTGGCAGAAGAGCTCGCTGACTGGATTGCCGCACCTGAAGCCATTGACCGGTTTTTGCAACGCGGGCCAATGAGCGATTATATGCAGCCCATCCCGATCCGCATCCTGATGTCGGGAGAGGCCGCGCTCATCGGGGCGGCCGCACTGGAATATGACGAGGGGCCCGTCCCATGAAGACCATGACCGCTTTTCGCGCCGCCATAGACAAGGCCCCCATCGTCCCGGTGCTGACCGTCCACGAAGCCGATCATGCCGAACCGCTTGCAGAAGCGCTGCTTCGCGGCGGGCTTTCTTCGGTTGAGATCACATTGCGCACGCCTGCGGCCCTCGAAGTCATCCGCCGCATGTCGCATGTCGATGACAGGCTGCTCGTTGGTGCGGGTACGATCATTTCTGAAGGCGACGTCGACGCCTCTCTCAAGGCAGGCGCTGACTTTCTGGTGACGCCCGGCGCATCTCCGCTTCTGCTGGATGCGCTTTCAAACCATGACGGTGTCATCCTGCCTGGCGTTTCGACGGCAAGCGAGGCGATGGCACGTTTCGATGAAGGCTATGGCGTCCTGAAATTCTTCCCGGCAGAAGCCGCTGGTGGGGCGAAATTCCTCAAAGCCCTGTCGGCGCCCCTGCCTCACATTGATTTCATGCCGACGGGCGGCGTGACGCCTGAGAACGCTGCAGACTATCTTTCCCTGCCAAACGTCGTTGCTGTCGGCGGATCGTGGATCGCCACCGCTGACGAAATGGCATCAGGTGACTGGCAGGCCATTGCCGACAAGGCGGCAGCAGCTGTTAGGCTCGGGCGCGGTAAATAGCTCGATACGAAATTGCGGAACGCGGGCTGATCAAACAGTTTGGAAAGCAAGGAAACTGGCTGGCGGAGAGGAAGGGATTCGAACCCTCGATACGCGTAAACGTATACGCCCTTAGCAGGGGCGCGCCTTCAGCCACTCGGCCACCTCTCCAACCAGATTGCCTGACTAACCGGATGGCTCTGCGCGGGCAAGAGGCCAATCAGTGCCGTCTGCATATCGCATCAGGGCGTCACCACAGGGAACCAGAAGTCCGGCTGGTCGAGCGCACCCAGGAATGCGGCAGCAGCTGCCCCCTCCCCTCCAATTAAAAGGGCGCCAGAGCCGACAAGTTGAGGCACGCCAGCTTCGCGCAGGATCAGCCTGTTGAAGTCGGCCCGCGTCATTTTCAGGGTCGCCGCCGTGTCACCGACCTCAGTGACGCCGCGCGGCACGATCACGTCGCGTCCAACCTCGACGCGGATGTTTTCGCCGGTGTCGCTGAATGCGAAGGCGACGGTGAATGGCTCACGCGAGAGCTTTTCAGGATTGTAGCGGCTGGCGAGGGCATCAAAGAGATCAAGCGTCGGCACAGCGGCGAGGAAGTCGGCATTGCCGAGGTTCGGGGCACCGGCCTGCGGCAAGCCATTTCGCAGCTCTGAGGCCGCGGTCAGGAAATAGCTGCGCCAGGACCCGCTTTCAGCCTGAAAGCCCATCTGTTCATAGGCCGCCGCCAGCCAGTTTTTTGCGGACTGGTTGCCTGGTTCGGCGAAGACGGCCTTGTTGAAAAGCTCTGCGGCCCAGCGGTAGTCGCCCTCTTCATAGGCCTCTGCCCCGCGTGCCAGAACCGTATCAAGACCGCCCATCGCCTCGACATAGCGGGGCGCTGTCTCTTCATCCGGCAGAGCGTGATAATTGGCGGGCACGCCGCTCCACCAGCCATAATAGTATTGATATACCGCCTTGGAATTGTGGTTCAGCGTCCCGTAATAGCCGCGCGTCGAGAAGTCCTCCAGGCTAAAGGCTGGCTCGGGGATTGTCTCAGCGGCCTCGGTCATCGTTGCGCCTGCATTGGCGCGGCGGAGCGTCTGATCGTGGACATAGCGATAAGTGTCGCGCTGGTTACGCAGGAAGCTCTCGACATTCTCCTGGCCCCAGCTTGGCCAGTGGTGGGACGCAAAGACAACGTCTGAGCGGTTGCCATAGTCGGCGAGCGCGCGGTCAATCACCCGGCTCCATTTCAGGGCATCGCGAACTTTGGCGCCGCGCGAGGTCAGCACATTATGGAAGGTCCCGGTCGCGACTTCCGCGGTGCAGAGCGCGTCAAACTCCGGCAGGTAGAACATGAATTCAGCGGGCGCTTCGGTGCCGCCAGCATCCATGAATTCGAACGTCACGCCGTCAATCTCGCGGACGGTGCCCCAGCCTTCGATTTCTTCTGTCGGCAGGATGAGGCCCGTTGTGCCCTGCGGCAGGCCAGGGCCAAGACCCGTCCCGACCACAGCTTCTGGCGACCGCGGGATGGTATTGCCGAACATGAGAACGGCGCGGCGCTGCATCAGATTACCCGCGATGAGGTTTTCGGCGACGGCAGCTTCAGTGAAACCGATCGGCGCGAGGACGGGCACATTGCGGGTCTCAATCTCTTCCTCGCTGATCACGCCGCGGGCACCGCCAAAATGGTCGGCGTGGGCGTGGGTATACAGAACGCCCGTCACCGGCCGCTCACCCAGCGTGTCGTTGACCAGTTTGAGTGCGGCGGCGGCCGTTTCCTTCACCGTCAGCGGATCGACGATGATCCAGCCGGTCTCGCCGCGAATGATGGTCATCACTGAGAGGTCATAGCCGCGCACCTGCCAGATCCCGTCTTTCACTTCGAATAGGCCATGCTTTGCCGCGAGTGCAGACTGGCGCCAGAGCGATGGGTTCACCGTGGCGGGCGCCTCGCCCTGAAGGAAATCGAATTGCGGAATGGCCCAGACCGTGTTGCCGTCCTCGTCCAGAATGGCGTCGCCCTCGATTGCCGCAAGAAAGCCGCGTGAGGCGTCGTCGAAATCACCCTGATCATTGAGTGGCAGGCGCTCTGCGACGGCGCGGTTCGCGGCAGAGGTTGCTTCGCTAGCCTCGCCCGCTGGCGGCGGCGCCGGGACATCGACCTCGCTGCCCTCTGTGTGCGCGAAGGCGGACATTGATGCGAATGCGAGCGCGAATGCCGATACGGCAAGTCTGTAGGTCATGCGGTTTTCCCTCCCAACGGGTTTTGGATTGAGATTAGGCGGGTGACATGGGTTGCGGAAGGGGAAATCTGGTTTGTGTTAGGGCTGGTGTTGGAGGCGGGCTTTTCGAACGCCTCAACCAACCGCTCCTCCCGGACTTGATCCGGGATCTCGTGAGGCAGGCGCTGTTCTTCTCCCTTCTCCCTCGGGAGAAGGGTCGGGGATGAGGGGAAGCGACCTCTCACCAGATGCTAAGTTTTGCAGCGATCATCAGAAGCGCTTCACTGCCGCTGATTCACGGTGCCTTGGCGCGGCTCCCCCCTCACCCCTAGCCCCTCTCCCAAGGGAGAGGGGAATAGGAACTAAAACACCAATATCGCCGCGCGGGGCTTCCCGCTGGCGGTACGCATCAGTCTCGCCCTGAAATGACAGGGCCGGGCGCGTCCAGGGTGGACGCTGTAGGTAATGCCAGCCTTTCGGCGTGGCTGTAGAGCGTGCGCCATGGACGCGCCCTGCGAAGGGTATCGGCCGTTCGGATGTCTCACTCCCGGCCCGTCTCGGAAACATTTTCGTACGCAGGACAGCCTGCGCAGCACTGATTACCCCACATGACGCCGACCACATGGCAGGGGCGTTACACCCCACCCGCAGCACCGGTCACCTTCGCACTCTCCGCTGCATGGCTCTCAAGCGAGCCGCTGCCGCGGCCTTCTGCGCTTTCAATCGATCCACTGGATCGATTGATCTGCCCAAGGGCAGACCAGCTTCGAAGCCACCTCCACCCGGTCGGTCCGGACCGCCCTGTCTGGTGATGGGAGGCGTGTAGTATGGGGCAGGTTTGTGAGGGTGAGGATGGATTTGTTTTGTCCCACAGCCCCCGTCGACCTGCTTCGCAGGCCACTTCCCCCGCATGCGGGAAGAAGCCACGCTGACATCACGTTTCCGTCCTTTGCCGTCCGAAGATGCCTGCGTCCTTCGGCTTCGCTCAGGATGAGGGGCAGGCATCCATGGTGGGACCCAAAGCCGGAAGCTAACGGTTCAGCCAAAGCACCTTGGACCCCTGCCTTCGCAGGGGTCTTCGGAATGGTACGAATAGACCCCAAACCGGAGCGTCACCCTCGACCGCGGGACGCGGTCTGAGCGTCCATCTTCTGAATTGAGAGCACACGCATGGCGGCGATGATGGGAGATGGACCCTCAGACGGGCTTTGCCCGTCGAGGGTGACGCGGACTTAGAGAGGCACGTATAAAATTGCGCGCCGCTTGCCGGAGATACCTGCGCAGGCAGGTATCCATAATGGTACCTCAAGCTGGGACATGACGTGTCAGACGAAGCACCCTGGCCCCCTGCATGCGCAGGGGTTGTCGGAAAGCCAGGGACTATGTCTTCCTGCCGAGCGTCAATCAAAGGTCTGCCAGCGAAGGCACATCCGCACCGCCTAGCCAGGCTTCGTTGAACAGGTGTCTCGCATAGGCTTCGGAGCGTTCATTCCCGCGTGCAGCGTAGGTTTCGGCAAGGCCGAAGAGGGAGTAGGCGTTGTTTGGGGACTCGATGAGGGTCTTGAAGAATTCGCGTTCGGCGCGGTCGGTCTGGCCGTCTAGCAGCAAATAGGCGCCGAGCGATTGGCGGACGGGATAGTACCACCAGGCGGGTTCGAAATAGGGAAGCTGTTCCTGCGCGGTGGCTGCGGATTCCATGCCATCGATGGCCGCTGCATAGTTGCCTTCAGCTGCGGCGACGCGGCCCTCAAGAACATGAGCGGCGATATCGACGAGACTCGGCAAAGGCGCGCCGCGGGCGGCATAGGCATCGAAGCCGTCTGCCTCTGGCAAGGCGCGGAGCGCGGCGAGTTCAGCGCGCGCTTCCTCCAGCGCGCCCTGTCTTGCCAGAACGACGCCGCGGGCATGGTGCCAGGCCATCTGTGCGAAGAGATGAGCCGATGACGGGGCTTCATAGGCCAGGACGTCGGCGTCGGAGCCAAATTGCAGGAGGGTGAACAGTTCAGCGGCGGCTACACGCTCACCGAATGGGGATGAGGAAGCCGGGTCTATCGTGACGATATTCGACAGCTTGTCTGCCATGGACAGCGCCGTCGCAGCGTCGCCGCCAAGCTGGGCATTGGCGATCACGAAGTGGACATTGTGGGGATAGTAGACGGCGCCATAGAAGCCGCCATTCGCGCTCTCGGCAATGTAGGCTTCATCAGCAGCGATGGCGTCGATATTGGCCTGAATGGCTTTCTTCCAGCGCCCCAGCCGCAGATAGATATGGGACGGCATATGGACGATATGGCCGATGCCGAGATCCTGTTTGTGCAGCCTGTCAGCAAAGGCTTCGGCGCGGAACGGGTCTACCGAGGCTTCGGTGGCGTGGATGTAGAGATGGATTGGCGGGGCATAGTCAGGGTCGATCGCCAGAGCTGTATCGAGCAGTTCAAGCGTGCGGGCTGTGCGGCCCTTCGGGATGCGCGCGCCGGCCTGCCAATAGTCCCAGGGCTGTGTGTTCATGTTCGCTTCGGCCGCCAGGGCCAGGATCAGCTTGTCATCGCCGTAGCGGCGCGAGACGACATCCATGCGGTCGGCATAGGTTTCGGCGTCCTCGATGACCTCTCCGGCCTCATTCTGGCGATAACGCGTCGCCAGCGCCGAGATGAGGGCGGCTTCCCGCTCGGAGGTGGATGAAACCAGCGAGGCGGCCTTCCCGGCCGCAATCAGTCCAGCCGCGCCGCGTGTCGGGACGAAGGATGCGTTGATATTGCTGCCGAAGGCGAGCCCCTCTCCCCAGAAACACATGGCGCAATCGGGGTCGAGGCGCTGGGCCTCCCGGAAGGCGGCGATGGCTTCATTGTGGTTGAAGTTCGCCATGTGCGCGAGCCCGGTATCGAACCAGGTCTGGGCGTCTGCGCTCGTTGTGGCGACCGGATAATGGAAGTGGGAGACCACCTTGGCGGGAAAGGCGAAAGGCGCTTCGAAATCGAAACTGACCGCGGCTGGCGAAGCGATGGTTTCATCCTTGCCGCCGAGCGGCTCAGCCTGTCCGCCGCAGCGGTTCTGCGACAAAATGATCGGGTCGATGAAAGCTGGCGTCGGCGCGTCATTGCCTGCCTCTTCCCCGGAGACGCAGGATGACAGGATGAGGGCGCCAAGTGCGCCCCCAAGCAGGCAGCGGCTAACGGATCGCATCGCATTCTCCCCCTCGATCAGGTGAAGAATGCGATATCGATCCCTTCAAGTCTACAAAGAGCTGGCCTCCAGCCCAAAGCCGGAAGACACTCAGGCCATCTCCAGCTCTGGCAAGCCGCCAAGTATCTTGTCCAGCGTAGCCGGATAGTCGTAGACGCGCACGCCGGTGGCATTGAAGATGGCGTTCGTGACGGCTGCGCCCGCGCCGCAGAGGCCAAGCTCACCCAGGCCCTTGGCCTGAATGGGGCTTGCCCAGTCATCACGCTCCTCGAGCAGGACGACGTCGAGCTGCGGCACGTCGAGGTTCACTGGGACATGGTATTCGGCGAAGTCATTATTGACGACGTGGCCGTCGCGCGGGTCGAACTCCATCGCTTCATGAAGTGCCATGCCGATGCCCCAGGTCATGCCGCCATAGCATTGCGAGGTGGCCGTCTTGTGGTTGAGGATGCGCCCTGCCCCGAACACGCCGAGCATACGGCGCACGCGGGTTTCACCAGTCACGGCATTCACGGCGACTTCGGCGAAGTAGGAGCCATAGGTGGCCTGCTTTGCCTTTTCCATCGTCTCGCCGGGCTCTATGTGGCCTTCGCCTTCGATGTTCTCGCCAGCGAGAAGGTCTGTGAGCGCGCTTTGCTTGCCGCCGCCCGAAACCTTGCCGTTTTCGAGCTGAAGCTCGTCTTCGTCACAGCCAAGCCTGCGGGCGAGTTCGCCGCGAATGTCCTGGCAGGCGAGGTAGACTGAAGAGCCTGAAGACGCCGCACCAAAGGAGCCGCCGGAGCCAGACGCCTTCGGGAAATTGCTGTCGCCGAGGCGGGTCTCGACCTGCTCCGGCGTGAGGCCAAGCATGTCGCAGCAAAGCTGGGTGAGGATCGCGTAGGTGCCGGTGCCGATATCGGTCATGTCGGTTTCGACGATAGCGCTGCCATCCTTGTTCAGCGTGACGCGCGCCTTCGATTCCATGAGCATGTTGACGCGGGCAGCGGCCGCCATGCCCATGCCGATGAGCCATTCGCCTTCGCGCTGCTGGCCGGGCTTCGAGTTGCGCTTGTCCCAACCGAAGCGTTTAGCGCCTTCGTCCAGCGCCTCAGCGAAAGGGCGGGAGCTGTAGGGCGTGCCTTCTTCTGGATGGGTCTCAGGGATGTTGCGCTTTCTAAGCTCGACGGGGTCGATACCTGATGTGTGCGCGAGCTCGTCCATCGCGTTTTCCAGCACCTGCATGCCGATCGCCTCGCCGGGCGCGCGGACAGAGCCTGCGCACATCCGGTTGAGGCGCGCGACTTCCATGCCGAGGCGCCGGTTTTCGCCGCCATAGATGAAGTGGGTCGCCTGCAGGACGGGCTCGTGGAAGGCTTCGCCCGGCAGGTTGGAGACGAGGCATTCATGGCCGATGCCAGTAAGCTTGCCGGTTTCGTCAGCAGCGAGACGCAGGCGCTGGCGCGACTCCGAGCGGCGCATGACGTTCTCGAAAACCTGCTGGCGGGTGAGCGTCACGCAGACGGGGCGGCCGATCTCCTTCGCCGCGATCGCAGCAGCGACCGCCTCGGGCGCGATACCGAGTTTTGAGCCGAAACCGCCGCCGACGAAAGGCGACAGAATGCGCACTTTTTCCGGTTCAATACCAAGGGAGTCGGCGAGCTCGTTCACATTGTACTTCACCATCTGGTAGCTGCCATGGAGGGTGAGCTGGTCGCCCTCCCAGCTGGCGATGGAGCAGTGCGGCTCCATGGCGGCGCTGTTGTGATTTGGCGTGCGATAGGTGGAGTCGACGGTGAAGGCGGCCTCTGCCATGGCCTTGTCGAGATCGCCCTGATCGAGCTGGTCGTCTTCGGGCTTTTCGGGCGAAAGGTTGTTGGCCTCGGGGTCATAGACGCCGTCGGTGTCGGCTTCGCAGACCAGTTCCAGCATATGGGCGCCGTGGCGGGCCTGCTCAAAGGTTTCAGCTACGACGAGCGCGATAGGCTGCCCGAAATAGGAGATTTCAGAGACGCCCTGGACGGGGGCCTCGTTCGCGGTGCCTTGCGCCGGATTGCGCAGGAAACGGTCATCGCTGAAGACGCCGAGGATGCCGGGGAGCTTATCGAGCGCCGACTTGTCGACGCGGACCAGCTTACCTTTGGAGACAGGCGCGCGGGCGAGGACGCCGAAGACTTTCCCGTCGAGCTGCCACTCATGGGCGTAGGTCGCTGTGCCGGAGACTTTCTTTGGGCCGTCGGGACGGTCCATCGGCTTGCCGGTGAGCTGGCTCGGCAACTGGTCGAGAAGCCGTGCGGTTGCCGGTGTGTCCATTTTGAGATGGCGTGTCATGAGCGCTCTCCTGTCGCTTCGCGCAGCACAGCTTTGAGCGTGCGCCGGGCGAGCGGAATCTTGAAATCATTGCTGCCCTGCCCTTTCGCGTCGGCGAGCAGGATGTCGGCGGCCTTGTCGAACAGCGCCTCGGATGGCGCCTCACCGTTGAGCAGGTCGCCGATGGCCGGGTCGTGCCATGGCTTGTGCGCGAGACCGCCGAAAGCGAGCGAGGCTGACGCGATCCTGCCTGCATCCATCTCGACCACGGCAGCGATCGAGACGAGTGCGAAAGCATAGGAGGCCCGGTCGCGGACCTTGCGATAGATGTGACGGCCTTTTGCGGGCGCCGGTAGGGTTACATGGGTGATGAGCTCGCCGGGTTCGAGGATGTTGTCCTTGTCCGGCTTGTCGCCCGGCAGGCGGTGGAAGTCGCGAACGGGCACGGTGCGCGTATCGCCGCCCTGCCCTTCGATCACGACCTGCGCATCAAGCGCGGCCATGGCGACAGCCATATCGCCGGGATAAGTCGCGATACACGCATCGCTCGCGCCAAGGATGGCATGGATGCGGTTTGCCCCGCCTATGGCAAAGCAGCCAGACCCCGGCTGGCGCTTGTTGCAGGCCATGTCCGGGTCATAGAAATAGTAGCACCGCGTGCGCTGGCAGAGATTGCCGCCCGTGGTGGCCTTGTTGCGGAGCTGGCCGCTGGCACCTGCAAGGATGGCGCGGGAGAGGACAGCGTAGTCCTCGCGGATACGGGCGTCGGCAGCGCAATCACTGTTCGTGACCAACGCGCCGATCGTGAGCCCACCATCATCGGTTGGCTTGATGTCTTTCAGGCCGATCCGGTTGATATCTACGAGACGGCTCGGCGTCATGAGGTCGAGCTTCATCAGGTCGAGGAGGTTGGTGCCGCCTGCGATGAACAGCGCGCCTTCCTCACTGGCGGCTTTCACGGCATCGCGGCCATCTTCAGAGCGGTGATAGTCGAACGGCCTCATGAGTTTGCCTCCGCGGCTTCGCGGATGGCGTCGACAATGTTCGGATAGGCCGCGCACCGGCAGAGATTGCCGCTCATGCGTTCGGAGATTTCTTCGGGCGTGAGTTTTGCCTCGCCGGTCAGGCTGTCCGAGACATTGCTGGGCCAGTTGTCCTTGATCTCCTGCAGCATCGCAGTTGCCGAGCAGATCTGGCCCGGCGTGCAGTAGCCACACTGGAAGCCGTCATGTTTAACGAAAGCGGCCTGCAACGGAGAGAGGTTGCCCGGCTCACCGAGCCCTTCGACCGTGGTGATCTCATCACCGTCATGCATGCAGGCGAGGGTCAGGCAGCTATTGATGCGCCGCCCGTTCACCATAACGGTGCAGGCCCCGCACTGGCCATGGTCACAGCCCTTTTTCGAGCCGGTCAGTCCGAGATGATTTCGAAGAGCGTCGAGAAGCGTAGTGCGCGGATCGGCCGAAAGCTCTCGCTCTTCGCCGTTGATGCGCAACGTCGTGTCAGTCATGGGGAAGTCCTTGCGTGCCGTTAAGTACGAACGCGGGACTTTCGGATCGGTTGCCCGTATAGATTGCGGAAACAGAAAACGCCGCCCGTTAAGGCGGCGTTCTCAATGTTCACTTCAAGAAGTAGCTTAGGCCGTTTCGTTGGCGATCTTTTCGTGGAGCCATGCGGCGTGGCGCGGGGCTTTCTTGGTCTGGGACCATTCGTCCAGCATGTCTTGCGCGACGGATTTCAGCTGTGCCAGCTGGTCTGGCGTGCCGATGTCGCAGGCAAGCTCGAGCCGGTGGCCATTCGGGTCGAAGAAGTAGATCGACTTGAAGATGCCGTGATGGGTCGGGCCGACGACATCGAGGCCCATTTCCTCAGCCCGCGCCTTGGCGTTCATGAGGTCATCCATCGTCTCCACCTTAAAGGCGATGTGCTGGACCCATTCGGGCGTATTGCGGTCACGGTCCATGTCAGGCTTGGTCGGAAGCTCAAAGAAGGCGAGGACATTGCCATTCCCCGCATCAAGGAAGACGTGCATGTAAGGATCAGGCGCACCTGTGGAGGGCACCTTGTCTTCTGCAATGGCGAGCTGGAAGTCCATGCCGAGCAGCTTGTTGTAGAACTCGACCGTCTCTTTCGCATCCTTGCAGCGATAGGCGACGTGATGAACGCCGCCAAGTTTAGGAGCAGCAGTGGCCATTATGCATCTTCCTTCTGATCGACCTTCAGCGCGCCGCGCTTGATCTGGTCGCGTTCCATGCTTTCGAACAGCGCCTTGAAGTTACCTTCGCCGAAACCCTGCTTGTAGTCACCCTTGCGCTGGATGAATTCGAAGAAGACAGGGCCGACTTGCGGCTCTGCGAAAATCTGGAAGAGAAGGCGTGGTTCGCCACCTTCGGTCGTACCGTCGAGCAGGAGGCCGCGCGTCTTCAGCGCATTCTCGTCTTCGCCGTGGCCCGGCAGGCGCTCGCTCAGCATCTCGTAATAGGTGTCTGGCGGCGGCGTCATCATCGGCACGCCGCGCGCTTTCAGCTTGTCATAGGCGGCAACGAGATCATCGCAGATAAGGGCGATGTGCTGGATGCCTTCACCGTTGTATTCGCGGAGGAATTCCTCGATCTGGCCCTTGCCGCCTTCGGCTTCCTCATTGAGCGGAATACGGATTTTGCCGTCAGGGGCGGTCAGCGCCTGCGAGGTGAGGCCAGTATATTCGCCCTTGATATCGAAATAGCGGATTTCCTGGAAGTTGAAGAGCTTCTCATAGAAGTCAGCCCAGTACTTCATCCGGCCCTTATAGACATTGTGGGTCAGGTGATCGACGAGCTTGAAGCCGCAGCCTTCAGGAAATTTCTCGACGCCCGGCAGGTATTCAAAATCAATGTCATAGATAGAGAGACCGCCTTCACCATCATCATAGCGGTCGATTAGATAGATGAGCGAATGGCCAATGCCGCGAATGGCCGGGAGCTTCAGCTCCATCGGGCCGGTCGGCACGTCGCATGGCTCTGCATCATTGGCGAGAAGATGGTCATAGGCCGCTTTCGCGTTACGGACGCGGAAGCCCATGCCACAGGCGCTCGGCCCATGTTCCTTGGCGAAGTAATAGGCCGGGGAGCCTTTTTCGTAATTGGTGATGAGGTTTATGCCACCCTGGCGCCACAGCTCAACATCCTTGGAACGGTGCTTGGCGACTTTGGTGAAGCCCATGACTTCGAAAACGGGTTCGAGCTGGCCCTTCTCAGGCGCAGAAAATTCGATGAATTCAAAGCCATCGAGGCCAGCTGGATTTTCAAACAGGTCTGCCATGTGCTTAACCTCCAAAAGTTGCGTTTGACTCGATAATAGTTTCATTTGCAACTAAATCAAGTTAACTCGCGCAAAGGTAGGACCTCGCCCGATCATGAATGACGATGCCGGTGACAAGCTTCGCCTCGACAATTTCCTGCCCTACAGGCTCTCAGTGCTGTCCAACGCGGTCTCACGGAAGATCGCCGACATGTATGAGCGCGAGTTCGATATCTCGATCTGGCAGTGGCGGATCCTGGCGGTCCTTGGCGAGAGCGAGGGGATCACATCGACCGAGGTCGCGGCACGCACGCTGATGGACAAGCCGGCTGTGAGCCGGGCCACAGCGAGCCTGATCGACCGGGGGCTGGTGACGCGCACTTCGGATGTTGCCGACAGGCGCAAGTCGGCACTTGGCCTCTCCACGGCAGGGCGTGAGGTCTACAATGCTGTCATTCCGCGGGCACTGGCGTACGAACAGGAATTGCTGGCAGCCCTCAGCCCGGAAGATGCAGAGGCGCTTCACAGCTTGCTAACCCGGCTGGCGCAAATAGCATCTCCAGAGCGCGATCTGTGGGACAGAGGCGAGGACTGAAGGGCGCCAGGCGCGCCGTCTGCGCGAAGGCAATTGGGGGAAGTAGATGTCGAAATCGATGACGCTGGAGGATCACTTCACGCGCCTTCATCCGGTCCGCCCGGAGCATGAGGCCGCGCGCCTTCTCTGGCAGGACCGGCTCGCGCCGCGATTGTCCGAGATGGAAGAAGAGCGCAAGGCGGTCATCAAGCGCGCGATCATGCATACGATTGCGACCGGTGCTTTCATCGCCGCGCTGGTCTTTGCCGCCATCATCGCCTTCGGGTTCGAGGCCATCTTCCCATTCGGCATCTTTGCCGGGATCGTCGCGACCTTCATCGCCTGCGCGGCCGTCTGGATGCCTGTATTCACAATGAAGTCACAGACCAAGCAGCTGGTCGTCGGGGCTGCGTGTGAGCCGTTCGGCTTTACCTATCAGACGCTGCACCAGGACTTTTCGGGCGTGAGCAGCCTGCGCAGTCTTGGCACATGGGTTAGCGCCAACCGGTCGACCGTCTTCTCGAAAGGAGATGAGCCGCCGACCCCGGCTTTCGAGCGGCTGAAAGCGGTCGGCCTGATGCCGACCTATGACACGCGCAAGTTCGAGGACCTGATCGAAGGCGTGCGCGCAGATGCCGCCTTTACCATGGTTGAGTGCAAGCTCACCCAGCAGCAGGGCTCAGGCAAGAACCGGCGCACGGTGACCAAGTTTCAGGGCCTGTTGCTCAATATCGAATACCCTGACCGCTTCCTTGGGCGCACGTTGCTCGCGCGCGATGGCTGGTGGAGCTGGGGCCGCAAGAACGGCATGCAGGAAGTGCAGCTGGTGTCGAAGGAGCTGGAAGACGCCTTCACGGTCTATTCGACAGACCAGGTTGAGGCACGGACCCTGCTGACGCCTGACCGGATGGAGCGGCTGATCGCGCTGGAGCGCCATTTCAAGGGCTCCAAGCTTCGCGGCGTATTCGAGGAAGGCCACCTGACGATTGCGCTGGAGGCGAAAGACCAGTTCGAGGCTGGCTCTATCTTCAAGCCGCTGATGGACCCGGCCCGCTATGTCGAAACGCTCACCGAGATTGGCCTGATCTGCGACCTGATCGACGGCTTCCTGACCCGGGACTGGTATAAGGACAAGATCTGATCACGCACTGATCTCGCCGATATGGCGAGGCTTTTCAGGCGTCTGACAAGATTAGTTGAAATTTGAAACATGCAAAAAAGGCAATATTGATGCTGTTCTGGCAGTAGATGATCTCAGTTGCATGAGACCGAGGCGATGGCCGAAGGATTATCCAGACTGGCCGAAGCGGCCAATAGTAATCGACCTGATGAAGCGGCTCATCTCGTTTCAACGGCATCGACGTCGCCTGCCGATCTTTCGGCGGGGGCGCAGCGCATTCAGCAACGCCACCATCCAATCAATCGAGACCTTCTGCGGGCGGCCCTCAAGATCGTCGATTTTGCTGGCGCGGCTTTCATTGCGTGGTTCACGCTGTACCTGACGGGCCACAGCCTTCTCTACTCTCCGGTCAATCTCGTCCTGCCATTTGCAGTGATGCCTTTCGCCGTGCGCTGGGGCCTCAAGGCGAGCCAGGCCTATGCGCTGTCCTATGCGCGTCCTGTCACCGAGCACATGATCCGCGCGGCGATCGGGGCGGGATATGGGCTCGCGGCCCTCTGTCTCGTGACGGCGCTTCTCTATGGCGAAGAGCATACGCGCTGGGTGATGGGCGCGGCCTATCTCAGCTTTTGCGTCAGTGTTGGCATCCACGCTCACTTTATCGTCCTGTTCAAGGTGCTGACGCGCAATGGCGCCCTTTCAGAGAATGTCGTGCTGGTTGGCGCGACGCCGAATGCGCAGCGTCTCCTGTTGCGCAATGACGAGACGCGTGAACTGAACGTTGTCGGCGTGTTCGATGACCGGCTGTCGCGCGCGCCAAAGTCCATGGCAGGCGTGCCTGTGCTCGGCCGTCTTGATGATCTCATGAACTGGGATCGCCTGCCGGAGATCGACCGTATCGTTGTGACGGTCACGTCGGATGCGCGCCACCGCGTGCGTGAATTGATCGACCGCCTGCGTGTCCTGCCGCAGCGCGTTGTCCTCCTGCTTGATCTTGAAGGCTTCGACCCGGAAACAGAAAGCCTTGCCGAGATTGCAAGGTCGCCTGCCGCCTATGTCTCCGGCGCGCCGGACGATAATCGCCGTGCCACCGTAAAGCGCGTTGCCGATATCGTGTTTGCGAGCCTGATGCTGGTCGCGTTCAGCCCGATCCTGCTGATTACGGCAATTGCCGTGAAGCTGGAGAGCCCGGGGCCGGTCCTGTTCCGTCAGCGCCGCCAGGGCTTCAACAATCAGGTCATCCGTGTCTGGAAATTCCGCTCCATGCGCGACAATCCCCAGGCCGAAGAAAGAATGTCGCAGCAGACAGTGAGCGACGATGAGCGGGTCACGCGCGTTGGCCGGATCATTCGTGCGACCTCGCTCGATGAGCTGCCGCAACTGATCAATGTACTGCGCGGGGAGATGTCGATCGTTGGCCCGCGCCCGCATGCCATCGGCATGACGGCAGAGAATGATGAGGTTCAGGGCATTGTTGGCGATTATGCGCACCGCCACCGGGTAAAGCCGGGCATTACAGGCTGGGCGCAGGTCAATGGCTCCCGCGGCCCGGTCCATACGCGCGAGGAAGTGCGCGAACGTATCCGCCTCGACATGGAGTATGTGAACCGCGCCTCTTTCTGGTTCGACGTGTTCATCATGGTCATCACCGCGCCTTGCCTGCTCGGCGACTTCAAGCGCCAGCGCTAGAATGGCAGATTGTGATCTCATGACTTTGCCGGGTGAGCATATGAGCAAGGCAGACCTCGCCCCTGGCGAAGAACACTGGTCGAATGGCAAGGCGGGCGCGAGCGAGCTGACCGTGTGTGTGCCCTGCTATCGCTATGATGCCTCATCGCTCATCGCTGACCTTTCTGCGGCCGGCGGCGCCGAGCGCGCTAACGTGCTGATCTATGATGATGGCAGCGGCGACCCGCAGCTGACAGCCCAGCTGAAGACCTGGCTGGAAGCTTATCCTGGACCGGCGCGCCTCGTCACGGCCTCTGGCAATCTTGGCCGCGCGCATGCCCGCAATCGCCTCTATGAGCTTAGCGAGAGCGACTGGATCCTCTTTCTCGACGCCGACATGAAGCCGGACGATGGGAAGTTCATCGAGCGCTATCTGACGGCGATCCGAGACTGCGATGGCCCTTCCCTTATAGCTGGCGGCTTCAGCCTTCAGCACGCCAAAGTCACAGCGCCGACGCGGCTGCATGCCGCCCAGTCGCTCGCGTCCGAATGCCTTGCAGCGGCCGAGCGGCAAAAGGAACCGGGACGCTATGTCTTCACGTCCAACATCCTCGTTCACCGCCGTGTGCTGGAGGACGTCCCCTTTGATGATGGCTTCAAGGGCTGGGGATGGGAGGATGTCGACTGGGGCCTCAATGTCGTGGAAGCCTATCCCGTGCGCCATATCGACAACACCGCGACGCATCTCGGACTGGATAATACCGATACGCTGCTGCGCAAATTTGGCGGCTCAGGACATAATTTTGCACGGCTCGCAGAGCGCCATCCGGACGCTGTAAAGTCGATGCAGCTGTACCGAATAGCCTGCAAATTCAGAAACTTGCCGGCCCGCCGATTTCTGCAGGGCCTAGCACGCTTCGGCGCGCGATCAGCTACGCTTCCCGATGGCCTGCGACTTGCATGCTTGAAGACCTATCGGGCGCTGGCATATTCGAGGGAGATACGATGACCGCAGCCACGCTTTCAGCCTACCAGCCATCAGACTCGCTTCTGGCGAAAGTCCGCCGGCGTGCCGCACGCTGGCATCGCGCGCGTCCGCTTGGCGCAACGCCGCGCCGCACCCGTATCTGTTTCACCTTTGATGACTTTCCCAAATCTGCCGCCGACACCGGCGCCGAGATATTGGACGAGGTTGGCGCAAAGGGCTGCTACTATGCCTGCACGGGCATGGCGGGCACGAGCAATCATCTTGGCGACCTGTTCGACGAACGCGACCTTCAGGCGCTCACCGCCGCCGGTCACGAAATCGGCGCGCATACGCAGACCCATCTGGATTGTAGCCAGGCACCCGCATCGATCGTTCTTGCTGATATTGACGCCAATCTGCGCAATCTTGTCTCCATGGGACACAATGAGATTGTCCGCCAGTTTGCATGGCCTTATGGCGAGACCCGCGCGGACCTGAAGCCGCGTCTTGCCACACGCTTTGATGCCGTTCGCGGTATCCATGCCGGCGTGAACCTGAAAGGGGCTGACCTGATGCAGCTGACCGCGCTGGAACTTAATGCTGACGAGAGCAGCATTGAGCGCGCCGCAGCCGTGATCGAGGCATCTGCGCACAACCCGTCCTGGATCTTTGTGTTCACACACGATGTGCGGGAAAATCACAGCCGCTGGGGTACGACGCCAGCCCACCTGCGCCGTCTTGTCCGGCTGGCACGTGATACCGGCGCACGCATGCCGACACCATCAGATGCGCTCGACGCGATCCTGGCCCGGGACAAACATTGACCCGAGATGTGCTCACTGTTGTCATCCCCACATATAACCGGCCGGAAAGTCTGCGCCGGGCCGTGGAGAGTCTGTTCTGGCAGGGCGCAGCGCGCTCTGGCTTCAGGCTGATCGTTGCCGACAATTCAGCCGACGCTTCAGCACGCCTGACTATTGACACGCTTGCCGAAAAGGCACCCGCTTCGCTCAGGCTGTCCTATATGCATGTGCCGGAAGCTGGCGTCGCGAATGCACGCAATGCGGCCGTGAAAGCGCTTGATACCTCTCTCGTGGCTTTTCTGGATGATGATCAGGCGGCCCCCACCCACTGGCTCGATCAGCTGCTTGAAGCCTACAAGACTTTTGGCGCTGCCGTGACGTTCGGTCCCGTGCACACAATGTTGCCTGACACGATCACCAAGCACCGCGCCTATTTTGAAGACTTTTTCGCGCGCGAGCCAAACCTCTCACCCGGTTTCATCGAGAAGCCGTTCGGATGTGGCAACTGCCTCATCGATGTGCGCCAGGTGCCCTTGGCTGAGAACTGGTTCGATACACGCATGAATGAAAGCGGCGGCGAAGATGACCTGCTGTTTGAACGTATCCGGTCTAATGGCGGCAAGTTCGCCTGGGCGGCGAACGCACCCGTGAATGAGTTTCCGCTGCCGCAGCGTATTTCACTGAAATACACGCTCCGGCGCGCCTTTGCTTATGGTCAGGGCCCAGTGACGCTCGCCCGCAAACGCAAGCCGCCCCGCTATGATCATCTTGTCTTCTGGATCCTTGTTGGCGGCGGCAAATTCGGGCTTCACGCCCTGCGCTGGCTGGGTTTGCGTATCATTGGAAACAAGAACCGCGCCTATGAGGCTGATAAGGCTGTGCGCGGTCTCGGCAAGATCTTCTTCTGGGTGCACTTCCGGTTCTACGGCACGTCAACGGTTACGCAGGTGCCAATGCAGAAAAAGCCGGTCCTAAATACGGCTGGTACCAGCACCCCCGCCAATGACAGCAGCCCGCTGGCGCCTGCCAGCGAGATGGCGCGGCGGTGAATAAGGCAGTTCGGCTGGCCGCTTCAGGCTGATCGCCGTCTTTGCTGCAATCGCCACATAGGTGACCCAGATGATGGCGTTCTGCTGGAGCGCATTGCTCTCCGAGATACTCACCAACAGGAACTGACCTGCGACACCCAGCGCAAAAATGCCGAGCCAGTTGTCGATAGAGAACCAGGCCGCGCGCAGGACAAAGAGTACGAAGTTCGCCAATAGCAGAGCGAGGCCGATCAGACCGACGCTCAATGCAACTTCAAGCCACCCATTATGCGCCGTTGGCACAAGCCATTCGGTGGCAGAGCGCACGCGGTAGGCCGGCATCGAATCAAGCTGCCAGAACGCGCCGTACCCATACCCAAGAAGCGGGCGGTCAAGAATGGCATCGGTCAGAACGCTCCAGATATCGGTGCGTCCGGTCAGGGTGGCGTCGCGCCCGAGAAGATTGAGGATGATGCCCGGCTCAATGATCATGATTGCTGCAAAGCCCGAGGACAGGATGATGCCCGTCCAGAGACCCGTAATCGTGATCGCCGCGCCCTTGCGGCTGACCCATCCGGCAAACAGGATACCGAAGCCGAGCAACATGCCGAGCAGAGCCGTCTTGGACGTCGAAGCGAGGACGAGCGCACTACAAAGGACGACGGCGACGCCCCAGACCGGTCTCCATGGACGGTCAAGAATGTAAAGGAATGCGCAGAGGAAGGCGGCGCGGGCCATGTGGCCACCGAGTGTATTCTTTTCCCACCAGAGCCCCCGCCAGGCACCAGGATGCACCTCGGTCATGATTGAAAATCCCGGTGCAATGATGACCGAGCCGATCGAGACCACGGCCATGAAAAGCCAGACCACGCCCATCAGGCGCAGCAGCGTGCGCCAGTCATAGCGCGCGGCGAGATAGAAGCCTGCGAGACTTGTCGCAACGACGGCGATGGAGCGCCGCTGTGTCAGCGCCGGGTCCAGCGACCAGAGAAAAGAGGCGGCCGTTACCGCCAGCAGGGCAATCAGAAACGGCATCCGCACCGCGAGCGAGACCATAGTCCTGAATTTCCAGAGACAACCGATTGCTACCAGTCCGTACACTGGCAGCCAGAGGAGGCGCAGGAAGGCGCTGCTGTCTGTATCGTATTCGGAGGCGAAAAGCCGAGGCAGGAGACCCTCGGTAAAGAGGACGAGGCAGATGAAGGTCAGTCCCAGCTCTATCGCCAGAATGACAGTCTGAGTCAGCGTGCGCTGATTATCCTGCAAGCCGGTCGGCGAAACTGGCATCGGAACCAATCCTGTTCATGACGACACCGGCGACATGGCCGCCATGCGCCTCGATCGCCTCGCGCAGGGCAATCACTTCATCGGCGCCGGTGGAATCTGCCTCAAGGACGATGAAGACGCCGTCCATCTGACCTGCGACAGCCAGTCCTGCCTGCGATCGGTCGAGAGATGGGGCATCGACAATGACGAGCCCGGCCGCGCGCCTGACCTGCTGCCACCAGTCTGGCCTTGCGCGCAGCTGTACGCGCTGTCCCTTGCGCACACCCTCATTGCGAAAGCGGGTCACGAAGAGACGCGAGCCCTGGATGGGGTGCACAGACAGAAGACTTTTCTGCTGACTTTCCTGGCGTCCGCCCGACAGCGCCGGGGTCACGGAATAGATAGGAAGTGTACGAAGCGATCCATCAAAGGCACGGCCCGGTTTTCCGACATCGCGGGCAAAGCCCTTCTGGAAAGACCGGAAGACCGCGTTCTGGCGAAGGCCAAGATCTACAAGCCAGGTTGGCCGTGATGACTGGGACGCGCAGCGCAGCGCCACAGAGGCGGCGACGCTGGTCGTGCCTTCTTCTGCCCGTGCAGACATGAACATCACGCACCGCGCGCCCGCTTCCGGGGTCACACGCGCGACGGCCTTACAGACCGGGTCCATTCTTCGCCGCAAATCTTTCATCGCATCCTGTTCCCTACTGCGTCGGGCCTAGCATGCTGCTGGTTAACGGTTTTCTTAATGCTGTTGATGGTGCCCGGTTACTTTCAGACCGTCTTGAGCGATCCCACGACTTTAAGGCCGGTCGTGCGCTCTACCGAGCGGGCTGTTGCAAAGCCGCGCCGCGTGAGTGCCCAGAGCAGACCCGCCATGAGCGCCGTGAAACCAGCAAACAGGAAGCCAAGCGCAGCAACCACCATTTTGAGACTCTTGCCTTTGACCGGTACGCGCGCCGGCTCCAGTACGCGGACGCTGTCTGCCGTCTGGCCAGAAATTTCCGAGAGGGCACGTTCCTCAACTTCGCGAACCGAGAAGTTCTCGACATTGCGTTCCATCAGAGCCTTGCGACGCTGAAGCTCCTGCCACTCTGGGGCGAGTTCGTTGAGGCGGCTGAGGCGCGCTTCGACGCGGGCGAGCTGCCGGTTGAGCTCTGCTTCTTGAAGCGCGAGTGACTGCTGCTCTGCCTGAAGGGACGAGGCGGACTGTTCGATGGTCTGATAGACCGGGTTCGGGCCGCGGCGGGTCGTGCCGGCAAGGCCATCGCGCGAAGAAAGGTAGTTTTCGACCTGAGCGATCCGGCGGTCGATCGCCTGGACGCGCTGCGACTGTTCCGTGTAGCGAGACAGGAGATCCTCGCGCTCAATGCGAAGCTGCATGAGCGTCTGCGCGGAGCTGTCCTCGACATAGAGGTCCTGCTGCGGGTCGAGGCGCGCAAGCTGCTGATTATAGATGTCGAGTTGGCCATCAACGGCGCTCGCGCGGGACTGGTTGGTCAGAAGCTCAGCTGAAACGGTCGAGAAGAGCTGCTGGGCGGTGGCGCGCTCGCTTTCGAAGTCACCGATATTGTGCCGGCGCAAGAAGTCGCGAATGTCTTCTTCGACATCGAGCAGCTGGCCCTCGAACTTTACGCGCTGTTCCTGCAGGCTGTCAGAGCCATTGGTCGAGAACACCTCGTTGCGATAGTCGAGATATGTGTTGATCCAGTAGTTCAGGAGGGCAGCCGTGAGCGCGGCTTCCTTGTGCTCCAGCGCCGTGCTGATCACAGGGGTCTTGGGCGCCGTGCCGGAGCTGAAATCCTTCTGAAGGCCTATGACACCCTTACGGAAGGCTTCTTCCTCAATGGCTGCATGTTCAGATGGCGGGCTGGCAGCGATCTTCTCATCGCGGGCGTCAGCGAGTTTCGGGTAGACCTGTTCGAGGCCGAATTCAGTGAGGACGCGTTCTGCGATCACGGGACTGCGGAGAACTTCGAGTTCTGCCTGGATGAGAAGTTCCTCTTCAGGCGCGACGCCCTGAAGCTCTGCGCCGACGCGCGGGCGGTAGACGTTTTCGTCGCCAATACGCACATAAAGCCGCGAGGTCGCCTCGTATGACTTTGGCATCTGGAATGCGACGAGCAGCCCGACGAGGAAGATCGGGATGAAGACGAGGATCATCAGCCATTTTGCCCGCCAGAGCTGCAGGATCAGGTCGGCCGGGCCTATACGGGGGCGTGAGCGCACGGGCATAGCGCCGCCCTGCTGCGGTTGTCTCGCTCCCCAATCGGCTGAATTCGACATTTACGGTCATCCCTGAAGGTGGCCGGGAGCAAATCAAACGCAAACCCCCTATCTGGCTTATTCAGGCACGTGGCTTGATAATTCCTTAAACATTAACGCCGAGCCTCAGACTGTACACAAATCAGCAAAGAGATCGTGAGCCAGCGCCATGCGAAATCTTCTCGCCGCATCTGCTCTTGTCCTTGGTGCCTGCCAGTCAGTCACGCCGACGCCTTCGGAGTATTTCCCTGTCGCAGAGTGGCGTCACGAGGATGGCCGCGACCAGCCATACCTGCTCGCGCCGGGCGATACGGTTTCGATCGTCTTCAATTCTGCGCCAGAGCTGAACCGCGATATCCGCATTGCGCCTGATGGCTCTCTCACCCTGCCCTATGTCGGCGCGGTGCAGGCATCGGCGCGCACGCCGGCTGAAATCCAGGCCGAGCTTGTACAGGCTTATGCGGGAGAGCTGCGATACCCCGATGTCGACGTCATTCCGGTGGCGTTCGACAGTCAGAAAATCTTTGTTGGCGGCGAAGTTCAGGCGCCGGGCATGATGGACCTGCCAGGCCAGATCGATCCGCTGCAGGCGGTTATCATGGCGGGCGGCTTCACCAATGGCGCCAAGCCAAACCAGGTGGCGCTGATGCGCCGGATGCCGGGCGGCGAGCTGATGACGGCTGTCATCGATATCCGCGCCGGGCTGAATGACCCAAGGCTTGCGGACTTTACGCCGCTTCGCCGTTTCGACGTGGTCTATGTGCCCCGTTCGGCAATCGCTGAAGAAAATCTGTTCATGGAACAGTGGTTCCGCTCTGCGCTGCCGATCGACTTTTCACTGTATTATGATCTCGCGGGCGATTTTCGCGGGCGCTAGTTCAGGCCCGCCTGCCCGGCGAGATCAGTTCATCAGCTGAAGCCAGTCGCGTGCAGATTTGAGCGCCTGCTTGATCTCTTCACTCGAGAGCATGTCAGACATCTGCTGGCGGTATTCCTTGGCCTCTTCGGAGCCCTTGAGCACAGCCAGATTGAACCATTTGTGCGCGGCAACCATGTCGGCATCGACGCCAACACCGGTCGAATAGGCAAGGCCAACCTTGCAGAGTTCTTCGGCCGTCGCGTGTTCGCTGAGACCAGTTTCAGGGGCGACATCCATCGCCATTTCTGAATACGGCATTGTCTTCTTCCTTTAACCCAGAGCCCGTCGGTTTGCGGCTGTCTTTGCGTCCGCTTGGCCGATGGGCTTTTGTCCATCCGTCACGTCTTGTGACAGGGAAGAGGTTGCGCTCAGGATTTTGCCACATGGTTAACAGGATCGGCCTGAAAGCGCGCCTGTGTTAACGATAGGCGGCGCCGCGTTTACACTTGGCGCAATTCTGGCTGCAGAGATGCTGTTGGAGCGGACTTTGCCGCAAGCCCTTGCTTGGCTAATGGCAAACAGACGCATTGGCGCGAAGGCCGCCGCGCGATAGTTTTCCGGCCTGGAACAGACAAGGCAGATGCAATGAGCAACCTTTTCGAACCGATCCCCTACAGCCTCTGGCAAGAGGACAAGCAGGCATTTTCAAAGCGGCTTGGCAGCTCCTTCCGCGAGACAGGGTTCGCCGTCATCACGGGTCACCCCGTCAATCAGGCCATCATTGACGAGGCAAATGACGCAGCGAAGGCCTTCTTTGCGCTGTCGAAGGACGCCAAGGAAAAGTACCACGATGCCGAAGGTGGCCGTCAGCGCGGCTACACGCCGTTCGGCACCGAGAACGCCAAGGGCCAGAAGGCCGCTGACCTGAAAGAGTTCTGGCATACGGGCCGCAAGCTGCCTGAAGACTCCAAATACCGCGCGACGATGAAGGACACGCCTGTCGTCGACGAGGTGCCGGAGTTCGATGCCGCCACGTATGCATTCTATACCGAGATGGACGAGTTCGGCCGCGACCTGCTGCGCGCTGTTGCCCTCCATCTTGAGCTGCCGGAAGACTGGTTTGACGACAAGGTCGAGAGCGGCAACTCCATCCTCCGCCTGCTTCACTACCCGCCGCAGGACAACCCGCCACCAAAAGGCACGGTCCGCGCCGCCGCGCATGAGGACATCAACGTCATCACGCTGCTGCTGGGGGCTGAGGAGGCAGGCCTTGAAGTCCTGCACCGTTCCGGCGACTGGCTGTCGGTGAACCCGCCTGCCGGCTCGCTCGTCATCAATTGCGGTGACATGCTGCAGCGCCTGACAGGCGGCGTCCTGCCGTCGACGACGCACCGCGTTGTGAATCCGGAGCCGGAACGCGCGAAATTCCCGCGCTATTCGACGCCATTCTTCCTGCACTTCAATCAGGACTTCCTGATCGAGCAGCTGCCGCAATGCCTTGAGGAAGGTGGCAAGACACAGCCGCCGATCACGGCGCAGGACTACCTGATGGAGCGCCTGCGCGAGATCGGGCTGGTGAAGGCCTGATGCGCGTCCGGCTTGCTGCGCTCGCTCTTGCGCTTTCGCTATGGGTGAGCGGGCAAGGCGGCCCCAAGGCTTTCGCGCAGGAGCCGATTGAGTTCGGCGAGACCTATACAATCCAGTCCGAAACGCTGGGTGAGACGCGCACCATCAATGTCTGGGTGCCGTCGCACGCAGATGAAGACCCGCGCGCACCCTACCGCGTGCTCTACCTGATCGATGGCGGCACGCAGCAGGACTGGTTTCACATCACCGGACTTGCGCAGCTCGGCGCGCTATCCTGGACGTTTGAGCCAATGGTCGTGGTCGGCATCGAAACCGATGACCGCCAGAATGAGCTGACGCCGCGAGCCAGCGATGAGCGCTATGTGGCCGAATTTCCGACCTCTGGTGACGCTGAGGACTTCCGCACGTTCCTGACCGATGAGGTGAAGCCCTTCGTGGAGGCAAACTTCCCGGTGCGCGATGAAAGCGCCCTGATCGGCGAGTCGCTTGCCGGCCTGTTTGTCGCTGACACCTATCTGAAAAGCCCGGACGCTTTCGACGACTATCTCGCGATCAGCCCGAGCCTCTGGTGGGATGACAAGGCGCTCGGTGTTGAAGCTGCGCGCCTGATGTCGGCACATGACTATGTGGGCAAGCGCCTGTTCATTGCAGCCGCTGACGAAGGTGGCACGATGCAGGACGCCATCGACCAGCTCTACGATGCGGCCGTCGAAGCGGGTGTCGAGGTTCATTTCGACGACCTCTCGGCCACGGAAACACACGCGACAATCTTCCATCAGGCCGCGTTGCATGCCTTCCGGCTGCTCTATGCCGAGCCCCCTTATGATTACGGACCGACGCCCTGGTATCTGGTCGAAGGCGGCGAGCCAGACCGGGCGCAGGACTAGTTGATCTTCCTGTCGGCGTTCTCAGGGAAAGCTGGTCCTGTCATGGAACGCTCATCCGGATTTTGATTTGATAAAGCAGATGGTCTGAACACGAAGCCGGAGGTGAGATATTCCGAAGGCCGACCGGACACGCTCTTCGAACCTCATTGCCTTCGCTGGTTTTCTGGCGACCGCCATCGCCTTTGGACCGGCGCGGATCGGCTACGGCCTATTCCTCCCAGAGTTTCGCGAAGCTTTCGACCTGACCGCCACACGCGCAGGTATTATTGCGAGTGCGGGTCTGGTCGGGTTTCTGATTGCTTTGCCCGCTGCGGCGTGGATCGTTGACCGATACGGCTCGCGCGACTCTGTGCTCACAGGCACGCTCGCAGCGACGGCTGGCTTCGTCGTCATCTCAGCGGCAAGTGGAGCCACTCAGATACTGGTGGGTGTGCTGTTGGCGAGCGCCAGCGCTGGTTTATGCTGGGCGCCATTCAATAAAGCCGTCGAACAAATTGCGCCCTTAGCCAAGCAGGCCCGGACCCTGTCGACGATCGCAGCCGGCACCAGCATCGGCATCATGCTGGCTGCAGCGCTTTATCTTGGCGTTGTGGTCGACCTAATGCGCTGGGCGGTCGCCTGGATGGTATTTGCCGGTGCAGGTGTTCTGACAACTGTAATCATCGCTTTCGGTGTGCCAGGTGGGGCCGCCAGCGATCAGGAACCGCCACGCTCGCCATCGCCATCACTGTGGTCGAGGAATATGGCGCCTCTGTACGCGGCTGCCTTCGTCTTTGGTTTCGTGAATGCGATCTTTTTCTCCTTTGCCGCTGACAGAGTCGTCAGCGCGGGCGGCCTGCCGGGCATTCGCGATGAGGCGTCATCGTCGGTGATCTTTCTCGCTTACGGGTTTTTCGGGCTGTCTGGCGTTTTTACTGGACGCCTCGACGCCGTCATTGGCCTGCCTTCATTGCTTCGCCTGATATTTGCGGCTGCAGCGGGGTCTCTCCTCCTGATGGCGCTTGCACCAACGAACTGGTTGTCCGTCATCGTCTCCTCCGGATTGCAGGGTGCCGCTTTGATGGCCCTCAGCGCGACCATCTCCTTCTGGAGCCTCGGTCTGTTTCCCGGCCGAGGCACACGAGGCTTTACCGCTGCGCTCTTCGGCCTTGCGGGCGGCAGTGCTATCGGCCCCGCAATCGCAGGCACCGTCTCTGACTGGCTTGGCCCATCGACAATGTTTGCCGTAGCGAGTGTGCCTGCCATCATTCTGGCGGCGTGGCCTTTTGACTGGATGGGCAAAGAGCCCTGACTATTTCGGCGCCGACAGCATGCACCTAACAAGCGTGAAGATGGGATTGCCGCCGCGTCCGGCTTGCAAGAGGCGGCCATAGCGACTGAACTGCTCCCAAGGCCCAGCAGAGGCAAAAGGGAGTTGAGATGTTCGATAATGACGACTGGCTGAACAAGCACCACGAAGAGGTCATCGATCCGGCCCGCGAGATTGTAGACCCGCACCACCATCTCTGGCGCAAGAGCCACCCGGTCATCCGCTATGACCTCAAGGAGCTGTGGTCAGATACCGATGATGGTCACAATGTCACCCAGACCGTTTTCATGGAGTGCGGCTCTTCCTATCGCGAGGACGGGCCAGAGCATCTGAGGCCGGTCGGTGAGAGCGAGTACATCGCAGAGACCGCCGCCCTGACCGAGGCTGCGCCCGGCAAGGCAAGCATCGCCGCTTTGGTCGCGCATGCTGACCTTCGCCTGCCAATCGAGACGCTGGACGAGGTGCTGGGTGCACATATCGAGGCCTCAAAAGGCCTGTTCCGGGGCATCCGGCATGCAGGCCCATTCGACAAGGCTGGGGCGGGCTTTCGCATCCCGCCGCGCGCGCCAGAAGGCCTCTACAAGGACGAGGCATTCAGGCGCGGCGTTGCGCATCTTGGCCAGGGCGGCTTTACCTATGACACCTGGAACTATCACCACCAGATCCTCGACTTCCGCGACCTTGCGGCCGCAATCCCGGACACGGTGATGATCCTCGACCATTTCGGCACGCCGCTGGGTGTCGGCCCCTATGAAGGCAAGCGCGAGGATAATTTCGCGAAATGGAAAGACGATATCGCCGCCGTCGCCGAGCAGAAGAACGTCTTCGCCAAGCTTGGTGGGCTTGCCATGCCGGACAATGGATTTGGCTGGCATGAGCGGGAGATCCCGCCGTCATCCGATGAGGTCGTCGATGCACAGGCGAAATACTATCACCATGCCATCTCCTGCTTTGGTGCGGACCGCTGCATGTTCGAAAGCAACTTCCCGGTCGACCGGCTCTCGCTCAGCTACCGTGTCTACTGGAATGCCATGAAGAAGATCGCCGCCGACTATTCTGAGCTGGAACAGCAGGCCATGTTCAGCCGCGTGGCCCGGCAAGTCTACCGCATCGACCCACCGCTATAGGAAGACACCCATGTTCGATGAGATCATCTATGAGGTCGAGAATGGCCGCGCCCGCATCACGCTGAACCGGCCAGACAAGCTGAACGCGCTGACCCTAAAGATGCAGGCCGAAATGTCAGAAGCGCTCTGGCAGGCCGATAATGACCGGGCGGTGCACTGCGTCATCATCAAGGGCGCCGGCCGGGGCTTTTCAGCAGGGTATGACCTTGCAGGCTCTGACAGCGTGCCTGTCTCGCGCCTCGACGCCAAGACCAGCAACAAGCGCGGTGGACGCTCTGTCGATGACGATATCTGGCAGCTGGAACGCGCGCAGCGCTATCGCATGGCGATCTTTGACATGCACAAGCCTGTCATTGCGCAGGTTCACGGCCCCTGCGTGGCGGGCGGGACCGATATCGCGCTTCTCTGCGATATGGTCATCATTGCCGATGATGCGATGGTGTCCTTCCCGGCGGGGCGAAACCTCGGCGCGCTGCCGAACCAGATGTGGCTCTACAATGTCGGCCCGCAATGGACCAAACGGCTCATGCTGACCGGCGACAGCATTACAGGGGCGGAAGCAGCCCAGCTTGGTTTTGCGATGAAGTCGGTGCCCGCGAACATGCTGGACGCCGAAGTCGAAGGCCTTGCCGACCGGATGGCGCATATTGATGCCGATATACTCGCCGCCAACAAGCGGGCGGTAAACCTCGGCATGGAGCTGATGGGGGCCCGCACGATGCAGCGCCTTGCCGTGGAGAATGATGTGCGCGGCCATCAGGCCGCCTCAGCCCATGCCTTTGTGAAGCGGGTTGGTGAAGCGGGCCTACGCAAAGCCTTGCGGGAACGCGACGCGCCGTTCGGCGATGGTCGCGCCCGGGTAAACGGGCCAGAGGTGCGCGACACGGAAGGCAATCTGATCGAGGACTAGCCCCACCCCGACCCTCCCCAGAGGGGAGGGAGAAGAGGTAAGTCCTTTCAGACTAGCGCCCCCTCCCCGCACGCGGCGAGGGTTGGGGTGGGGCCTACTGCTCCAGTCCCGCCAGCCAGTCATCGCGCATGACTTCCCAGACCTGCGACTGGCGGATGGTGCCGTCTGGCCTCTGGCTCTCTATATCGCCGCGATAGACAAAGCCCGTGCGTTGAAACAGTTTCTGTATACGGACATTGTCGAGTGCGGTCGTGTTGCAGATGAGATCGAGGCCGAGCGCGTTGAACATCCAGGTGAAGGTCGCGGTCATGCCAGCGCCGCCCTGCCCCTTGCTCTGGAGGTCAGGCCGCATGGCGCCCGCCAGCTCACCTGCGCCCCATTGCGGCCAGACCTTGAGCTCTGAATAACCAGAGAGCGTGCCAGCCTCATCGAAGTTGAGCGACAGAAGGCCCTCGCCGCGCTCGCGGGCCGCATCCATTTCCGCGATGAATTTCGATACCGCCTCCTCCGTCAGCGGGCGCGGCAGGCTGTAGATCCAGCGGTTCACCTCTGGAAAGGCGAACAGTTCTGTCAGGGCGGCGGCATCGTCCTGCGTGGCCAGCCTGCTCGTGGCGGCGGTGCTGGGCAAGGCTGGCGTGCCGCGGACGGCGGCGCGGATCTCGGCTTCGCGGGCCGCTCCAATTTCACTGCGCGTCCATGGAAACTGGCCCATCCGGCGCTCTCAGTCCTGATCTTTCAGAAAGGCGTCGACCTCTTCGCGCCATGGCAGGCTTGGCTGCGCGCCGGGCTTGGTGACGGCCAGCGCAGAGGCAGCGGACGCAAAGCGAAGCGCTTCGCCTTCACCCCGCCCTTCGGCCAGCGCAAGAACAAGCGCAGCGCAGAAAGTGTCGCCTGCCCCGGTCGTATCGATGACGGGCACGGTGAAAGCCTGCGTGCGGGCGATTTCCTTGCCAGCGCGGTAGAGGACCGCGCCCTGCCCGCCCAGCGTCAGCGCAACCATGCCTTCGCCGCGGTGGATGCCGTCGCCGTAGAAGGCCGCTTCGCCCTCATTGACGATGAGAAGGTCTGCGGTTTCGAGAAGCTCAACCGGGACGGGCGCGGCCGGCGCAAGGTTCACGGCGAAAAGGCCGCTCTTGGCGCGCATGGCCGCGAGGACGCATGCAGTCGGCACTTCCAGCTGGCAGAGAATGGCATCCGGCGCGCCGTCAATCCTCACATCATCGGGGGAGAGGTTTCCATTGGCACCGCTTGCGACAACGATCTGGTTCTCACCCGCCTTGTCGACGGCGATAAGGGCGACGCCGGTCTGTTCGTCCGGGTCGCTGACGATGCCAGACAGGTCGACGCCGTCTGACTTCAGGAGGGCGAGGGCCGCATCACGGTTCGGGCCTTCGCCGGTGCGCGCGATCATGGAAACGTCAGCGCCGAGGCGGCGCGCGGCGAGTGCCTGGTTTGCGCCCTTGCCGCCGGGATGCTGCGCAAAGGTGGCACCCGTCACTGTCTCGCCAGCGACGGGAAGCTTTTCAGCCGTTGCGACGAGGTCGAGATTGGCCGAACCGACGATAGTGATCGATGGGCGCGTCATAGCGGGTATCTTCCGAGCTGGCCGAGCAATTCTGCGAAGGCACCATCGGCGTCGACGCCCGTGTACCACTCGACGTGGCCGTCCTCGCGGTACTCCGGCATAGTCTTGCCGAAGCGCTCGCCCTCTTCAGTGACTACGGAGACGCGCGCCTTGCGGCCCGTGAAAAGGTCCGGCCGCAGCAGCGCGAGGATGGTGGAGGGGTCATGCAGCGGTGCATTCCGCGCCTTCGCCGACTCTTCCAGTCTGTTGGAGGCCGCGAGCAGGTCAGCGGCGACAGTGGCCTGCCGCGAGCCGAGGGCACGCACGCGTTCGACTATTTCGTCCTGCGTCAGCAGCTGGTGGGTTACATCGAGGCTGAGCACGCGCATCGGAATGCCGGACCGGAAGACCGCTTCTGCGGCATGAGGGTCCGCGAAGATGTTGAACTCGGCATGCGGCGTGATGTTGCCGCCCTCGATATCGGCGCCGCCCATGATGACGATTTCAGAAAGGCCCTCGGCAATGTCGGGCGCCATGCTGAGCGCGAGCGCGACATTGGTCATCGGGCCGGTCACAACGAGGGTCGCCGGAAAGCCCTTCATGGTACGGAGGGTCTGTATCAGGAAGTTCACGCCATGCTGGCGGGAGGCGCGCCCTTTTGGCTTTGGCAGGTCCAGCCCGCCGAGCCCTGTCGTGCCGTGAAAGTCCTCTGCCGTCACCGGATCGCGAACAAGCGGACGCGGCGCGCCGGCACGAACGGGCAGGCCTGACTGGTTGCCCGCAAGGTCGCGGATGATGCGCGCATTACGATGCGTGAGCTCACCGCGGACATTGCCTGCAACCGTCGTAATTCCGAGCACATCAATCCGGTCGGTTGCCGCAAAGGCAAGCAGAAGCGCGACGGCATCATCAAGCCCCGGGTCGCAATCTATTATTATCTGGCGTTTCCTCATCGGTCCTATTTGCGTCTGTTCCGATCTTCCCGGCAAGGTCTAGCTATCACTCAGAGAAACCCTAAGTGAGGCTGGGACAAGTCACACAAGAAGGAATGAAGCTCATGGCCGTTTCAACGAAATCACTGGACTATGAACAGGCCGGACAGACCTATGAGGGCTTTCTGGCCATGCCGGAAGGCAAGCCGAAAGCTGTTGTCCTCGTTTCCCACGCATGGGGCGGACAGAACGAGTTTGACCATGACAAGGCCAAGATGCTGGCCGAGTGGGGCTATGCGGGCTTTGCGCTCGACGTCTATGGCAAAGGCAAGCGCGGCTCGACCAAGGAAGAGAGCCAGGCGCTTATGGAGCCGCTGGCGTCCAATCGCGGCGAGCTTCAGAACCGGCTGAAGTACAGCCTGGAAGTCGCGAAGAAGGAATCTGGCTGCGACACGGCGGCAGCGATCGGCTTCTGCTTTGGCGGTCTCTGCGTGCTCGACATGGCGCGCGCCGGCATGGACGTCGAAGGCGTTGCGTCTTTCCACGGCATCCTCGGCGCCCCTGGCAATACTGGCGGGCACAAGACCAAGTCGAAAGTTCTCGCCCTGCATGGCTGGGATGACCCGATGGCGAAGCCTGAGGACGTCATGGCTTTCTCCAAGGAGATGACGGATGCAGGCGCCGACTGGCAGCTGCACGCCTTTGGCGGCGTCATGCACGCTTTCACCAATCCTGAAGCGAACGACCCGGACTTCGGCACGGTATACGACCCAGCCGCCGAGCGCCGCAGCTTCGCGATCCTCAAGGATTTCCTTGAAGAGCTGTTCGGCTAGAGACCGATCATGACCGGGCTTTCCCGCCGTTTGTTTCTGGCATCAATGCCAGCCGCGGGGCTGCTCGGCGCGTGCATGACACAAGACATAAGGGGCGCGACCACGAAGGGCGCGCCCCTTTTGCTTGTCGAGGGCCCGGCAATGAGCCGCGTCCCGGCCGCAGGGTTCGTCGTTTGGGACGGAAAGCGTATCGTAGCCAGTCAGACGGCTGGCCTCGCGAGTGGTCTGAGCGCGGACGAGGTGTCTGCCGGTGTCGAGCCTCGCGCTTTCAGCATCGATACCCCGTTCCGGACGGCCTCCATCTCCAAGACGGTCGTCGCTCTCACGGCTCTGGCGCTTGAAACCAAGGGTCAGATTGAGCTCGACGCCCCCATCACAGGCGCCTTGCCACAACTGGCTGGCGTTGCGGATGATGTGACCATCAGGCATCTTCTCGCGCATGTTTCGGGGCTGGAAGATCCCGAACAATACTGGCTGGCCCATCCCGGGGATCTGACGCCCCTCATGGTTGAGGCTTTCGGCGCGCGTCGTCATGAGGCGCGCGACTATTTCCAATACTGCAATTTTGGCTACGGCATTGCGGCGACCGTCATGGAGGCAGCGACACGCACCCGCTTCGACAGGCTGGCCGAGACGCATGTGCTTCAGCCTCTGCAGCTGGATGCAGGGTTCAACTGGTCTGGCGTCAGCAGGGAAAAGCGACTGGCGGGCGCGACCCTCTACCGCGAGACGCCCGCGGGCTGGCAGATCCAGACAGACGGACCGGAGACGCTGAATGCGACGGCACCCGCCATACTGATCGAGGATGGGGCCTCGCTCGACACCTATACGCCCAGCCAGAATGGCACGCTATTCTCACCGCAAGGCGGCGTTCGGATCAGCCTGCTGGGACTGGCAAGGATGATCCATACTCTGGGCAGCCATAGCGAGCTTAGCCGTCCTGTCTGGACCCTGAATGCCGATGCGAGCAACGGCCTTCACGACCTTGGCTACTTCACCGCATTCGGAACAGGTGTGCACATCCACCCGGCCGCCGACTCCCTGTGGCCGGGCTATGAGCTTATCGGCCATCATGGTGAAGCCTATGGGCTTTATGCCGGTGCCTGGCATGCCCCGCAGACTGGTCTCAGCTTTGCCTATGCCGTGACAGGCACGCCGGATCGCACTCCGCAGCGCAGCAACGTTCACCCAGCGCTGAATGAGTGGACCGCCCCTCTTGTCGCGGCCGCTTTTCGCGAAGCAGGCCTTGCCTAGTCAGACCAGGCAGGCCGGTAGGTCCGCTCGGCATTCTCCTCGACGGCGGCACGTCCGATCAGGGCGCGCCGCCATTCCATGTCGGCAAAGAGCGGCGCCTGATCTGCATAATGGGGGGAAGTTTCATCCAGCGTCGCCGCACCATACTGGTGGATGATGTCGGCCGTCTGCTCACCTGTCTCATCCCACTCGACCAGCGCGATCCATGTGTCGCCAGCCGCTGCCGCCAATACCCCTGTCTCGCCGATCTCAGCCGGATAGATGGCGCGCAGTGTATCGGGGCCACCATCGAGCGGCAGGCTGACATCACCGCGCACCAGCCTGTTCACATCGCCCCATTCAGGGTCGATGCGGCCATGATGGGTCATTAGCCAGTCGACGGCGTCGCGGAACGCCTCTTCTGGCGCTGGCGGCGTACTGCCATCGATGGAGCTGCGAATTTCACGGATGACCGTCAGCACACCCAGCGCGGCATGGGTATTCTCGCGGTTGGTTCGTCTGTTCCAGGCGCGGAGGTGATCGGCAGCGGCCGCGAGCCTGTCGTCATCTCTCCAGTCCTCAGCCAGAACGGCTTCGATGACCTGTTCGGCCTGCGAGCCCTCCGCATAGGATTGATCGAACTTGATATCGAGAAGGCGAGCACGTCCGATAGGTTCGCCGTCACCCGTCAGCTCTGCGATCCGCAGGGAGCGGTTGGTCTCATTTTCCTGCAAGCCGATGGCGGCCGGAAAGTCTTCAGGCTTCAAATTGTCCACGCCATCGGTTGCCGAATAAGGCGTATTGTTCGCGTTGTAGACAAAGCCGCTTTCGGGATTGACCAGCATCGGCACATCTTCGAACGGCAGGTAGTTCTGCCAGATGAGATCAGAGCGATCGCCGGGCAGGTCCTTGCGCCAGTCCCAACCCGGCGCCCTATCCGGATACTGAGCATTATGGATGAAGGCGATATTGCCCGCCTTGTCCGCATAGACATAGTTGATGCTCGGCAGGGCGTTCATCGACATGGCGTCCATGAATTCATCCAGAGAGCGTGCCTTGTTGAGGCGGTAATACTGCTCCAGCTGGCGGATCTCGCCTCGCCCGGCATAGCGGATGGCATAGGTGCCATGATCGGCTTCGATGACCGGGCCGTGCACAGAGTGCTTCAAGGTACGCTTTGCCTTGAACGCAAACGGACCGAGCAGGCCGACGCGGATGGTCACAGTTTCGGTTTCAAAATCGCGCCACTCGCCATCCAGCCTGTAGCGGTCTCCGGCCTCGTCCACTTTAAGGCGGTAGACATCGGCAAGATCCGGCTTGTTGACCGTATTGGCCCAGCCAAGGTCCCTGTTGAACCCATGCAGGATGAGCGGCGTGCCGGGGAAGAGGCCGCCTGTAATGTTGAGCCCTTCTTCAGAGACAAGCTGCGCCTCCCACCACGCAACCGGCCCGGTCATGGGCTGGTGCGAATTGATCAGAAGGCGCGTGACGCCGTCGCCTGAACGCTGCGGCGTCACAGCGAACGCATTCGACCCGCGCTCTGGCTGACCATGGGGCACGGCGTGAAAGGCTTCGCGCTCGCCGCTCGGATCGAGCGCGATAGCAGCCTGTCGCTCGTCGCCAAACAGCTCCATGAGCGTTGAGTCGAGGCCGTAGAAGAATGGCGTCTTGAAGATGAAGCCCGCGACGACATCTTGCGCCGTGAAAGGCGCGAGACCCGCCCAAGTCGCGTCCGGGTTTTCAGCGGCATAGAGATTAAGGCCAGCGGCATAGGCCTCTGCGATGGCCTTAACATCTTCGGGCACGTCCTGCTCATAGCGCGCATCGACTGTCTCCCATACGCCCAGCAGGGCGACGATATAGTCTGTGGGTGCCGCGCCCGCGCCTTCATACCGCGCGAGAACACCGCGCGTGGCAGCGACGACATTCTGGATCGTTTCATAGTCATCTTCGGCATGGGCGTAGGCGACGCCGAAAGCGACATCGGCATCACGCGCGCCATAGATATGCGGCACGCCCCAATTGTCGCGGATGATCTCTGCATCGTAGTTTGAGGCTGCGGCGGCGAGTTCATCGGGCGGCGGATTGGCGCCAACCGGATCCCAGAGCCAGATGGCAAGTCCGGCAATAGCAACGATGACGGCGACGAGGCCCCATTTCAGGATCCGCATCATGCGCCCCTCCCCTTCAGTTTCTTTTATATCCGTGGAGGCGTGCACGCATCAGAGCGTGGTGGCAATACCCGCCGCGAGATAGCCGATGACGGCGAGCAGGCCGGCGGTGAGCGCATAGGGCAGCTGCGTGCGCACATGTTCGATATGGTCACATTCGGCCGCGAGGCTCGCGATGATCGAGGTGTCGGAGATTGGCGAGCAATGGTCGCCGAAGACCCCGCCGCCGAGGACCGCTGCAAGCGCGAGCGATGGCGGTACGCCGCTGCCCAGGGCAAGCGGGATCGCGACTGGCACGAGGATGCCATAGGTGCCCCAGCTCGTGCCGGTCGTGAAAGAGGTGATCCCCGCCACGACAAAGACGATGGCAGGTAGCGCCCAGGCAAAGGAGATACTGCCCGCAAGGCTACCGAGCACTTCGCCGGTACCGAGTGCCTTGAGGCTTGCCCCCAAAACCAGCGCAAGGAAGATCACCGTCACCGCGGGCAGAAGATCGCCCATCCCCTTGAAACCGGTCTCGATGAGGCTGCCTTTCGGCTCCTTGCCGGAGCGCAGAAGCAGGATGAAGGCAATCGCTGTTGCAAGGCAGACCGCCCAGAGGATGGACTGGGAGCCTGAGCCTTCCAGCATATTGCCGCCGCCCGTCCACAGCATGAAGCCAAGCGCGCCGCCGACCAGCACGAGCAGAGGCACGCCCATATTGAGCGCGCTGCCGCTTCCGGTTTCTTCTTCCGGGGCATCGTCATTGGCGGCGATGGTCTGCGCCTCACGCGCGCGAAGCGGGCCAAAGGTCCGGTCGCTGATCACGGTCAGCCAGACACCGGCAAGCGTCAGCAGCGCATAGAAGTTGAGCGGGATGGTCGCGACCAGCACGGCGAGCGGATTGTCGAGGTCATACTCTGCGATGAGGCCAAGCACGAAAGCACCCCAGCCATTGAGCAGTATCAGTATGCTGACGGGCGCAGAGGTAGAGTCGATGATATAGGCGAGTCGTTCCCGGCTCATCTTCAGGCGGTCGAAGAGCGGCCGGCCCATAATGCCCGTGGTCAGAAGGCTGATATTGGTTTCGACGAAGATGAGCGTGCCAGTGAGCGCGGTCACAGCGCCTGCCCGGCGCCGCGTGCCTGCTGCGCCCGTGCGCACCAGCCAGTTCACCATGCCGGCAATCCCGCCGGATCGGCGCATATATTCGATCAGTGCACCGATGATGAGGCAGAAAAGGAGGATGCGGGTATTGCCCTCACTGCCAAAGACAGAGACCGCCCGCTCTACGCTGCCGAGAAAGCCAAGCGCCGGATTACCCCCGGCGATCAGCGTTTCGGAGGTCCAGATGGCGAGGCCGAGCGCCCAATAGACATTGCGCGTCCAGACCGCGATGGCGAGCGCCAGGACAGGCGGCAGAAGTGTAATCCAGTCTGCCATTGTCCGCCTCTCCCGCGCTGGCCTGCGACCGCCCTATTTCAGGACGTTCGGCGATTGCAGTTCAGAAGTGCGGGCCTCTTCAGCCTGCCGCAGCAGGCGCAGCATGTTGCCGCTCCAGAACTTTTCGATGTCCTGCTCGCTATAGCCAGCCTCAAGAAGTGCCGCGGTCACTTTCGGAAGGAAGGTAATGTCGGTCATGCCGTCGACGCCGCCGCCGCCATCCCAGTCAGCGCCCATGCCGACATGGTCCGGGCCGACAAGGTCGAGCGCATAGAGAAGGTGCTCCATGAACTTCTCGAAGGTGGAACGCGGTGCCGGGTATTGCACGTCGATCGCGTCGCGAGCCGCCGAATATTCTTCGCGCGTCGCGTCGTCGAGATCGTAATAGCTGCCGCCGAACTGTTCTTCGAGGTCAGCCATCGCCTGCTGGCGCTCAGCGCTTGGCTCGAGCGCCTCAAGATAGCCGCCATATGCGTTGATCTGGATGACGCCGCCATCCTCAGCGATTGCCGTCAGCAGCTCGTCTGGAATGTTCCGGAAGTGGTCGTAGACGCCGTCGACGCCCGTGTGGGACAGGATGATCGGCGTCGTGGATAGCTCGATCATATCGTAGACGGTCTCATCAGAGGCGTGTGACCCGTCGAGGATCATGCCGAGTTCGTTGGCCTTGCGCACAAGGTCCTCACCGAGAGGCGACAGGCCGCCATAGGAGTCGCCCGAGACATCGGTCGCGCTGTCGGCGAACTGGCTGTCACGGAAATGGACAGGCGCGATCATGCGCAGGCCGCCGATATAGAAAGTCTCCATCAAGGATACATCGGTGCCGAGCGGATAGGCGTTTTCCATGCTCTGATAGACAACGCGCTTGCCCTCGCCCGCGATGCGCGCGGCATCGTCAGCGGTGAAGGCGAGCTCGACCTCATCGCTGTATTTGGCCGCAAGTTCGCGGATCGACATCTGGCGCAGCATCGCCTGGTTGCGGGCCGCGGCATAGGAGGCTTCGTCGAGTGGGCCCTGCGCGGTAAAGATCACCCAGAAACCGCCATCAAGGCCGCCTTCCTTCATGCGCGGCAGGTCTACATGCGTGCCATCCTCCTCGAAGGTCTGGCGAACTGAGAAATTATAGTCCGGCGTATGAAAGTAGGCGGGCGTGTCGAGGTGGGTGTCCATGACGAGCATGCCTTCATGGATCGCCTCGACATTCTGCGGCACGCTCATCGGAGCGGCGACTTCGGCGGTGGACTGGGCCTCAGCCGGCGCGATGATCTCACTGCCGCTTGGCTCTGCGTCGGGGTTGCAGGCTGCCAGTACGGTCAGCGCGGCTGCCATCATGAGACCATTGCGAAAGTTGAAACCCGTCATCCTGAAACCCCTTTAGTAAATCTGTTTGCGATACCAGCAGAAGCCGGGCGCGGCTGCAATCGCAGATGCGTCATTCACCCCGGCTCTTGCGCAGCTCTGCCCAGCGTTTCAGGCGTTCGGCGATGGGGCCTTCGCGCCCCTGCCCTTTTGGCTGGTAGAAATTCTCGCGCTTCATCCCGTCCGGGAAATAGTTCTGGCCTGAAAAGCCCTCTTCGGCGTCATGGTCATAGGCATAGCCCTTGCCATAGCCCTCGCCTTTCATGAAGGCGGTGGGCGCGTTCAGGATATGCTTTGGCGGCATCAGGGAGCCTGTCTCTTTCGCTGCGCGCTGGGCGGCTTTCCAGGCGGTGTAGACCGCGTTGGACTTGGGCGCCGTGGCGAGGTGGACGACGGCGTGGGCGAGGGCAAGCTCACCCTCCGGGCTGCCGAGGCGCTCATAGGTGCGGGCCGCTTCATTCGCGATCATCAGCGCCGTCGGGTCGGCAAGGCCGATATCTTCTGACGCCATGCGGACAATGCGGCGGGCAAGATAGAGCGGGTCCTCGCCGCCCGTGACCATGCGGGCGAACCAGTAGAGCGCGGCATCCGGGTCTGACCCGCGTACCGATTTGTGCAGGGCGGAGATGAGGTTGTAGTGCTCTTCACGGTCCTTGTCATAAGCGGGCGCGCGCTTCTGGAGCGCCTGGCTCAGCGCTTCTGGCGTCAGCTCGGTGCCCTCATCGGCCAGCGTGAAGGCCTGTTCGGCAAGGTTCAGCATATAGCGGCCATCGCCGTCGGCCATGTCGATCAGGGCTTCGCGGGCACGCGACTCCAGAGGCAGTTGTCGTCCTTCAAGCGCTTCGGCGCGGACGAGCAGCTCTTCCAGTGCCTCTGGTGTCAGGCGTTTGAGGGTCAGCACCGCGCAGCGCGACAGGAGCGCGCCATTGATCTCGAAGCTCGGATTCTCCGTCGTCGCGCCGACGAGGGTCACGACACCCGCCTCGACGAAGGGCAGGAAGCCGTCCTGCTGGGCACGGTTGAAGCGGTGGATCTCGTCAACGAAGAGCAGCGTGCCCTTGCCCGTTGAGCGCCTGTTCTCGGCCCGGTCGAAGGCAGCACGCAGATCCTTTACGCCAGAGAAGACGGCGCTGATCGCCTCGAATTCGAGATCGGTTTCCTTGGCGAGCAGCCGCGCAATCGTTGTCTTGCCGACACCGGGCGGGCCCCAGAAGATGATTGAGGAGAGCCGCTTGGTCGACAGCATCCGCCCGAGCGCGCCGTCCGGGCCGAGCAGATGGTTCTGCCCGACGACTTCGGACAGCTTGGCCGGGCGCAGCCGGTCAGCCAGCGGCCGCGGCGCTTCATCAGCCATACCGGAAGCGGAAAAGAGATCACTCATAAGAGCGAGGGGTAGAGGTTTCCCCCATTCCTGAAAAGCACGAACTACGGATCAATCCGCGAGGTGCGCGTCAATCTCCCGCTCAAGATCGGAACATCCCGTATAAGCACCGGACCAGTAAATCCGCCGACCGTCGCGGCTCTCGGCGTAGTTCGACTGAAGCAAGGTCGTGCCAGTGCGCGATATTTCACTGAAAGGTATGGTGATGCGGCTCTTGCGAACTCCGAATCCATACACTTTGGACGGTCCCGTCACCGACGTTTCATCCCAGTATACATCGTACATATCGGTTAACAGGGTGGTGATGAAGAGCGGCAGTGGCAAACCGCATATAATAATTAGCCCTAGCAGCGTAGGCACACCTTCGACGTTGCCCTTTATCAAGCCCCATAACAGCGTCCATAGCGCAAGAGCAACAATGGTTGCCGCGCCTAACACCAGCAATATTGTCAGGGGGCGGTTCATTCGAATGACTTTGCGGCCATTCTCAAGGACGCGCGCTTTGGTACACGCGATCGCGACTCCAATTCCTCCAACGAGAAAGAAGATTACGAGATGTCTCACCCAGTCCGGCATCGTTTCCCCCTCAAGTTTTACATCCCTAGCCCGCGTCAGTGCCCGTGATAAGATGGCAGCTGGAGGAAACCATGACACTGACCATCACCCAAAGCGGTGAGGCGTGCGGGGCGAGCGTAACAGGCATAGACCTGAGCCAGCCCCAGGATGAGACGACCGTTGCGGAGATCCGCGCGGCCTGGCTCACCCATCACGTCCTTGCCTTTCCAGGCCAGAACCTCAGCGATGATGATCTGGAGCGGTTCACGCAATACTTCGGGCCCTTTGGCGACGATCCGTTCATCGCGCCGATACCGGGCCGCCAGCACATCATTGCCGTCAAACGAAACGCCGATGAGACCGGCCCGGTCTTTGCCGAGACGTGGCATACGGACTGGAGCTTTCAGGCTTCCCCGCCCGCCGGCACCTGCCTCTATGGCATCACCATTCCGCCCAGTGGCGGTGACACGCTCTTCACCAATCAGCACAAGGCACTGGCAGAGATGCCTGACGATCTGCGTGAAAAGCTGGACGGCAGGATGGCCGTGCATTCGGCGCGCAACGGCTATGGCAAGGCAGGTCTTTATGGCGAGAAGGATGAGGGCCGGAGTATGGACATCCGCTCTTCTGATGAAGCGCTCGCGACGCAGGTCCACCCTATCATCCGCAAGCATCCAGAAACCGGCGAGGAAGGCCTGTTTGGCTGTGCCGGATACATTATCGGCTTCGAAGGCATGGATGAGGAAGAGAGCTGGGCCCTGCTGACAGAGCTTTATCGCTGGCAGACGCGGCCAGAGTTCCAGTACCGTCACAAATGGTCGGCGGGCACGCTTCTCATGTGGGACAACCGCTCATGCCTGCATATGGCGACGGGTGGCTATCAGGGGCATGACCGCCTGCTCCACCGCACCACGATTGGCAGCCGCGCGGCCGCCTGAACCGCTGTCAGACCTCCGACCAGAGGCGGCGCAAATTCGCGATCACCTTTGAGAGCGCGAGATGCTCTGGCGCGCCTTCTGGCAGGGAAGCACGCATGGAGACTTTCAGATTCGCAAGATCGAACAGGATGTCGCGCTGCTCGCTGGTGCGGACCTGGCTCTGTACCCAACCGACGCAGACTGTGCGCTGGCCTGACGTGATGGTCTCGACGCGGTGCAGGCTGGTCGATGGATAGAGGAGGAGCGAGCCAGCTTCGAGCTTCATGGAATGGATCATGCCAGCCCAGTCGATCGTCAGCTCACCGCCCTCATAATCGGTCGGGTCATTAAGGAAGAGCGTGAAGGACAAATCCGTCCTGATCCGGTTTGCGCCTGTGCCCATAAGCGCATTATCGACATGGGTGCCATAGCCCTGCCCCTCGCCGCTGCGGCTGACGAGGAGGCGTGACAGGCGCGCGGGCTGTGCGGCGGCCTGGAAGACGGCGTTCTTGCGGATGGCGTCATTGAGCAGCGTGTGCAGCGCGGCGCCCGAGCGGGACGACAGATCCGCCTGCTCATTGCGCTTCACTTTCGCCGCTTCTGGCCCCGCCGTCTTGCGCCCATCGGCCCAGCCGGTCTTTGCCAGAAGCTCCTTCGCCTCAGTGAGGGCGCCTGCATCGAGTATGTTTGGAATCGTGATCAGCATCTTGCTTTTGAGAATTAATTGCAGATATAGCTAGGCGTTACCGGAACACTCGCAACAATGAAAGTGCACTTCTATGGCATCTAAATACAAATCTCTTGCTGCGCTCGGCCTGTCGACCACGCTTCTTGGCGGCCTTGTAGCGTGCGGCAATGAGGTGGAAACCACCCCTGCCCCGACCGAAACCGCCGCAGCCGAGGACACGGACACCGCAGCGACGCAGACCCCTGACGCACAAACCGACACCTCGTCCTACGCCATGTCCGGCGGCGAAGGTGAAGGCGAAGGCGGCGAGGGTGAAGGCGGTGAAGGTGAAGGCGGCGAAGGCGGTGTAGACCTCGCAGCCGCTTCGCAGGACCCTGCCGTCTATCGCAGTGCGCTCGCCATGACCGAAGCGCACATCCGCGCCGGCATCGACGCACTGGACGCAGGCGAGCGCCGCGCAGCCGGCGAAATGTTCGCCCACCCAGTGAGCGAGATCCTGCTCGACTTCGAACCGGTCCTCGTCCAGCAGGGCGTCGAGCCCTTCGCACAGAAGCTGAGCGATGCCTCCGCCGCCGTGTTCGCTGAAGAGTCTGCTGAAGACCTCCGCGCCCGCGCAGAAGACATCATCGCGACGCTGCGCGCAGCAGCGGACAAGGCCCCGGAAGGCAACGACAGCGAAGCAGTTGTCGAAGCCAAGGTGATCGCAGACCAGATCAACCGCGCAACCGCGCAGTACGACTCTGCGACCCGCACCGACGCCTATGAGCCATATCTCGACGGCTATGGCTTCTACAGCACGGCAAGCGCCCTCCTCAACGATCACCGCGCCGAGATCGAAGCCGACGCGCCAGAGTTTGCCGAACAGGCCGACGCTGTCCTCGCCATCCTGGCCGACGCCTATCCTACGGCAGACCGCCCGGAGACGCTGGAGGCAGACCAGTCCGCCATGACGGCCGGCAATTCGGAGCTTCAGCTGATCGTGAGCGGCCTGTAAGGCGTCGCTGACAAGCATCACACAAAAGAAAAGGCCGGGCAGATCGCCCGGCCTTTTTTGTTGCGTTTCAGACTGGCCTAGTCAGCGGCGGTATCGCTTGCAGCGCCCGCTTCCTGCTGGGCTGGCTCGCCCTTCAGATAGGTGTTGAGGAAGCTGACATAGGCTTCTGAAGCGGTGATGCGGTTGTCACGCTTCTGGAAGCCGTGGCCTTCATCCGGGAAGAGCACATATTCCACCGTCGCCCCATTGGCGCGGGCGGCTTCGACCAGCTCATCACTCTCGACCTGCAGGACGCGTGGGTCGTTTGCACCCTGGATCACGAGCAGTGGTTTGGTGATCTGATCGGCGTGGAAAAGCGGCGAAATCCGGCGCAGGCGTTCTTCATCCTCTGCGGGGTCGCCCATCTCATCATAAAGCGCATCGCGGAAAGAGCCCCACCATGGCGGAATGCTCTCAAGCGTGCGCAGCCAGTTGGTCACGCCGAAGATGTTGACGCCAACGTCGAAGACTTCCGGCTCAAACGCCAGCGCGGCCGCGACCATGAAGCCGCCATAGGAGCCGCCGATGATGCCGATCTTGTCCGGATCGATCCCTTCAACGCCTTCAAGATATTCGCGGCCATAGACGATGTCCTGAAGGTCGTTTTCGCCGTGGTTCTGGTCATCGAGGTGGAAGAAGGTTTTCCCATAGCCAGATGAGCCGCGATTGTTCGCACCGAGCACGGCGTAGCCATGATTGACGAGGTGCTGGATCGTCGCTGAATAGCCGCGCGTCGTCTGACCGCCCGGCCCGCCATGCACCCAGACCAGCGCCGGGACCGGGTTCTCCGCTGATGCCTGCTTCGGCATGTAGAAGACCGCCGGAATTTCCAGCCCATCAAAGCTCTCATACCGGACGATCGTCGCCGTCACGAGGTCATCCTCATCAATCGCTTCAGGCAGCGCAGAGGTCAGACGCGTTGCCGCGCCGGTCTCAAGATCGGCCATGTAGAGATTGAAGGGCGAGGTATCGGTGTTCACGCCAAAGGCGATCTCGCTCTCATCCCGGCTGAAGCGGACCTGTCCCACTTCCCCGTCCGGGATGTTACTCAGCGCGACTTCCTCGCCGGTCTGGTTGTCGAGGATGGTCAGCTCTGTCAGCGCATCATTGTTGATGGCGGATACGAGATAGCGCCCGGTCGGGCTGTCGAAGACGTAGGACACGTCCCAGTCTGCCTGGATGAGCGGGCTGCGCTCTCCGCTCGCGAGATTATAGGTCCAGGCCTGATTGAACTCGCCATACTCATTGGTGGCATAGATCAGCGTTTCGCTATCGGCGGTGAAGTCGTAGACGCCGTAGGCGATGTCGCCTTCATGCTCGGTAATCAGCTGCTGGGTCGGCTCATCGGCCAGCAGGTCGACGAGGAATATGTTGGAATCCGCATTGGTGCGGTCCTTGGACAGTGCCAGCCAGCGCCCGTCTGGCGAAACGCCAGCGATGTCCTTGCCGTCATTCTGGAAGATCATCTCACGGGCATAGTCGCTGGCCCGATAGGCGTAGAGGTCATTGGTCTGCGGGTCGCGCTCATTGGTCTGGACGTAGAAAACCTCGCCATCGCCGCGCCAGCCGACAAAGCTCGCGCGCGTCTCTTCGCCCGGCGTCAGGTCGCGCAGCGTGCCGTCTTCCTCGCGCACATAGACGTGGAAGATTTCATTGCCGCCGCCATCAGAGGTCAGCAGCGCCCTGTTGTCATTCGGAAAGAAGGACTGGGCATAGATCGCGTCGCTATTGGAATTGGTGAGCGCGGTGACGGCGCCGCTCTCATCCATCGTCACCGCATTGAAGATGCCCGTCACATCGGTGGAGGCGAGGATCTCTCCACCGTCAGCGGAAAAGACATAGCCGCCAGAAGACGCGAGCGAATAGCTGGTCGTTTCGTGGAACAGCGCAGCGGGATAGGTCTCCACCTCGATGCCGACGAGCGGCGTGTCGCTTGCGTCCGCGCTTTCGCTCGGCGGGGTTGGCGCAGTCGTATCGGTTTCCTGTGTCTGCGCGCAGCCAAAGGCGAGCATGGACGCACCAAGCGCCAGTGCAGTTCTGAGTTTCATGGGGGAGCCCTTCCGCATCTGATGGTGATGCGGACGCTAGCACCACCATCCAAAGGTGGCGAGGCTAGACCGGGCAGATTCTCGAATTCACTTAGAGCCGCAACGTCCCGCTGATGCGGCGACCATTGCGATCAAGCTCGATCGCCCAGGTGGACGTATCGCCGCCAAGGGCGTCGTCGAGATCGCTCAGACCCTCGATCTGCGTGTTGTTCACGGACACGATCAGGTCACCTGGACGGACCACGCGCCAGGCATAGGCCCCGCGCATGATGCGCGTAACGAGGACGCCGGTTTCAAACGGGTCCCGGCCAAGCTCCTCGGCAAGGCGCGGAGAAAGCTCTGCCACTTCGGCGCCGGAGAAAGGGTGACGACCTTCCAGAAGCTCAAGCTCTGCCTCGGTCGCGCCGGGCGGCGGGGCGAGCTCTACGCTGATATTTTCGAACGCGCCGCCGCGGAGGACCGTGAGCTCGGAAAACTCACCCGGTGAACGGGTTGCTGCGAGGAATTTGAGGCCCCGCTCATCGAAGACCTCACGGCCATCAATCTCTGTAATCAGGTCGCCGCGGGCGATACCGGCCTCATCGGCCGGGCCGTCCTGGAAGACTTCGGTCACCATCACGCCCAGCGGGCGGTCGAGGCCCTGGGCCTGCGCGATGTCATAACTCACCGATTGCGCCTTAAGGCCCAGCCATGGGCGAACGATCATACCTTCATTCACAGCTGCATCGACGACGCGGCGCACCATTTCGGCCGGAATGGCAAAGCCGATGCCGTTCGATCCGCCAGAGCGTGAGAAGATCGCCGTGTTCACGCCGACAAGCTCTGCCTTCGTGTTGATCAGCGCGCCGCCGGAATTGCCGGGGTTCACCGCCGCATCGGTCTGCAGGAAGAAGGAATAGTCCGACACGCCGACATCGGTGCGGGCCGTTGCCGAGATGATGCCTGTCGTTACAGTCTGGCCGACGCCAAACGGGTTCCCGATGGCGAGCACGATGTCGCCAACTTCCGTGTCGCGCGTGTCGGCGTATTTCACGGTCGGCAGCGGGTCGCCATCATTGTCGATGCGCAGCACGGCGAGGTCAGTTCGCTCATCGGAGAGGACGAGCTCAGCTTCGTATTCGCGCCGGTCCGACAGGACGACGAGGAACTGGTCGGCATCTTTCACGACATGGCTGTTCGTGACGATGACGCCGTCATCCGACACGATCACGCCAGAGCCGAGCGAATTCTGCACGCGCTCACGCGCACGCGGTGTCGCGCCGAAGAACTGGCGGAAGATCGGGTCATTGGCGAAGGGCGAATTGCTCTCGCGCACGACGCGGCTGGTATAGACGTTCACAACCGCCGGGGAGACCTGTTTGACCAGCGGCGCGTAGGAGAGCTGGACTTCAGCCTGGCTCTGCGGCACGCGGCGGCCGGGCATGAAGAAATTGCCGCTCTCATCTGCCTGCGTCTCGCCAGCCAGTTCGGTCTCAGCCTGGTCTGGCTGAGATTGGGCTCCGGCCTGCTGGCCGAAGGAGAAAAGCGGACTGATTACAACGGCCAGCAGCGCAAGGACTGCGATGGCCGAGATGAAGAGCAGTTTCGAAACGTGCCGTGTCATGGCGGTGTTATGCATCATGAAAATGGCTCTATTGCGGCCTTGGCGAGGGCGCAATCTGGCACCGCATGACAATTTTGTCAGCTGGTGCCAGTTGTCGAGCCTAGCTTTTCTCGAAACGCGGCTGCGCCGTTGCCCCTGATCGGAGGGCTTCGAGATTGGCTTCATGGTCTTCTCGGCTGATCCGGTAGAAGCTGATGCAGACCATCATGATCGTCCACAGCGTGAGCAGGCTGAGCGCATAGCCCCAACCAAGGATGCGGATGGATTCCTCGCTTGCCTGCGCGGCCCGCATACCGGGGGTGATGGACGCGACCGCGAGGACACCAGAAGCCGTCAGCACGCCCATGCCCTGGGCCAGTTTGCGCATGAAGCTGATGCCAGCGAAGTAGATGCCTTCGGAGCGTCTGCCGGTCGCAAGCTCATTCTGCTCGACAATGTCGGCGACCATGGAGGCTGCGAGCATCTGATAGGCGATGATCAGGGCGAGATCGAAAACGGTGACGGTTATCACGATGTAATAGAGCGCATCGCTGCCGTTCGGCGGCAGGAGGCCGAACTGACGCAGGATGACCGGCATCGGCGCAATCGTGAAGGCAAGGAAGCCGATGATGATGGCTGCCTTCTTCTTGCCGAACGCCTTGCCAACCGGCGGCGCGATGACAAGCGCGAGGATCGCCGAGACATAGACCGCAACAGTCAAGCCAGTAATCTGAACGTTCGTGAATTCCCAGAAGAAGCCGTTGATATACTGGTTCAGGGTCGCAGAGATACCGCTCGCCAGAAGGCCGAAGAGCGTCGCGATGAATAGCGCCCGGAAGGATGGGTTCGACACGGTTTCCCATATCTCGCCAAGGATCTTCATCGGGGTCAGCTTGCGTGCTGCTGGCGGGGCCTTGAGGTGCGGGATGTGCCTGTGCGTGCCAAGCGATGTGATGGCAATCGACATCAGAATGCAGCTTGCGCCGATCAGGCCATAGGTGTTCCAGCCAGGAATGTGAAAGAAGCCGGAAGGGTCGCCTTCACTGGGTTTCAGCAGGAAGAAAAACAGAATGATCTGGACCGTGAGCCCGCCGACCCAGGCAAAGAAATAGCGGAACGACATGAGCGATGTGCGCTCATCATAGTCCTGCGTCAGTTCTGCCGCGAGCGCCGTGCTTGGCACCTCAAAGAAGGTGTACATCAGCCGCACGATCACAGTGAATGCGAGCAACCACGCGAAGAGGTTTAGGCCGGACAGCTCTGTCGGCGGGTTCCAGACAAAGAAATAGCCAATCGCGACCGGGACCATGGCGATATACATGAAGGGGTGCCGCCGTCCCCAATTGGTCCGCATATTGTCTGACCAGTAACCGACAACCGGGTCGGAAAAAGCGTCGATCAGAAGCGCGATCCAGAGCGCCGCCGCGACGAGGACGGCCGATAGTCCCATGATCTGGCTGTAGAACAGCAGGAGGACGTATTCGAAGCCATTATTCTTGATGCCGCCAGCTGCGCCGCCAATGCCATAGGCAAGGCGTGTTGCGAGGCTCGGCTTACCGGTGTCAACCATATCGGGCCCTCCTTCAGGGACGACGCGTCAGAGGGTTTTATTCAACGATATCGTAGCGTTCGATTTCCGGCTTTCCGGCGAAACAGCCTGCCATTTTCGGCCCGGCTGCCTTGAAATATTCGGTCTGGCCGTGCGCCTTGAGCGCTTCGCCGTCCGAATACTGTTCCATGAAGATATAGGTCTGCGGATCGGACTGTGAACGATAGAGCTGGTAGGTCAGACAGCCAGGCTCATTCGCCTTGACCTTCGCCATCAGGTCCTTGCCGACCTGTTCGAACTCGTCCGTCTTGCCTTCAGCAATGTGTAGCTTCGCCACGATACCAATCATGCAGTCCTCCCTTAGGGCGTTTTTCGCCTCTATCGATAGATAGCTTATCGCTTAACGGAAAGGGCACAAGACGTTACGTGGCGGAGGGTCAGGCCTCGGCGCGAAGCGCGGTCACCTCGATCTCGATCTTCATCTCAGGCGAAATCAGTCCCGCGATCACCATGGTCGCGGCAGGACGAATGTCGCCCATATGCCTGCCGAGCACAGGCGCGACCTCATCGACCAACGCCCGGTCGGTCAGCGTGTACTGGACCCGGACAATATCCGACATGGCAAAGCCTGCTTCGTCCAAAACGCGGGAAATCGTGGCAAAGCAGGCCTCTGCCTGCGCCGCCGCATCCTCTGGCAGGGTCATGGTGGCGTAGTCATACCCCGTGACCCCGGCCACGAAGCACCAGTCCCCCTGCACCACCGCGCGCGAATAGCCGAGCGTCTTCTCGAAAGGTGAGCCAGTGGAGATCAGGCGGCGCCCGCTTGCCATCTGAGGCCTACTTGCCTTCGAACTTTGGTGCGCGCTTTTCGAGGATGGCGTGGACGCCTTCCATATGGTCCTCGGTCTCGTGCATCAGGGCCTGCGAGGCGGCGGAGAGCTCCATGATCGTGTCGTAGGAAGCAGACTGGCCGTGGCGGAGCAGCGTCTTTGCGAGGCGCAAGGCCTGCGGCGGCTGAACGGCCATACGCTCTGCCAGCGACATGGCGGCGTCCATAAGTGCTTCGGAGGTGTGGACCTCAGAGATGAGGCCCCAGTCGAGCGCGGTTTCTGCATCGATCACATCACCGGTGAAGAGAAGCTGGGCGGCGCGGGCATTGCCGACGATCCGCGGCAGCAGCCATGCGCCGCCATCGCCCGGGATGAGGCCCAGCTTGAGGAAGGTCACACCGAACTTCGCCTTGTCGGACGCGATGCGCACATCCGCCATACAGGCAACGTCACAGCCAAGGCCGATCGCCGCGCCGTTCACCGCCGAAATCAGCGGGACTTCGAGATTGTAGAGCGATTTGACGACCATATGGATGTTACGGCGATAGCCATTCCGGATCTGGTTCGGGCTGCCGCCGAAAGCGCCGGTCTTGTCGCGCATGGCTTTCACGTCGCCGCCCGCCGAGAAAGCGCGGCCTTCGCCGGTCAGGATCGCGACACGGATATCCGGGTCAGCCTCGATCTCTGCGCAGGCGGCGGCGACAGCCGGGCCGTCCCCTTCCTGGCCGAGGGCGTTCATCATGTCCGGACGCGTCAGCGTCAGCGTTGCAATGGATCCGGATTTTTCGAGCTTGATGACGGACATGGTGTCTCCCTCAATATTTGGCGCAGTGTCTGATTTTCCTGATCGGGACTATGGCAGCCTTGGGACCATGTCGAGTGGTCATGGACCTCTTATTCGCCAGCAGGGGTGCGGCGATAGATACCGGTGAACCAGTCGTCCCAGCTTTCCGTCTCTGAATTGTATTGCTGGAAGTGCTGGGTGACGCTTCCATCGGCCTCTGGCGTCCAGCTACCGCGGAAAGGCGCGGTTGTGCCATTGCGATAAGCGATCTTGCCCTCAAGGCGCATTTCACCGTCTTCAGTCAGCTTGCCTGCATAGTCGATGGTCGCCCCGCGCGCGACCCAGACCTGGCGCCACTTGTCGAGGCCGGTGTCGTAGAAATTATAGCTTTGCCCCGTTGAGCCTTGCGCGGCTGTCCACCGCTCAATCAGGAGGCATCCGTCTTCAGCTTTCGTGATCGAATTGGTGCCGGCAACCTGTCCGTCAGGTGTGGTGACCTCCCACTCGCCCAGCCAGAAATCGAAGTCGTCATACACATCGCCGTCACAGGAAGGCGGTGCAGGCTGAGGCGCGGCTTCGCCCGCATCCTGTGCGTCGGCTACTGGCTGGAAAATCAGGCCTGCGACCAGAGCGGCCACGCCAAAAGACACCTGTTTCATCTTCACGTCCCCAAAAGAAAAACCCGGCCTGCAGTGTTGCAGGCCGGGTCTTTTCGTCAAGCATGTTGACGGCGCCTATTCGGCGGCCATCGCCTGCTCTTCACCGCTGAGGCGCGAATAGCGACGCATGTGGAAGTCCACATTGCCATACTCGCTGTCGATCATGGTGAGACGCTTGAAATAGTGGCCGACGGCCAGCTCGTCCGTCATGCCCATGCCGCCATGGATCTGGATAGCTTCCTGACCAACAAAACGCCCGCCCTGGCCGATGCGGACCTTGGCTGCGGACACCGCCTTTTTGCGGGTCACTTCGTCTTCGTCGAGCTTCAGCGTCGCCATATAGGTCATGGAGATCGACTGCTCATGCTCCATGAACATGTCGACCATGCGGTGCTGGAGCACCTGGAACTTGCCGATCGCGATGCCGAACTGCTTGCGCTGCTTGGAGTACTCGACCGTCTGCTTGTGCGCGACGCCCATGGCGCCCATGGCTTCTGCACAGACAGCAACCGTTGCTTCATCGACGATACGTTCGATCAGCGGCAGGGCCTTGCCTTCTTCGCCGATCAGGTTGCCTGCCGGGACGGACACGTTCTCGAAATACACTTCCGAAGCGCGGCGGCCATCGACGGTCGGGTAGTCGCGGGTGGTGACGCCCTTGGCATCCTTTTCCACGATGAAGACAGAGATACCGTCCTTGTCGCGGCGGTCGCCGGAGGTGCGGGCCGTCACGATGAGGTGGCTTGCCCAAGGCGCGCCAACGACAACAGCCTTGTGGCCGTTCAGCGTGTAGGCATCGCCGTCTTTCTTGGCGGTGGTCTCAAGGTCGTTGAGGTCGTAGCGGCCGCGCGGCTCTGCATAGGCGAAGGCGAACACGCGCTCGCCGCCAATGATGGCTTCGAGGTGCTCGGACTTCTGCTCTGGCGTGCCGGCATGCTTCAGGAAACCGCCAGCGCAGACAATGGTCGGCACATATGGCTCAACGACGAGCGCCTTGCCGAACTCTTCCATGATGACCATGGAGTCGATCGAACCGCCCCCAAGGCCGCCATCTTCCTCGGAGAAAGGCGCTGCGAGCAGGCCGAGCTCTGCGAACTGCTGCCACATTTCCGGACGCCAGCCGCTTTCGCTGCCGACAACCTTGCGGCGCGTGTCGAAATCGTACTGGTCGCGCAGCAGCCTTGCGAGGCTGTCGCGGATCATTGTCTGTTCGTCTGAGAAATTGAAATCCATTACGGTCTCCTCCGGGAATTTCTTTGGTTTTGTCTAGTTCAGAAGCGCCGCGCAATTCCCGAGCATATCGGGTGAGGGCACATCTTGTGTTTCGTCTGACTGCGCGATCAGCGTAACGCGGTCCTTACCGCTTTCACCCCAATCGAGCGCCACTGTGTAAGGTTTGTCGGTGAGCACGAACACCGTTTCGTCTTCGCGCTCCTCGTCATTTTCCGGAAAGTCGAACACGACCTTGTTGGCGCTGACCGTCTCTCCCATCAGGAAGAAGTCCTCGCTTGCGCCGATCCGGATAATAGGGCTGCCGGTATAGGTCGTATCTTCCAGGGTGCTGCCCTCTTTGAGGGGGAAGAGCGCGGCAAGACGGCCCCTCTCGGCCTGATCTGGCATCGCGTCTTCGCTGCAGTCGCGATAGTCGATGCCTGAGAAAAGCGCATAGAAGTCATCTGGACCGACTTCGTCGCTCTCAGAAATCCCGTCATCAGCCAGGAGCTGATAGATCGCCCAATCCTCATCTGCTGCCACGATGCGTTCCCGATAGCTTGAATCGTAGCCGTCATAATGGCTGACCCAGAAAAGGGATACGCCTGCCTCCACGTCAGGAATGTCCTGACCTGCAGCGGGAAGAGCCGGGGCAGCAATTGCGATGACAAGTGAAGCGATTGCTGCCCGGGCCATCATGTCTAGAGCCCCAGGATCATCTTGGTGATGATGTTGCGCTGGATCTCGTTAGAGCCGCCATAGATCGACGTCTTGCGCATGTTGAAATAGCTCGGCGCTGCCTGGTGGGCATAGTCCGGGCCAATCGGGAACTCGTTGGAGCCGTCTTCCGGGAATCCGCGGAAGTATGGGTGGCCGTAGTGGCCGACAGCTTCAAGCGTGAGCTCGGTCAGGCGCTGCTGGATCTCGGTGCCCTTCACCTTGAGGATGGAGCTTTCCGGACCAGGACCCTTGCCCTGTGCTTCACCGGCCAGCGTGCGCAGCTCGGTGAATTCCAGCGCCGTGAGGTCGATCTCCAGCTGCGAGATCTTGCGCAGGAAATCGTCGTCATTGATCAGCGGCTTGCCTTCGAGAAGCTCGGTCGAAGCAATCTGGCGAAGCTTTTCAACACCGCGCTTGGAACGGGCGACGCCAGCAATGCCGGAGCGCTCGTGAGCGAGCAGGAACTTGGCGTAGGTCCAGCCTTCGTTTTCCTTGCCGACAAGGTTCTCTACAGGCACGCGAACGTCGGTCAGCCAGGTCTCGTTGACCTCATGGCCGCCATCGATCGTCTTGATCGGCTTCACCTCGATGCCCGGGGTGCGCATGTCAGCCAGGATGAAGGAAATACCTTCCTGCGGCTTGGACGCAGTCGGGTCCGTGCGGCAGAGGAAGAAGCCCCAGTCAGCGTGCTGGGCGAGCGTGGTCCAGGTCTTCTGACCGTTGATCACATAATGGTCGCCGTCGCGGACAGCCGTCGTCTTGAGCGAGGCAAGGTCAGAACCGGCACCCGGCTCGGAATAGCCCTGACACCACCAGACAGACCCGTCGCGGATACCCGGCAGGTGCTTGGCTTTGATTTCCTCAGAGCCAAACGTGTAGATCACCGGGCCGACCATGGAGACGCCGAAAGGCAGCGGCATGATCGTGTCCATGCGGGCGTTCTCTTCCGACCAGATGTATTTCTGGGTCGGGGTCCAGCCGGTGCCGCCATACTTTTCTGGCCAGGCAGGAACGGACCAGCCTTTTTTGCCAAGGATCTGGTGCCAGGCCAGCATGTCTTCCTTGCTGAGGTCCTCGCGCGCGCCAACGCCGCGGAGATGCTCAGGATAATTGTTCTCGATGAATTCGCGGACTTCCTTGCGGAAGGCCACTTCTTCGGGCGTGAATTCCAGATTCATGTGCGCGCTCCTCTAGTGTTTTTTGGTCTTACGCAGGTCTTCTGCCTCTCGCCTTCCACGAAAGCAAGGTGACGCGAACGTCAACGTAAATCATGTCGCACCTAAAACGCAGCGATTAGCTGCCCGGCTGCTCCGGTTTTCCCAGGAATGGTGCGCAAGCTGTCCGCAGCAGCCCGATCGCAGCGACCGATCCCATGCCGCCGCCTGTATTGAATTCCATCGGCAGCAGCGGCGTCATGTCGAGACGGTCCAGCGCGGCCTGATGGGCCGGGCGGCGCGTGACATGGCCCGCCAGCACGTGCTCAACAGCGCTCGGGTTCATCGCATGCACAATACCGGCAGCGATCGTCGTCGCGAATCCATCGAGCACGACCGGCACAGACTGGATGCGCGCGGCCAGAATCGCACCGACGCAAGCGGCAAGCTCTCGCCCGCCAAGACAACGCAGCGCCTCGAGCGGATCGTCCAGATGACCGCGGTGGCGCGCAAGGCCGGCATTTACCGTCTCAATACGGGCTGCGCTTATTTCCTTCGGTGTCGATGGTCCGGGCCTCACCCAGTATTCCGGCGTGCCACCATACAGGCCGCAGGCCACGGCCGCAGCCGCCGTACCGATACCAGCCCCAACAACGCCGAGGGCCAGAAGGTCTGGTTTGCCCTCGAGCGCTTCAAAGCCGTAAGCGATGGTCGCGGCGCATTCGCGCTCGCTCATGGCGGCGCCGTCGGTAAAGTTCGCTGTGGGTTGCTCGATGGCCAGTTCGAAGATGCGGATATTCGCCTGATTGGCGGCGGCGATGGCCGAAAGCGGCGCCCTACCGGCGCGCAGATCCTCGACCCGCGTCTTGGTGTTCTCATCCGACGACAGCGACACAGCACCATCAATCGCGGTTACGCCATGAGAGCCTGCAAAGACTGCCAGTGTCGCGTTTTCAATGCGCGGCGGATAGCGGCGCTGCCAGCCGGCCAGCCATTCGGCCGCCTTGCCAAGCTTGCCGAAGTCGCCCTGACGCCCCATGCCGAGCAGCGCGTTGTGCACCTGTTCACTGCAGGACGCATCCGGAGCGATATCGCGCATGGCGAGCTCGCGGACGTCACTGAAAGGTGTAGAAGATTCAAGCGCCTTGCTCACACGATTCCCTCTCACTGGATTTAACGGGAAACCGCATGATCCAGCCGTCGAAGTCAACGAAACTTTCGTGAATTTTTGACATAGTCCTTTTGCTGCTGAAGAACAGGCCCTGATGACCACACCCCGCCCCACCCCTATTGTCTCGCCCTGCAAGAAGGTTTGCGCCGTAGACGGACAGACCGGACTTTGCCTCGGCTGCGGACGCACCTTGCGTGAAATCGGTGGCTGGTCGAGCTTCACCCCCGATCAACGCGATCAGGTTATGAGCGAGCTCGATGAGCGGATGGAGCGCCTCAAGTCGCTCGGAAAACTCGGCTGAGACGAGGACGCAAGGGCGAATGAACCATAAATTCTTCAGTCTGATGGCAAGCGCTGGCGCAATTGCGGCGGCGCTGGTGCTCATCCTCATCCCGAAGATTGAGAAGGCCGAAGCTGCGTCCGAGAGCCAGGCCGTCGAGACGGTGAATGTTGTCGACACGGAAGACCCCGGCGAAATGCGCCGCACCGCCGTCATGCTCATCAAGTCAGACGGCCATTATTGGGCGCGCACTCTCGTCAATCGGAAGGCCAGCGTCGACTTCATGGTCGATACGGGCGCGAGCACTGTCGCGCTGACGCAGGAAGATGCCCAAAAAATGGGTCTGCGCCCGCGCGACCTCACCTATGACATCGAGATCCGTACTGCTGGTGGCATCACCTATGGCGCAGATGTGATGATCGATTCGATCAGGATTGGCGAAGTGGAAATCCGCGATGTGCGCGGCGTCGTCATGCAGGATGTGCTGACCCAATCCCTGCTCGGCATGAGCTTCCTGCGCGAGCTTTATTCCTATGAGTTTCGCAGCGACCGGCTGATCATCCGGCAATAGTCTTCCAGATCATCCGCACCGAAACGAGCACGAGCAGAACGCCGAACAGCTTCCGCAGCAGTCCTGCATCGAGCTTGTGGGCCAGCGCTGCGCCAATCGGTGCCATCGTGACCGTACAGACAGAAATCAGTGCGAAGGCCGGCAGATTCACATGGCCGAGCGAGAATGGCGGCAGGCCTTCGCGGCCAAGCCCGTTGAGGATCGCAACGATTGCGCCCGGCAAGCCAATGGCGACACCGAAGCCTGCAGCTGTGCCGACCGCCTGATGGATCGGGCGGCCACAAATCGTCATCAGGCTGACACCGAACGTGCCCCCGCCAATGCCCATGATTGCTGACAGCGCACCAAGCCCGGTGCCAAGCCCTGCACGCGGCGCACCGCCCGGAAGGTCATCTGCCAGCTTCCAGGTCGGCCGCCCGAAATAGAGCTGCAGCGCAAGGATCAGCAGGAGCGAGCCAAAGGTCAGCGTCATTGCATCCTTGGAGACAAACCCCGCCACCAGCTGCCCAAGGCAAGCCCCGATCACGATCCATGGGGCCCAGCCCTTCAGCACAGCCCAGTCCACCGCGCCGCGCTGATTGTGCGACATGACAGAGCGGATCGATGTCAGGATGATTGTGGCAAGCGAAGTCGCTACGGCGACATGCATGGCCGTCTCGCCATAGCCGAGCGCCGTCAGCAGGAAATAGAGAACCGGCACGATGACCGCGCCGCCCCCAATGCCGAACAAGCCTGCCGCCAGCCCGGCGACGATCCCGGCAGCAATCAGAGAAATTGTGAGCACACCATACTCGGCGAGAAACGCGTCCATCAGGCATCAACCTCTACGCCGGCAACATGCGACAGGGCTTCGTCCAGCACGTCGAGGTCAGCGCCTTCCTTGACGGCTTTCTCAGAAAGTGTACGGCGCCAGGCACGCGCGCCCGGCTGGCCAGCAAATAGCCCCAGCATGTGCCGTGTCATGGATGAGAGCTTCACGCCCTCTTCGAGCCGAGCCGCCATATATGGCCGATAGCGTTCAAGAGCTGCGAGCGCGCCGTCCATGTTGAAGCTGTCATCGCCGATGCCCTCATGGATCAGCTTGTCGGCCGCCAGCAGGCAGGCCGGCGTCTGATAGGCCGCCCGGCCCAACATTACGCCATCAAATGTCTCAAGATGGCTGGCTGCATCCGCCATTGTCTTGATCCCGCCATTGAGGATGAGCGTCAGGTCAGGCTGCTCGGCTTTGAGGTCTGCGACAAGGCCATAGTCGAGCGGCGGGATATCGCGGTTTTCCTTCGGACTGAGGCCAGACAGCCAGGCCTTGCGCGCATGGACAGTGAAGACTTCGCAGCCAGCATCCGCAACCTGGTCGACAAAACCGAACAGCGTCTCACGCGGCGGGTCATCATCGACCGCGACCCGGCATTTCACCGTGACCGGGATTGAGACTGCCGCACGCATTGCCGCGACGCAGGCAGCAACTGTCGCAGGCTCCTGCATCAGGCAGGCGCCAAACCGCCCCGACTGGACACGGTCTGATGGGCAGCCGCAATTGATGTTTACCTCATCATAGCCGAACTCTTCGGCGATGCGGCTCGCCTCGGCGAGCTTGGCAGGATCAGACCCGCCCAGCTGCAGCACGACAGGGTGTTCTGCGTCACTGAAACCGATCAACCGCTCGCGGTCACCATGGATGACGGCGTCCGCGGTCACCATCTCCGTCCAGAGCAGCGCTTCTTTTGACAAGGCACGGTGAAACATCCGGCAATGCCGGTCCGTCCAGTCCATCATCGGCGCGACGCTGAAAGAGTAGTTCAATGACATGCGCCGTTGCGTACGGCCCGGCTCACATCAGATCAAGCGCCGAAGTCGTAGCGATGCCGAGGTTTGAGACTGGATATGCGGTCTCAGTTGGCTTCGCGGCGGACGAGTTCATCGAGAAACCGAACGCCCCAGCCAGCATGACCAACTGGCGCCGTTGGCGTGGCCTCATCACGCCAGTCTACACCCGCAATATCAAGATGCACCCATTCCAGGTCTTCATCGATGAACGTGCCGATGACAGCCGCGCCTATAGACGCGCCAGGTATGCCGGCGACATTCTTGATGTCCGCGATCTTGCTTTCGATTTGCTTGAAGTGGTTGGCATGAAGCGGCAGCGGCCAGACGTCTTCGCCAGCATCTTTGCCGACTTCCATCATTTCGAGGCTCAGCGCGATATCACGCGTGATGACTGCAGCATACTCGGCGCCTGTTGCCCGCACGGCAGAACCGGTCAACGTGGCGATATTCACCAGCATGCGGGGCGCGTGCACTTCCTGCGCATATTGAACGGCATCGAGAAGAAGGAGGCGCCCTTCCGCGTCCGTATTCAGGACTTCAACGGTCTTGCCGGACATTGAAGTCAGGACGTCGCCGGGACGAATTGCGTCCTGCGAGGGCATGTTCTCGGCAAGCGGCATGACCCCGACGAGATTGATCGGCTCTCCACGTTTTGCTGCCGCTAGGACGGTACCGGCCACTGCTGCCGCACCGGACATGTCGGCCTTCATGTACCACATGTTCTCGCTGGGCTTGATGGAGATGCCGCCCGTATCAAAAGTGATCCCCTTGCCGACGAGAGCGATGGGCGCCTCCCCGTCAGCACCGCCAGAATACTCAACGACCATGAGGCGGGGGTCGTGGATTGATCCCTGACCGACGCCCATGAGCGCGCCCATGCCCCGCTCGCGGATTCCATCTGCGTCAAGCACAGTAACGTTCACATTCGCCGCGCCTTCAAACGCAGTCTGCACGCGATCAACAAAAGCTTGCGGCCACAGGGCGTTGCCAGGCTCTGAACCAAGGTCACGAACAAGCTCGATGCTGCTGGCCAGATGTTTCAGGTCATTCTCGAACAGCGAAGCGGCGTTCGGCTGCGAGGCGATAAGCGTCACCTCGCCGTCTTCTTCCATATCGGGATCGGTCTTGTACGTCGTGAAGCTGTAGTCCCCGAGCGCGTAGCCAAAGGCGATCTGCGCCGCCGCATTCTCAACCCCGTCGAAGCCGTCTGCGAGGATGCTGAGACCTTTTTCGTCATCTGCCGCCATCGCCGCGTGGCCGCCGAGATCGTGCAGCTGGCGGGCCTCCAGGGCTTCATCTCCCTTACCGATCACGACGATCTGCGCGTAGGGCGCAAGACCGGCGAGGCTCAGCGTTTCGCCAAACTCACCTTTCATCTCCATCTCGCGGATTGCCGTCGATAGCCGCCCGCCCGTTGCGGCGTCCATTTCAGCACCTAAAGTGCTTAGCGCGCCGTCAGGCCCCACATAGATGACGACCCGGCCATCATCTGGGGCGGTCGCGTCGACAAAACTGAAATCGGGCATGGCCATAGCAGGCGCGCCGAGGGTGAGCGTTGCAGCAGCAGCGGCGAGGAGGCGGGATTTGAGCATGATTGATTTCCGGGAAGCTGTGTTCAGTGGACAGAGTTAAGTCTGTCTGTCACCCCGATCCACGTCGACCGCGACACATTCCTTGAATGAGATTGATAGCTTAAACCTATCAAACCTGCGCGCTCGGACGCCGACTCACAATTTTTCGGCTGCCATCAAATTGGCGGTCACGGGGCCACGCGATTTGAAAAGCACCACCTACTCTGCAGGCGCGAACGCTTCTTCGCCAATCAGCGGTACGAAGTGAACGCCGCCCAGATCTTCTTCTGAGAAGTCGTCTTCACCCCGCCGTGTGACCCTGATCAGTCGTTGATCGTCAGCCCCACGCGCCACCGGCACGATGAGCCGGCCATCAGGTGCCAGCTGGCTTAGCAAAGGCTCGGCGATGTGCGGTGCAACGGCCGACACGATGATTGCATCGAAAGGCGCTTCATCAACCCAGCCAGCAGAGCCGTCGCCCGCGCGGATTTCGGTGTTCTCGCAACCAAGTTCGGCAAGCCGGACAGGCAGCTCGCTCGCCAGGGCTTCATTTCTCTCTATGGCAAACACCTTGCCGGCGAGCCGGGACATGATTGCAACGCAGTAGCCAGACCCCGCGCCAATTTCGAGCACGCGCGACTGCGGCGTCAGTCCGGCGGCCTCGATCATCAAGGCGACGACATAGGGCTGAGAGATGGTCTGCGCCTCGCCGATCGGAAGCGGACCATCATCATAGGAAAACTCTCTCAGATTCTCTGGCACGAAACGCTCGCGCGGAACGGCTTTCATTGCGCGCAGCACTGCCTTGTCGCGTATCCCGCGACCTTTCAGCTGGCGCCGCACCATTCTGTGTCTCTCGGAGGCAAAGAGCTTCTCATTTTTAGCCTCTGTTTTCGAACGTTTCATGCCAGACAAACGGCCGTTCACGAGACAGCGTTCCTCTGTCTCGCCATCCAGCAAGGCGAAAGAAGGCGCTAATACATTGTTTTAAAGAGGCTAAGTAAGGCGCTTTTATTTCACGCCAGTCCTGGCCAATTCAGCTTTCTTGATCTTTTTCGCCAGCGACCATTTGTGCACTTCGGTCGGTCCGTCATAGATGCGGAAGGCGCGAACTTCGCGGAAAAGCTGCTCGACAATCGTGTCCCGGCTGACGCCCATACCGCCCATGACCTGGACGCAGCGGTCGGCCACGCGGAACAGCGCTTCGGACACAGCAACCTTTGCCATAGAGCTTTCGACATTGCCGTTCTCACCGCGGTCGAGCGCATCGGCGCACCAGTCGATCATCAGCGAGGATTGCTGCAGGTCGATCTGGTTTTCGGCCAGCATGAAGCCGACGCCCTCATGGTCGACCAGCAGCTTGCCGAACGCCTGGCGCTTGCACGCATATTCGGTCGCGATTTCCTGCGCCCGGGTCGCCACGCCGTGCCAGCGCATGCAGTGCGACAGGCGCGCGGGCGCAAGGCGGATCTGCGCATAGCGAAAGCCCTCGCCCGGATTGCCCAGCATGTCAGTCGCCGGCACGCGCAGATTATCGATAATGACTTCGGAATGGCCGCCCGGCATGGAGCTGTCGATCGTGTCGAGCACGCGCTCAATCCGGATCGCGTCATTCGGCAAATCGACAAGGAACATGCATGCGCCCTCATCAGACTTCGCCATTACAATGCCGACCTTTGCGCCCTCAGCGCCCGTAATGAAGGTCTTGCGGCCATTGATGACCCAGTGATTGCCGTCCTGCTTTGCGGTCGTCTTCATCATGGACGGGTCAGACCCGGCGCCGCCATCCTCGGCTGGCTCGGTCATGAAGAAGGCAGAGCGCGCCTCACCAGAGACAAGCGGCTTCAGGAAGCGCTCATGCTGTTCTGGCGTCGCGACCTTGCCGAGCAGGAACATGTTCCCCTCATCCGGCGCGCCGGTATTGCATGCCACGGGGCCGAGCGGCGACAGGCCTGTCTTCTGCAGCACATAGGCGGTGCCGCGTTGCGAAAGGTGGCTGCCATCTTTCAGGATATGCGGCGTCATCACGCCAGCCTCGCGGGCTTTCGCCCGAATCTCGACGACCAGATCTTCCGATGGGCCATGGTCGCCAAGGCGCGGGTCGCGCTCATATGGCGCCACGACATCGCGCACAAAGGCTTCCACACGTGCGCCAATTTCCTCGGCAAGTTTCTGGTCGGGATAGGTCATGGGGTCTGTCTCCTTGAAGCGGACAAAGACCTATCCATTGAAGCGCGGGCTGCATAGTCTGGCAGGTCTGATAGGGTAAAAGGTCACAAGGCAGATGTCGGATAACGCGCTTCATGGCGGCATTGACGCAGGCGGCACGACCTTCAAATGCGGTCTTGCTGATGCGTCAGGTGCGCTGGTCGCGACACACCGTGTGCCCGTGACCACGCCGCAAGAGACGCTGGCTACCGCCGCAGGCTGGTTCATCGAACAGACTGGGCCCGGCAGTCTGAAGAGCTTCGGCATTGCCAGTTTCGGCCCGATAGATGTCGACCCAAGCTCGGCGAGCTATGGCACAATCACCGGGTCGGCAAAGCCGGGCTGGTCCGGCACGAACCTCCGCGTTCATTTTGCCGAAACGCTCGGCCTGCCAGTCACCCTGGATACGGACGTGAACGGCGCCCTCCTCGCAGAGATGAGCCACGGCGCCGCGCGAGGCTGCGCCTCAGCCGCCTATGTCACGGTCGGGACAGGCATCGGGGCCGGGCTCTATGCCAATGGCGATTTTCTGGGGCGGCCATCACACCCCGAATTTGGCCATATCGCGCTGCGCCGTCGTCCTGGCGACGAAGACTTTGAGAGCGTCTGCCCCTTCCATGGCGACTGTCTTGAAGGCCTCGCATCCGTGCGCGCCATTCGTGCGCGGGCCGGTGCGCCGGAAGACCTCCCTGCCGATCACCCCGTCTGGGATATCGTGGCCGACTATCTCGCGCAGGCCGCCCGCGCCCTCACCCTCACCTTCCGGCCAGAGCGGATCATCCTTGGCGGCGGGCTTATGCTCACGCCACACCTGATTTTCCGCATCCGTAAGTCCTTCGACCAGCAAATGGGCGGCTATCTCGAACACGCCCCCTCAAGCGAACTGATCAGCACGCCGGGCCTTGGCGACAATGCCGGGCTCATCGGCGCCATCCTGCTCGGTCAGCAAGGCGCGCAGTGAGCGGACGCGGGGTCAGCCTGTGCTGGAATGAACTCCCGGTCTAGAACGCTTGCAGCAAAAAAAGACCAAGAGGGAGCATGCATCATGGACATAAAGGGATTTCCACTCGAAGGACTGAAAGTCCTTGATCTTTCACGTGTTCTGGCCGGCCCTTTTGCGACGCGGATGCTTTCTGACCTCGGCGCGGACGTCCTCAAGATCGAGCCGCCCGAAGGCGATGTCACCCGCCATTTCGGCAAGTCGGATGAGGGCGTCGCTGGCTTTTACCTTCAGCAGAACATCGGCAAGCGGAATATCTGCATCGACCTCAAGGCCGAAGGCGCACATGAGCTGGTGCTGGAGCTTTGCAAACAAGCCGACATGCTGGTGGAGAATTTCCGCCCCGGCGTGATGAAGCGCTTTGGTCTCGACTGGGAGAGCGTGCACGCGGTCAATCCGAAGCTCGTCATGCTGTCCATTTCTGGCTTTGGCCAGACGGGGCCGGAGGCAAAGCGCGCCGCCTATGCGCCGGTCGTACATGCAGAAGCGGGGCTTATCGCCCGTCAGGCAGAGATTAGCAGCGGACAGCCGACTGACCTTCAATACTCTCTCGCCGACAGCTATAGCTCGCTGCACGGCCTCGTCGGTCTGCTCGCCGCCCTGCGCGTCGCCGAGAAGACGGGCGAGGGCCAGCATGTCGATATCGCCATGATCAACGTGATTCATGCGACGGACGACTACGCCCACTGGGCGCTTGACGGCGTCTGGCCGAAACCGAAGGAGAACCAAGTCTGGGACGCGCCGGAAGGCAAGCGCATCCTGATCGCGTCTGACATGAAATGGATCTGGATCGTGCTGTCCGAAAAGGCGGGCCTCGTCGACCCAACCCCGAAAGGCGCGGACCTCGAAGCGAAAGTCGCTGCCCGCCACAAGGCGGTCACCGAACACATCCTCTCCTATCCAAGCTTTGAGGCACTGACCAAGGCGCTGGACGGAATGAACCTCGCCTGGGGTCTGGTACGCAAGTTCGGCGAGGAGTCCTTCTCGCAGACCAGTGTTGGGCCGAATGGCATTCTGGTCGATGTCGAGGACGACAAGGGCAATGCGCGACGCACGGTTCAGTCACCCTACAAGTTCTCTCAGTCGAAGAGCGGCATCACCGCAGGCATGCGACCACCACGCCGGGGCGAGCACAATGTCGATGCCCTGAAAGACTGGATCGGTGCTGATGAAGCCCGCGTGTCTGAGCTGACGGAAAAAGGCGTCCTGCTCAGCGAATAAAGAAAAAGGGCGCCGGGTTGAAACAATCCGGCGCCCTTCAGCAATCAGTCTATTCTGGCTTAGCTGACGACGAAATTCGCCATCCGCTTTTTGATGATCTCTTCAGCGTCGGAAACGATCCGGTCGATCAGTTCCTGCACGCTTGGAATGTCGTGGATGAGACCCTGGATCATGCCGGCCGACCAGATGCCATCATCTGCATTTCCCTCTTCCATCGCCTTGCGGCCACGGACACCTGCAACGAGGTGCTGGACGTCCTCGAACTTGGCGCCGCCCTTGGATTCGATCGCGACGACCTCTTCCGACACCTTGTTCTTCATCACGCGGGCCGTGTTGTGTAGCGTGCGGAAGATGAGCTTGGTGTCGCGCTCATCATTCTCGACCATCTGCTTCTTGAAGTTTTCGTGGATCGGCGCCTCTTTGGTGACGCAGAAACGCGTCCCCATATTGATGCCGTCAGCGCCGAGCGCCAGAGCCGCAGCAAGACCACGGCCATCGCCGATACCGCCAGAAGCCAGCATCGGGATCTTCACCTTGTCGGCAGCCGCCGGGATCAGGATGAGGCCTGGAATGTCGTCCTCACCCGGGTGACCGGCGCACTCGAAACCGTCGATCGAGATCGCGTCGACGCCCATACGCTCAGCCGAGAGCGCGTGGCGCACAGCGGTACATTTGTGGATGACCTTGATGCCGTGCTTCTTGAACTCGTCGACATGCTCCTGCGGCTTGTAGCCAGCGGTCTCGACGATCTTGATACCGCCCTCGATGATCGCCTGGCGATACTCTGCATATGGCGGAGGCTTGATGGCCGGCAGGATGGTGAGGTTCACACCGAACGGCTTGTCGGTCATGTCCTTGGTGCGCTGGATTTCCTTGGCGAGGTCTTCCGGCGTTGGCTGCGTCAGCGCGGTCAGAAGGCCAAGGCCGCCAGCGTTCGAAACAGGCGCTGCCATTTCGGCATAACCGACCCACTGCATACCGCCCTGAACGATCGGATGCTCAATGCCGAGCAGTTCGGTGATCCGTGTCTTGATGGCCATGTCGTCTCCTCAAATCATGTTTTCCCGCCCTTGATAGGACAATCATTCGCCCCTGCGAAGGATTGCCCTCGCGGCAGCAAATCACCCGCCCCTTGCACTCGCCTTCAGACAGTTCATTCTTGCGCCAGATAAAAGATTTAAGGGAAGGACCGACCCGATGGCTGATGTCAGCGAGCTCTGGATAAATCGCAGCGACTACCGGAAGACGAAACCTGTCACCCGGCCACAAGCCCCACTCGAGGACGGACAGGTCCGGGTCGCCATCGACAAGTTCGCGATCACCTCGAACAATGTGAGTTATGCGATCTCTGGTGACGCCATTGGCTATTGGCGCTTCTTTCCGGCCGAAGACGGCTGGGGCAAGGTCACCGTCTGGGGCTTTGGCGACGTCGTTGAATCGCGCAGTCCGGACATTGCGGTGGGTGAACGGCTCTATGGCTTCTTCCCGATGGCGAACGAAACAGTGCTCAACGTCGGGAGCGTTAAGGACGACTATTTCATGGACGCCGCCCCGCACCGTGCGGACCTCGCTGCGGTCTACAACCAGTACCGCCGCCTGTCCGGAGAGCCGGAAGCCCTGCGAACTATGGAAGATGAGCGCAGCCTCTATTTCCCGCTCTTCATCACCTCCTTCGTTCTCTACGACTATCTGACCGACAATGATTATTTCGGAGCGGAGCAGGTCGTGATCGGCTCGGTTTCATCGAAGACGGGCTTTGGCCTTGCCCAGTTCATCAAGGAGGATGGCAAGGCGGGCAAACGCGTCATCGGGCTGACTTCGGCGGGCAACAAGGCGTTCGTGGAAAACCTCGGCTGCTGCGATGAGGTCCTCCTCTATGGCGAGGAAGAGAAGATCGATCAGTCGGTAAAGACCGCCTATGTCGACATGTCCGGCAACCGCGACCTCACCGTGACGCTTCACAACCATCTTCAGGAAAACATGGTCGAGAGCTGCATGGTTGGCGCGACCCATTGGGAGAGCGCAGGCCGGGCGAGCGGCCTCCCTGGGGCAGAGCCGCGCTTCTTCTTTGCGCCGTCGCAGATTGCCAAGCGCAACAAGGATTGGGGCCCCGGCGTGCTCTATATGAGAGCCAGCGAGGCGAGCGCGCGCCTTGCCCGCGAGGCGTCGAAAGAGATCGAGGTTGAACGGGTAAAGGGCGCCGATGCGGTCGCCGCCATCTGGCGCGACTTCCTCGACAACAAGGTCGCCCCGAGCCGCGGCATCATGGCGTCGCTCTAGTGAGTTCTGCGCTGTCGGCAGGCAGATGCGGGATCGGTCCCGCGCCTGCCCGCCCTCAGCCTTGACCGGCACTGGTCAGACCGTCCTGCTGAACAAGATGAGCGTTCAGACGCTATCTTGCTTTCAGGGAGACCGATCACATGCCGACCAGAAAGACGCCGCTTGACCCGGCCCGCATCCGCAAATTCCTGCGCGACCATGCCGAGGGCATTGATCGCGACCCGCTGACCAATTCGGTTTTCTCCTTCGCACTCCAGCTTTTTCAGGACCTTGAGGCCGGTCGCACCAGCCTCTCTAGCGTCGCAGAAACGGTGGACGTGCTGCACTTTGACCTACTGCAGGCGCGCGCCGACCAGTTCAGGGCCCAGCACACCGAGATCGGCAAACCGAAAGATGCGTTCGCCGGGGTGAGCGCGCAGCTCTCGGCTCTCGCGAAGTCGGACCCAGAGCGGTTTCGCGAAATCGTGACACGCAATGCGGGCGGCATCGTCTTCACAGCTCACCCGACCTTCGCGCTCTCCCAGCGTCTGCGGCGTGCCTTCGCGGACTATGCAAGCCAGCCCGGCAAGAGCGAACTCGCCACCCTCAAATCTGTCGCCAGCGACCCGCAGCCGGACTGGCCGGACCAGATCACGCTGACCCATGAGCATGAAGAGGCGCAGGACGCGATCGCGAATGCGCAGGACGCCGCCGGTCATTATGCCAGCCTCGTCGTGCACACGGCCCGAAAGTCCCTCGACGATTGGCGTAGCTTGCGCCCGGTCCTCCCCACACTCGCAAGCTGGGTCGGCTATGACCTTGATGGACGCACGGATATTCACTGGTCCCAATCGATCACGCTGCGCCTGCGCGAGAAGGCAGCCCAGCTCGCCTATTATCGCGGACGTCTCTCCAACTTCGCAGAATTCGAGACGCTGGCCGCGCTCGAGAAGAAACTAGCCGCTGCGCAGGCCCATACCGAAGCAGCCGCCGAAAAGTTCGGCCAGGACCTGTCAGACCCGGACGTTCTCAGCGACGCGGCCAATTTCCTGACCGCCGCCTCCGACGCAAAGATCACAGACGCGGCCATCCTGACCGATCCGCTGACGTCCTTGATCGAAAATACGGAAACACCTGACGAGACAGCCGCCGCCCTGATGATCCTGCGCGCCGAAATTGACGCGCTCCAGCTTGGCACGGCCCGCATCCATCTTCGCGTGAACGCCGCGCAAGTGCGCACCGTCCTTCAGCGCGACCTCGACCTCGAAACCGAAGACAGCGAGCTTGGCCGCCTTGCCCTCAGCAAGCTTTCTGAGATGGCCGGAAAGACCGAGGTGCGCCCTGTAAACTTCGCGGACCTCTTCCTCGAACAGTCCACCGCGCGGCGCCAGTTCATGATGTGCGCGCAGATCCTGAAACACATCGATGCGGGCTCACCGATCCGCTTCCTCATCGCAGAGAGCGAGAACCCCGCTACAGTGATGGGGGCGTTGCACCTTACCCGCCAGTACGGCGTCGACCACGCCCTCGATATCTCACCCCTGTTCGAAACACCGGAAGCGCTGGAAACTGGTGGGCGTTTCGTCGAGCGGCTGCTCGAGGAAGCCTCCTTCAGGGACTATGTCAGAACCCGCGGCTATCTCTCTATCCAGCTTGGTTTTTCAGACTCAGGCCGCTTCATCGGACAGGTCGCCGGCAATATGGCGATCGAGCGGATACACAGCCTGATCGGACGCGCGCTGGGCGACGTCCTGCCCGGCACGGGCCTCCTCGTTTTCAATACGCACGGCGAGTCGATCGGACGCGGCGCCTATCCCGGAACCTTCCAGCAGCGCCACGATCATCTGTTGACGCCATGGACACGCGGCGAACTTTTCGCCCGAGACATCCAGCCCATCCACGAAGTGAGCTTCCAGGGCGGCGACGGCTTCCTGCATTTTGCAACGCCAGAGCTTTCGCGCGCCACCTATGCCGCCTTCTGCGAACACATCCTGTCAGAGCCACCATCCACTGAGGATGACGCCTTCTACACACAGACAGACTTTGTCTGGGACGCCTACCGCGCGCTCCGAAACTGGCATGAGACGCTGTTTGTCGACCACGACTATGAGGAAATGCTGGGCGGTTTCACCTCTGGCTTCCTGGTCAAGGCAGGCTCGCGTCCGGTCAAACGCGCGGGCGGGCCAAGCGGGCCGTCTGCCATCCGCGCCATCTCCCACAATGCCATGCTCCAGCAGCTTGGCGTGCCGCTGAATTCCGCCTGCGGGATTGGCTCTGCCATGCCGCGCGAGAAAGAGCGGATGCGCGACATCATCAATGCCTCGCCGCGCCTCCATGCTCTCATCATGCTGGCCACCCGCGCCCGGATGCTGACCAGCCTGCCCGTCCTGCGTGGTTATGCCAGTGTCTTCGATCCGCATGTCTGGCTCGCAGTGTCGCGGCATGGCGATGTCTCACAGGCGGGCGCCCTTCGCCGTGTCGCAGATACGCTCGGCGAAAACCATACTGCCGCCAGCCTGCAGAAGATCGCCAACCGCCTCAGCGTAGACCTGATTGAGTTCGATGCACTGATCGCGTCGCTCGACGATGCGCCGAGTGTTGAGAGCCGGCATGAGAACCGGCTCGACTTCCATGCCCTGCACGCCATCCGTCAGGCGTTGATGCTGTACGCGCTCAGCCTCACGGGCCGCCTCAGTGACCTCTCTGCCCGCCACGACACCAGCCGCAGCGACATCATCTCGCTCGTTCTCGCCATGCGGATCGATGAAGCCGCTGATCTGCTGGAGGAAATCTATCCGCCGTCACGCGGCGAAGCTGACCTGTTCCAGCACATCAATGAGCCCGGCCATGAAAGCGGCGCGCAAAGCCGGGCGGGCTATGACAGAATCCACCAGGAATTGATAGAACCGCTGCGCCTCTGCAGCGGCCTCATATCGCGGCTATCAATCGCGACAAGTCATGCCTTCGGCGCATGGGGATAGGGCACAACCTGTCCCATATATAGACATTTATACTTCGGCGTTATCTGTTGCATTTGCAACAGCTTAGCCCGCATCATGGTATTCGCGCCACGCCTCCATCGAACTTTTGCTGCATCTGCGAAAAATGGTGGCTTGTACATTGCAACTCCCCCCGAAACAGGGTCTAATCCACAACCTGTAGGGGAATAGCTGACGGATGCGGATTCAGCATTGGGAACCTAGTCAACATAGCGGCCCGGCCATGAAGGTTGAGACGCGACAGCCCCCCTTAACCAAACAAGACGATCAGAACGACGCTGCAGCGGTCTACGCAGACTGGCTGGGCGATCATGCCTTTACCAAGACGCATGGCAGCCGCTTTGCCTATATCGTCGGCGAAATGGCGCGCGGCATTGCGACCCCGCGCATGGTCATTGCCGCGGTGCAGGCCGGGCTTGTCGGCTTTTACGGCAGCGCGGGCCTCAAGCCGGAAACGATTGCCGCAGGTCTTGATGAGATCGAGGCTGCCCTCGGCAAAGGCGCGCCCGCCTGGGGTGCCAACCTCATCCATACGCCGCAGCAGCCGGGCTATGAACGCGCCGTCGTCGACCTCTTCCTTTCGCGCGGTGTGGCCCGCGTCTCGGCCTCTGCCTTCATGCAGCTATCGCCTGAGATCGTCCGCTACAGTGCAGCAGGCCTGTCACGCGCCGCCGATGGCAGCATCAAGCGTAGCACGCACGTCTTCGCCAAGGTCTCGCGCGCCGAAGTTGCGCGCCAGTTCATGGCCCCTGCCCCCGATGCCATTCTGAAACAGCTTGTCTCCCGGGGGGACATCACACCCGAGCAGGCAGAGATCGCCGCCACCGTTCCGGTCGCGCTCGACATCACTGCTGAAGCCGATAGCGGCGGGCATACTGATAACCGCGCCGCTGGTCCGCTTTTTTCCTCGCTGGTTCAGGCGCGCCGCCAGGTCTGCGAAGAGCATGGCCTCAACGCCGACGATATCCGCATCGGCCTTGGCGGCGGTATCGGCACGCCCTGGGCCGCCGCCGCCGCTTTCCAGATGGGCGCAGCCTACATCATCACCGGCTCGGTCAATCAGGCTGCCGTGGAATCCGGTCTCTCTCTCGCCGGGCGCAAACTGCTCGCCGAAGCAGGCCCGGCAGATATCGCCATGGCTCCCGCCGCCGACATGTTCGAACAGGGTGTAGAGGTGCAGGTTCTCAAGCGCGGGACGCTGTTCGCCATGCGCGGCAAGCGGATGCGCGAGATTCACAAGACACGCGCCAGCTTTGCCGACTGTACGGCGCAGGAGCAGGCCTTCATCGAAACTGCGCTCGGTGAGCCCTATGCCACCGCTTGGGAGAAGACCCGCGCCTATATGAGCGGCACCAATCCCAAAGAGCTCGCAAAGGCCGAAGCCGACCCGCACCACCAGCTGGCGCTCGTCTTCCGGCGCTATCTGTTCTTCGGCGCGCAATGGGCGCGCGAGGGCGATGAGAGCCGGCTGCGCGACTATCAGATCTGGTGCGGCCCGGCGATGGGCGCCTTCAATGAATGGGTAAAGGGAAGCCCCCTTGAAGCGCTCGAGACGCGCACCGTGAAACAGATTGCGCTCAACCTGCTCGACGGGGCCGCGCATCTCACAAGGCTCCAGGCGCGGCGCGCGTGCGGAGAGAACATTCCACAATCTGCTTTCGACTACAGGGCGGGGCTTTTCGAGTAATCTCTGGCTGAGGGGCTGAGACACAAAATGGCAGACAGAACGTCAGGACCAGCAGACATCGCAATCGTGGGCTATGGCGCCATGTTCCCGGGCCGCGGGGACACGCCGGGCTTCTGGCGTGATATCGCAGAAGGCGTCGATACGCTGGGGCCGGTCCCACCGACCCATTGGCTGATCGAGGACTATTACGATGCCAACCCGCGCGCCCGCGACAAGACCTATGGCGAGCGCGGCGGCTTTCTCTCGCCGAAGGGCTTCGACCCGCTCTCCTTTGGAATCCCGCCGAACCAGATCGACGCGACTGACAGCGCCCAGCTGCTCGCCCTCATGGTCGCCCAGACCGCACTGGATGAGGCTGAGAAGGCGACCAATGGCACGATCGACCGTAAGCGTACCTCTTGCATCCTCGGCGTTGCATCCGCGACCGAACTCGTCGGCCATATGTCAGGCCGCCTTCAGCGCCCCTCATGGGTAAAGGGCCTGCGCGAGGCCGGCCTGCCAGAAACGCAGGTGCAGGCAATCGCCGACAGGATTTCAGAGAATTTCTCCGAATGGAAGGAAAGCACCTTCCCCGGCCTTCTCGGCAATGTCGTTGCCGGGCGGATCGCCAACCGGATGGACCTTGGCGGCTCGAATTATGTGACCGATGCGGCCTGCGCCTCATCCCTCTCCGCGCTGCACGGCGCCATTCATGAGCTTCGCGCTGGCGACAGCGACCTTGTCCTGACGGGCGGTGTCGACGCGCTGAACGACATCCTCATGTATATGTGCTTCTCCAAGACGCCGGCCCTGTCGCCGACGGGCGATTGCCGTCCCTTCTCCGACAAGGCCGACGGCACCATGCTTGGCGAAGGGATCGGCATACTGGCGCTCCGCCGCCTCGCCGATGCTGAACGGGATGGCAACCGTATCCACGCTGTCATCAAAGGTATTGGCGCAGGTTCTGATGGCCGCGCCACGGCGATCTATGCGCCGCTGCCTGATGGGCAGGCCCGCGCGCTTGAGCGCGCCTATGAACAGGCGGGCTATGACCCGCGCTCCGTCGAACTGGTCGAAGCACACGGCACCGGCACGAAGGCTGGCGACGCCGCCGAAATCTCCGGCCTCAAGCTCGTCTTCTGCGAGGAAGGCGAAAGCGTCTCCGATCCGTGGTGCGCCATTGGCTCTGTGAAATCGCAGATCGGCCACACCAAGTCAGCTGCAGGCTCAGCCAGCCTCATCAAGACCGTCATGGCGCTTTCGCGCAAGGCGCTGCCGCCGACGCTGAAAGTCGACCAGCCCGCACCTGCGCTCGCTGGGTCACCTTTCTATGTAAACCGCGAGCTGCGCCCCTGGATCAGGGACAAATCGCATGCCCGCCGCGCCTCTGTCAGCTCCTTCGGCTTCGGCGGCTCAAACTTCCACGTCACGCTGGAAGAATATACCGGCAAGCTCGCCCCTCACCCCGACCGCATTTTGCCAGCCGAGCTGGTCATGGTTTCGGCCGATACGCCGGACAACCTCGCCAAGTCTATCGAGGCCATCGCTTCGAAGCTGGTGCATGAGGAAGACCTCGCCATCGCGGCCAGCGACAGCCACGCCTCATTTGCCGCTGACGCGGTCTGCCGCGCGGCCATTACGGCCAGCGACAATAAGGACTTCGCGACCAAGGCCGCAAAGCTTGCCTCGCTCATTCGCGCAGGCACAGCCGAAACTGCGCCCCTGCCGAAAGGCGCCAGCATCAGCCTCAGCAAGGCTGCGCCCGGAAAACTCGCCTATCTCATGCCCGGTCAGGGCAGCCAGTATGTCGGCATGGGCCGTGAGCTCGCGCTCGCTTTCCCTGAGGCGCGCGCCGCATGGGACTTTGCGGCAAGCCACAAGAAAGCGGGCAAGCTCGGCCTCCACCGGCTTGCCTTTCCACCATCTGCCTTCAATGACGCGGACGCCAAGGCGCAGGCAGATACGCTGACCGCGATGGAGAACGCACAGCCCGCGCTCGCAGCCGCGTCGCTGGCGGTTCTCGCTGTGCTGGAGAAGTCCGGCCTAAACGCCGACATGGCTGCGGGTCACAGCTTTGGTGAGATCATGGCGCTCAATGCCGCCGGCGTGCTCTCTGACAAGGACGCCCTCTCGACCGCCGTCAAACGCGCCAAGCTGATGAGCAAGGCCGCCGCCGACAATGAAGGCGCCATGCTGGCGACGCAGGCATCAAGCGAGCAACTAGCGCCAATTCTCAAGAACCACCCGGACGTCGTCATCGCCAATGACAATGCGCCGACCCAGACTGTGCTTTCCGGCCCAGTCGACGCCATCGAAACGGCCCGTCTCGCGATTGAAGCAGCAGGCATCAAGGCGCGCCGACTGCCGGTCGCCTCGGCTTTCCACTCGCCCATCGTCGCAGGGGCCGTTGCCCCGTTCCGCAAGGCGCTCGGCAAGACGGACTTTGCCAAGGCTGAATTCCCGGTCTTCGCCAATGCCTCGGCCAAACGCTACCCGCTTGCCTATGACAAGCAGCGCGACCTCCTCGCCGGACAGATCGAGAGCCCTGTGCGCTTCCGTGAGATCATTGAGGCGATGCATGAGGCCGGCGTCACCACCTTTGTTGAGGCTGGCCCCGGCACGGTGCTGACCGCGCTTGTCGGCCAGATTCTTCCCGGCAAGGCGACCGCCGTCGCGCTCGATGACAAGAAGGGCAGCGGCCTCGCCGCCTTCCTCGCTGGCATCGGCAAGCTGGCTGTGCTCGGCCATGAAGTCGACCTCGAAGCACTCTTTGCCAACATGCCAGCATCCGAACCGCGCAAACCCCGCTCCAAGCACGCGATCGATCTTACCGGCGCCAACTACAACAAGCCGTATCCGCCCAAAGGCGGCGCAGCGGCCCTCCCGCCGCCAAATGCAGAGAAGGTCCGGCCCAGGACTGTCGATACCTTATCAGCCCCTCCAGACCCGATTGCTTCAAAGCCAACGCCGCCAACACCTTCTTCTGTAAAGTCACCCCAGCCAGGACCTTCGCCCATGACTGAGCCCCGCCAGACCGCTCCCGCCTCCACCGCCGCGCAGATCCACGCGCAGATGACGGAGGCGCACAATGCCTACATGCAGACACTTCAGGCGGCGCATGCCCAGTATATGCAGGCAACGCAGGCGATGCTCGCCTCAGCCAGCGCCGTCCCTGCCGCCGCGCCGCAACCGCAGGCCGCGCCAGCGCCTCAGCCTGTGGCCCCGCCCGCGCCAGCACCAGTCGCAGCACCGCCTGCACCTCAACCTGCGCCAGCCCGCGCCCCGGCTGCGCCGGCACCTTCACCTGCACCGGTAATGGCAGCGCCTGCTCCCGCTCCAGCGCCAGCCCCTGCCGCGCCAGTGGCTCAGGATTTCACCGCGCTCGTAACCAGCCTGGTCGCTGAAAAGACCGGCTACCCGTCCGACATGCTCGAACCCGATATGGACCTTGAGGGGGAGCTCGGCGTCGACTCCATCAAACAGGTCGAGATCCTCTCTGCCCTGCGCGAAAAGATGCCGAGCCTGCCGGAAATCGAACCTGAACAGATCGCAGAGCTTCGCACGATCGCAAAGATCGCAGCCTTCCTCAGCCCATCGGCCAGCGCCGCGCCTGCTCCAGCGGCCCCGACCGTTCACGCCAATGGCAATGGCTATGCGAATGGCAACGGTCACCACGTCGCCGCGCCAGCGCCTGCCCCGGCAGCGCCACCCGCAGCAGGCCGGGCGGGCGTCAACATGACCGAACTTGTCCGCAATCTCATCGCTGACAAGACGGGCTATCCCCCTGAAATGCTTGAGGACGATATGGACCTTGAGGGCGAGCTTGGCGTCGACTCCATCAAGCAGGTCGAGATCCTCTCTGCCCTGCGTGAGCAGATGCCGAACCTGCCAGAGGTCGAACCGGAACAGATCGCAGAGCTGCGCTCCATCCGGAAGATCGCCGATTTTTTTGGCTAGGGGGCGCGCCGGCGTCGCCTGACGCTGCCCGCCCCGCTTCGCCAGCTCCCGGGCAGGAAGCCGCAACGCTTCCATCCCTGCCGCTCAAGGCTGTGGCCTATGTCAGCCAATCCGCCATCGGGCGGGTGACACCGGGCCTGCGCGAAGCGTCGCTGATTGAGTGGGTGACCCCGGACCTTGTGGCCGCGCAGCCTTTCGTCGCCGCGCTCAACGCATCGGGCTTCAGGGTCAACGCCGTCACCAGCCCCAGCGGGACAGCCAGCGCCCTCCTCCTCGCCCACGGCCTCGCCAGCTCGCGAGAGACTTTGCACGCAGACGCCGTCGCAGCGCTGAAAATCAACGCCTCGCAACTCGAGTCCCAGGGCGGCACCGTTATCCTGCTTCAGGACACAGGCGGGAGCTTCCAGCCGCACGACCATCGGGCATGGCGCGGCGGGCTTTCTGGGCTTGCCCGCACCGCCGCACGGGAATTCGCTGCCGCCACAATCCGCCTTATCGATATCGACGTGGCTGGCTTCGGCACAGCCCTCGCGGCCAGCCATCTCGCCGAAGAACTGCTCACGGGCGGCACCGCGCCCACCGCAGGCCTCAGCCCTGCCGGTCGATACGTGCCACAGGACACAGACTTCACCCTGCCTCGCAACCAGCCCGGACGGCTGGGCGCTCAGGACGTCATCCTCGTCACCGGGGGCGCACGCGGCGTCACAGCTGATTGCGTGATTGAGCTCGCCCGGCGCACAGGCGCGCGCTTCGCGCTGCTTGGCCGCTCAGAAATTACGCCATGGCCCGCAGGCCTTCCTGTCACCACAGATGAAAAGGCGCTGCGCGGCGCCCTCGCCAAGGCGGCCAAGGACGCTGGCGAAAAGATCACGCCCGCCGCCCTGAACAGCCGCGCTCGCGCCCTCCTGTCTGGCGCTCAAATCCGCGAAACGCTGGACGCAATCGCCCGCGCTGGTGGTGAGGCGCACTACATCCCTGCAGACGTTTCCGACCCCACCGCCCTTGGCGCTGCCCTCGCCAATATCCGCAGCCAGCTGGGTGAGATTACAGGTCTCGTGCATGGCGCAGGTGTCCTTGCCGACAAGCTGATCCGCGAGAAGACGCCCGAACAGATCGCTCGCGTCTTCGGTCCCAAGATTGGCGGCCTCGAAGCCCTCATCTCGCAGCTCGACACGAGCCAGCTAGAAACCGTTGTCTTCTTCTCATCGGTCGCCGCCCGCTATGGCAATGCAGGCCAGGTCGACTACGCCATGGCGAACGAAATCCTGAACCGCATGGCCTGGTGGCTGAAATCGACCAACCCGGCCGCCGCCATCACCTCCATAAACTGGGGCCCATGGGATGGCGGCATGGTGGATGACGGCCTGCGCGCAAAATTCGCAGAACTTGGCGTCCCGCTGATCTCCAAGGCCGCCGGGGCCAACGCTTTTGCTGACGCGGTTCTCGCGGGCGCCGCCTGCCCGGTTGAACTCGTTGCCGGTGCGGAGATCGCGCATGTCTGAGGCGAAATTCGACCCGATCGCCATTGTCGGACGTGGCTGCGTCCTCCCCGGCGCGTTGTCGCCTGCTGAGCTCTGGAAGGCCGTGCTTGAGGAAAAGTCCCTCATCACCGACGCCCCGCCCGGCAAATGGGGCGTCACCGACGCCGAGCAGGAAGCGATGGGCTACAAAGGCGCCTTCGTCAGCGGCTTCGACAAGGTCTTTGACCCTGCCGCCCATGATCTGGATGGCATTGATGCCGCAGACCTCGACCCTGTCTTTCAGTGGCTGCTGCATGCTGGCCGCGAAGCCTGGCGCGAAGCCGGACAGCCCAAGGCGCGCAAGAACCGGATCGGCGTCATCGCCGGCAATCTCGGCTATCCGAGCCGCGCCCTCTCTGACTATGCCGCAGACATCTGGCTGGACGGCACCTCAGACATAGACCCGCAGAACCGCTTCAACACAGGCGGCCCGGCGCAGCTTCTTGCCCGCTCGCTTGGCGCGGCAGGCCCAGCCTTCGCCATCGATGCCGCCTGCGCTTCTTCGCTCTATGCCATCAAGCTCGCCTGCGACCGCCTTCAGGACCACAGCCTCGATATCGTCGTCGCCGCGGCCGTGAACGGTGCAGACAATCTCATCCTCCATCAGGGCTTTTCCGCCCTCAACGCGCTCTCGCCGACAGGCCGCTCGCGGCCCTTCGTGGACGGTGCAGACGGCCTCGTCCCGGCAGAAGGCGCCGCCGCCATCGTCCTCAAACGCCTGTCAGACTGTGACCTTGCCGACCGCGTCTTCGGCGTCATTCGCGGCATCGGTCTTTCCAATGATGGCCGCCGCAAATCCCTGCTCGCGCCAGATGGCGATGGCCAGCGCGAAGCCATGGCCGCCGCATGGGCGGGCGCAGGCCTCGACCCGTCACGCGACATTGGCCTCGTCGAAGCGCACGCCACCGGCACACGCACGGGCGACGCCGTCGAACTGGCCGCGACCGCCGCCCATTTCGGAGGCGTGGACGGCCTGCCCATCGGGTCGCTCAAGGGCAATCTTGGCCACCTCATCACCGCAGCGGGCATGGCGAGCCTCATCAAGCTCACTTATGCCGTCAATCAAGGCATTATCCCGCCAACCCGTCTTGAAGGCGACGCCATCGCGGGCTTTGACGCAGGCGGCCTTACCCCCGCCCGGCAAGGCAAGTGGCCAGACGACCGCCCGCGCATCGCTGCCCTCTCCAATTTCGGTTTTGGCGGCAACAATGCCCATCTGATCCTCGCCGCCGATGACGGTCATCGCGCCCGCCGAAAGGCCGCGAAGCCCGATCAGAAGCCGCCCCATATCGCCGTCACCGCCACCGGCCTTTCCCTTGGCCCGGATCGCGGCGCCGCGCGTGTGCTTCAACGCCTGATGCGTCCGCCAAAGGATGCACGCGGTCCGATGACGGAAACCCATGCCAACCCGAAAGCCCTTCGCGCGCCGCCATCGGACCTGTCTTCCGCGCAGGGCCAGCAGGTCGCGCTATGGGACGCCGTCGACGAAGCGCTTGCCCGCACGTCCCTCCCGGAGGGCGCGCGTGTCGGCGTCTACACCGGTTTCAGCTGCGCCCCCGAAGCGACCCGCTGGATGCTCCGTGCACGGATTGCGGAGCGTTTTGGCCTCAGCCCGACATCGCCAGAGGCGGACGCTGCCCGCAACGCCATTGCCGCGCCGCTGAAAGCTGGCGACGTCCTCGGCGCCATGCCGAACGTCTCGGCAAACCGGCTGAATGTGCGCGGCGACTGGCGCGCGCTCGGTTTCGCCGTGATGGAGGAGGAAGCCTCCGGCCTTCGCGCCGTAGAGCTTGCCATCCGCGCGCTTCAGGCGGGCGAGATCGACGCCGCCATCGTCGCCGCCGCCGATCTTTCCAGCGATGTGGTTCACGCCGCCACGGGCAGTGCGCGCACAGGTGACGCCGCCGCCGCCCTTATCCTGCAGCGCAGCGCCGATGCGACGTCGGCAACAGAAATCCGCACGCTCCGCATTGAAGCGGGCCAGGCGCCAAACGCCCTCATCTCCCGCATCTATGGCCACGCCCATGCGGCGGGCAGCGTCGTCGAACTTGGCCTGCAGGCCGAAGCCGCCGCACACGGGCTGGAGCTTGCCGATACGGGTCTCGTGCCGCGCCTCGACAGCTCCGCCACTCACCCCGCCGTCGCAGGGGCCGCCGTCAAACTGAAGACGCGCCCGCACCCCTCGCCAGACCTGCTGCGCCCGCCGCCGCGGCTCGAAACCTATGGGGCAGACAGCCACGACGCGCTCATCACCTGTCTCGAAGCTCAGGAACAGGCAAGCGAAGGCAGCCACCGGGTCGCGCTGCTCGCCTCCCGGCCTGAGGAGATGACGGCACTCCGCCTCGAAGCGGCCTCGCGCCTTCGTTCAGGCAGGCTTGAAAGCGGCGACGGCATCCATTTCGGTGAGGGCACGCCGAAGGGCGATCTCGCCTTTGTCTTCACCGGAGCTGCAGCTGCCTATCCCGGCATGGGACGCGATCTATTTTCGGCCTTCCCGTCCCTTGGCAAGCTCGTCACCCAGCGTTTTCCGGCCGCTCAATCTGTGGCGGACACGCTCGCCACTGGCCTTGAAAGCGCCTTCAGCCAGCTGCGCGCCACGACGCTCATCTCGCAGGCCCAGCATCTCCTCCTGACGAAGAAACTTGGCCTCAGCCCGACCGTCGCCATGGGGCTTTCCTCCGGCGAGACCAATTCGCTCATCGCCTTTGGCGCATGGGTGGACGCTGACGGGCTGATGGGCACGATTGGCGAAAGCGGCATGTATGACCGCTACCTCGCAGGCGCGTTTGAAACCGCCCGCAAGGCCTGGGGCGAGAAGGCCCAGATCGAATGGGCGACATGGCGCCTGCGCACCAGCGAGGCCGCTGTCCGTGATGCCATCAAGCCAGAGCCGCGCTGCGACATCACCATCATCTATAGCGCCAGCGATGTCGTCATTTCCGGTGAGGCATCCGCCTGCCAGCGCGTCATAAGGCGGCTCGGCGCGGCGGCGATCCGCGTGCCGCACGATCTCACCGTGCACACCCCGGCCATGCTGCCCTATGAGAAGACCTGGCATCAGCTTCACTTCAGAAAGACGAAGGCACCGGCGGGCGTGCGCTTCTACGCCAACGCCATAAACGGCGCTTACGAAGTCTCCGCCGATAGCGCCGCCAATATGCTGACCGGGCAGGCCATCGCGCCAATCGATTTTCCGGCGACGCTCCGCGCCGCGCATGCCGACGGCGTGCAGACCTTCATCGAGATCGGCCCCCGCGACACGCTCACAGGCGCCATTCAGGAAACGCTGGGCGCTTCTATCACGGCGCTGCCAACAGACCGGTTCGGCACGCCCGCCCTCGACAGTATCGCGGCCCTCACCGCACGCCTCTTTGCCGAAGGGCACACCCTCAATGTCGACTGGCTGAAGGCACAGTTGGGTGAGGCCTCCGCCAACACGCTGCCTTTGCGAGTGAAGGACAAGAGCGCCGTTACCTTCAATGCACATGTCGAGCCGCCGCGCCTGCCACAGCTTCCATATGGCGCTCGGCAGACCGCTCGCCGCCGCCTCACTCCACCCAAACGGCCATCCTTCAAGCCCGGCCCGCTTCCAGCTGCAAAACCAGCGCGTGCGCGCACGCTACCCCTGCCGCCCGGCGCAAGCTGGGTCCCGCCCGTTGTGAAGACAGTGGGCACCGCCGTTCTTGAGCGGAGGCGTCCTACACCGGCCGCGACGCCTGCAGCCGCGATGACCTCCGCACCAAAACCGGCCCCGGCCAAGCGCATTTCGCCCGCGCCGGCAGAGGCCCGTAAATCCGTCACACCGCTTGAGCGTCGGTCGCCCACAGGCCCATCCTTCACCCGGGCCCAGATCGAAGAGGCCGCCGTCGGCAATATCTCCGAAGTCTTCGGCGAGGCTTTCGCCGCGCAGGACAAATACCGCCGTCAGGTGCGTATGCCGCGCCCGCCCATGCTGCTCTGTGACCGGATCACCGGCATCGACGCAGAGGCTCTCGTTCAGGGCAAAGGCACCATCTGGACCGAAACCGATGTGGCCGCCGACCTCTGGGCAGTCAGTGATGGCATGCTGCGCCCCGGCCCCCTGATTGAGGCGGGGCAGGCAGACCTTGCGCTCATCTCATGGATGGGCGCGGACATGCTGAACTGCTCGGACCGCGTCTACCGCCTGCTCGGCTGCGAGCTCACCTTCCACGAAGGCGGCCTGCCGCGTGTGGGAGAGACACTGCGCTTCCAGATCTCCATCAAGGGCCATGCGGAGCTGTCCGGCGTGCGCATGTTCTTCTTCGAATATGACTGCTACGCCGATGAGCGGCTGCTCCTGTCTGTCCGCAATGGTCAGGCAGGCTTCTTCACCGATGAGGAACTCGCCAACTCCAAAGGCGTGCTCTGGGATGCCAGCGAAGGCGCGCCGACCGCAGACCCGCGCCTCGACAAGACATCGCCGACCAGCAAACGCAGTTTCAGCGCCGCCGACGTCGCTGCCTTCCGCGCTGGCGACACGTATCGCTGTTTTGGCGAAGGGTTTGAGCGCGCGGCTCCGCACACACGACCTGCCCGCCTGCCAGCGGGCAAGCTGTCGCTATTCGATGACGTACCCGAGTTCGATCCTACCGGCGGCCCATGGGGGCGCGGTTATCTCAAAGCTCGCCACCGCGTCGCCAAAGACGCCTGGTTCTATGACGGCCATTTCCATGAAGACCCATGCATGCCCGGCACGCTCATGGCCGAAGCGGCGGTCCAGGCGCTCGAATTCACCGCCGCCGGGCTTGGCCTGACCATTGAGCGTGACAGCCATGTCTTTGAACCGGCACCGGGCGCGCCTGCGACCTTCTACTGCCGGGGTCAGGTCACGCCCGATGCGGACCACGATGTCACCTATGAGGTCTTCGTCGATGAGGTGATCGACGGCGAAGAACCAGTGGTGTTTGCCAGCCTGCTTGCCCGCTCTGATGGCCGAAAGGTCTTCTACTGTCCGCGCTTTGGCATCCGCCTTCGCCGCCAGTGGCCAGACCAGCCAAAAGCCGCCGCCCAGCCGCATTATGTGAACGCTGATTGCGACGTGCGCGGTGACGAAGCGGCCCTCATGGAATGTGGCTCTGGCGCGCCGAGCAACGCGTTTGGCAGCATGTATGCGCCCTTCGACACCAAAGGCGCCGTCCCGCGCCTCCCACAGCCGCCCTATCACATGGTCAGCCGTGTCCTCTCTGTCTCCGGCCCTGCTAGCCAGCAGTCGGCTGGCCTGAAAGCTGTCGCCGAATACGATGTCCCGAAAGACGCATGGTATTTCGAGGATGGCGGCACGGGCACGATGCCTTTCAGCGTGCTGACCGAAGTCATCCTTCAGCCCTGCGGCTGGCTCGCCTCCTATTCAGGCTTTGCCCTGTCCGGTGAAACGCGCTTCCGTAATCTCGATGGCAGCGGCAAGCTGCATCGCCAGGTCCGCCCCGGCGACGGCATGGTCCGCACGACGACCACGCTGACCCGTTGTTCGCGCGTGGGGCCGATGACCATCGTCTTTTTCGCGCTCGAAGCCACGCTCGCCGACGGCACCCCCATCATCACGCTGGAGACGAGCTTTGGCTTCTTCACCAAAGCCTCGCTCGCCGCGCAGGCCGGCCTCAAGCCAACAGACGCCGACCGCGACTTCGTCAACGCGCCAGCCGACCCACCGAGCGAGGACGGCACCCGCCTGCTGGCCTCCCGTAACCGATTGGCGCTGTTCGACGTCATCGACCGGTTCGAGCCAGAAGGCGGCAGCGCCGGTCTCGGCCAGATCCGGGCGCGGCAGGCCGTCGATCCTTATGCCTGGTACTTCAAGGCGCACTTCTTCTCTGACCCGGTCCAACCCGGCTCACTCGGCCTCGATATGCTGGTTCAGCTTCTCGCCCGCGCCGCCGACCTCAAAGGTTTCGCGGACCGGTTTGAGCATCCTGTCTGGGAGCCGATTGCCGAAACCAATGACGTGAACTGGACCTATCGCGGCCAAGTCATGCCAACGGCGAAACAGGCGACCCCGATGGTCGAGATTCTGGCCGTCGAAGAGGGCGATGACGCAACCATCGTGGACGGGCGCGGCGTGCTCTGGGTCGATGGGCTGAAGATCTATGAGATGCGCGAACTGAGTGTCCGGATATGCACCGCCCATACACCGTCACTGCACCGCCACTGCACCGTGTTTTCTGCTGGAAACGAGGGCTGGCTACAGTCGCATCGTCCAACCCATACCCTCCCCTCTCTCCCCCTTCTGGCCCAAGCCGGCATGGCCCTGCAGCAGGCGAGAGCGGCAGGCTTTGAAGGCTATCCAATTGAACTGAAAGCGTTTTCTCCAAAGCGCTGGGGAAGCCTCAGCGGTGATGGCCTGAGCGTAGAGACGAGGGTAACACCAGACGGGAACGCGAGATTGCGCGGCCGCGATGCCGTCTCTGGCGACGCGCCATGGTACGAAATTTCCGCCGGAAAGATCAGCCAGCCGGTTCGCGGCCCGAAGCCGAAACTTGGGCCCGAAAAGCATGGAAAGAAGCGGGCTGATCCTTATTCATCCGGCGACCTTTTCCATGGGCCTGCCATGCAGCCTGTGGTCTCGATGCGCCGTGACGCAAAAGGTTTCGAAGCTGTTCTGGACCTCGCCGCCGCCATCAATCCCGGGGACCCGTTCGACCCGGTCATACTGGATGGCCTCGTCCATGGCCCGCCGCACGAAACGCCTGAAGAATGGTTCGAGGGTGCGGAAAACACCGCCATCTACCCGGTCCGCATCGACCGCTTCACTGTGCTCGGCCCGCTTCCGGAAAACGGTAAGCTGACCGTCAGAGGCCGCCCGCAACCCCGGCCTGAAGGCTCTGATGATCTGCCCGTCCTGATTGAGGCCTATCTCGAAGACGGCACGCTCTGGGCGAGGCTGGACCTCATCGAGAAGGCTTATCCGAAAGGCAAGCTCGGCGCGCTCAACCCATTGGCCAGAAAGGTTTTTCTGACAGGCACCAATGACGAGGTGGTCGCACCGCTTAGCTGGCAGGAAGGCGATCGCAGCCTTGTGGCGCCCGCCGATGTCATGGCTTGCGACTGGCTGCCCGGCACGGTCGCCGCCGCTTGGGGGCTGGAGGGGCTGACGGGGGCTGATCTCATCAAGGGCGTCGCCGTGAAGGAATTCTTCGCCCGCAAATGGGGCATTCATCCGCAAAAGCTGACGCTGGACCCGCCATTCGTCATCGGCCCGAACGCCCGCAGCCGTTACGATCTGCGCTTCGATACCGCAGCGCGCGCCTGGTCTGTGGGAGATGACCCCCATGGATAATTTTGAGATTATCCCCGTCACCGATGCCACCCTGCCCTTGGTCCAGCACCTGCGCTACCGCGTCTATTGCGCCGAGAAACAGTTCGCCATGAAAGGCGCCGATCATGAAAGCCGGCTGCTTCGCGATGAGGCGGATCTGCTGGGCGAGACGTTCGCTCTATTTGATGGGGCCAACCTTGTCTCCAGCACGCAGGTCATCCCTGTGCATGCAAACGAAGCATCTGAAAGATTTCAGGTTTTTGATCTTGGATCAGTCCTCGCCGAAGGGGAAAGCTGCGTCGTTGTATCGAAACTCGTCACCGCGCCAGAGCGGCGCGGCTCCAAAACGCTCGGCCCGGTGATGCGCGCCGTCCTCGACTATGTGGCCCGCAACAAACACCGCTATATCGCCATTCTGGCCGAAGCACAGATGCGTGAGTTTTATGGCTCGATGGGCTTTGACATCCGCAAGGAAGGCATCGACGCGCCGCCCTTCGGCACTGTTTCGCTTATGGTTTTTGACATGCAGGATGAGCGTCACACGAGCGGCAGGTCCCTCGCAGGCTGGATGTTCAAATCGATTTTTGCGCGCTGAACGCGGCCGTACAGACCGCGCCAGGGCCGGCGTCGATCACTGACAGCTTCAGCGACAAGCCGCGATCTTCGATGTCGGTTTCATCCACGCGCCCGAGAATGAAATCCGACAGTATTTCAACGCTCTTCGCGCCACCGCGTAGCCCCTCTCCCCGGCATTTGAGGACCGCTTCCTTGGCCGTCCATAGACGATAGAAGGCGACGAGACGCGCAGCTTCGTTGCCTGCCGAGGCAACCGTCTCAGCCTCGCTATCGCTCGCGGTCATGGAAAGGATCGCGCCTGTCTCACGCGGAATCAGGCGCTCGATATCGATACCAACCACGGCGTTCTCAATCAGCGCCGCCGCCGCGACGGGCCCAGACTTCGACCAGCTTATAGCTAGCTCAGGCGCGCCAATGATCTCCGGGCGGGCGTCGTTATAACTCTGAAGAACGGGCGTTCCAGCATGTGGCCGTCGCTGCTTAATAAGCTGCCGCATCAGCCATCTGCCATGCAGAAAGTCAGCAGCGTCGTCGCTACGTCTGAGCCTGGATGTGCGGGTTTTCTCGGCCTCGTCAGCAGGCTCGAAGCCATGCTGAACATCCCGCCTGTCGGAAATCGCCCAGACCGGGCCAGCAGCTATAGAGCCGCCGCGCATCGTCAAAGCGGGTGCCGGGCTGGCCCTGCCAATTCGTCGAGCCGGTGAAGCAGTGCAGGCAGCCCCTGCCCTTCGGGGCGTTTGACGGTGTAGGAGGAGCGCTCGCTCGACACGAAACGCCGTTTCACAGTCTCACGTGCGCGGCTGACGCGGCTCTTGATCGTGCCTGCAGAGCAGCCGCAGACTTCGCCCGCCTCATCATAGGTCATGCCCGCCGCCAGGATAAGGATAAGCGCATCGCGCTGGTCGTCTGGCAGCTGGCTGATCAGCCGCTCCATCCGCGCAAAATCCTTGGCCGTTTCTTGCTGGGCTTCAGCGACCAGCGTCGCTGCGATCACATCCGGCTCCAGATTGACCGAACGCCATGAGCGGCGCTTCTGCATGTAGAATTCGTTTCGCAGGATACGGAATAGCCAAGGACGCATGGGCTGGTCCGGCTCAAACATTTCCTGCGAGCTCCAGGCCTTCAGGCAGGTATCCTGTACAAGATCGTCAGCGAGCGCGGCATCGCGGCTCAGCCCCCTTGCGAACGCTCTAAGCTCTGGAATGAGAGCTTCGAGTCGAGCGACGAAGGACGCTTCTATTTTCTCAACCAAACCACCCAACTCCAACGCACGGGGCCGACTATTGCCGTGCCCTATCTTGTCTTGTTCTCCTGCTCGCGCAGGCGCCGGATCAGGTCCTGCAGACGCTCCGGGACTGGCTCTTCAGCCACGTCCCGATAAGCCTTTCGCAGGGCTTCACCGACAGGCGGTTCCTTCATCCAGGGTGATGGCGATTTGCGAACCGGCCGGGAGGGCGACTTCTTTTTGGTCACGGTTTCGTCCCGGGAATAGAAAATCAGGTCCGCTCTGGTGCCACACACCCCTTCAAGTCGCAACTATGCCTGTCGCCATCTAACACCTATTTTCCTAATCCCTTTCTAAATTCAGATGAAAACTTCCATCTTTGCTGCAAGTGGGCCCCGGTTCAGCAAGGTTGCGCACGCGCGGTGCCACATGTCCGAACTGTAAATTGCGCACCGAAAGCGGAAACATAACAACGTAAACGGCGTTGAATTGCGGTGCATTCAACATATCGCTTAAGGTAGTCGTCGGCGTCCCAAGGCAGCCGCTGTCGATAGCGGTGTAGAGTTGCCTGAAGAGCCAAGGAACTAATGATCAATCGACTTGTCTTCTTTCTTGTCGCCGCATTGGCGATGGCAGCATCTGCTGCCGCCGAGAAAGTCGACATCGAATTTGTCGGCGACAGGCCAAATGAGGAATTGCGGTCGACACTTCAGGACGCCCTCGCCGATGAGAGCACACCGCAAACAGCGCTGGAGGCGCGCCGGCAAGGCAGGCGCGCGGCCGATGCTGTCCGCAGCGCGCTGAACAGTGAAGGCTATTACGACCCGCAGATCGATCTTGCTGTGACCGGCACGGATGCACCCGAAGCGCGGCTTCGTATCGATACGGGCCCGCGCTTCGCGCTTGGCCGGGTGAAAGTCTCATTTGTCGGCACACGCCCGACCGAGGCCGATCAGGAGCTGATACGGGAGGGTCTTCCTGTTCGCGCTGGCCGCCCCGCTATTCCAGCAGATGTGATCGATGCGGAACGCTGGATCACGAACGAGCTGCGCAATGCCGGCTACCCCTATGCCGAAGTGGACGAACGCCGCGTCATTGGAGACCGCGATGCAGAAACGCTGAGCGTCACCTATGAGACAAGAAGCGGCCCCCGTGTCGTGTTCGGCGAGACCCGCTTCCCGAACGAGAAGATGAAGACCAAGGCAAGCTATCTCGACCGCCTAATCCCGTATGAAACCGGGGCTGTCTATGATCCTGCCGAACTCTCGCAGTTTAACACCCGTCTTGCCGAAACGCGCATGTTCAAGGTTGCCCGCGCCGACCTCGCAAACGAGCCGTCCGGGGAGACCGAAGACGGCCAGGAAATCCGCGATGTGGTCGTCACGCTTACCGAGCGGCCGCAGAACTCGATCGGGCTCGGCGGCAAGTACTCGACCAGCGAAGGCTTCGGTCTCAACGCGGAACTGACCCGCCGCAATCTGACCCGGCGCGGCGATGTATTAAGCGCAGACCTTACCGTGGCCGAGCTCGAGCAGTCTCTGGAAGTCATCTGGCGCCGCCCGAATGAGTTCGGCTATGGCCGCGGGCTCGTCCTGTCTGCGGGCGTCAGGAATGAGACGACAGACGCCTATGATCGGCAGTCCATATTTGCCGGTGTTGGCTTTGAAGTCGTCCGGAGCCCGGAGTTTACCTATTCCTATGGCGTTCAGGGCGAAATCGCGAAGGAAGAAGACGAATATGGCGAGCGCGATCTTCAGATCGTCTCCGTCTATGCCGACGCCCGCCTCGACAAGACTGACAGCCTGCTCGACCCGCGCTCAGGCTGGCGCGCCAATGCCCGGGTCGAACCAAGCTATGCATTCGGCGACGAGGTGAGCCCCTATGTGCGCTCGGTCGGACAGGTCAGCGCCTATGTGCCTTTCGATGAGGACAAGCGCTTTGTCCTGGCCGGACGTTTCAAGGCGGGCGCCGTCGTCGGGGCTGATGTCGAGAATCTGCCTGTCGATACGCGCTTCTATTCCGGTGGCGGCGGCAGCGTGCGCGGCTATGCCTATCAGGCGATTGGGCCACGCGCTGATGACGGCACGCCGCTTGGCGGAAGCTCGGTAATCGAAGCCTCGATTGAGGGCCGGTATGCGATCCGGCCGAACATCGGGGTGGTGGCCTTCGTCGACGCCGGCACGGTTTCGACCAGCCAGTTCTCCGATTTCAGCGATGCGCGCTATGGCGCAGGCGTCGGCGTACGCTACACCACGCCGGCAGGCCCAATCCGCCTTGATGTGGCGACACCGCTGAACCCCACAGACTTTGACGACCCGGTCCAGATCTACATCTCGATCGGTCAGGCGTTTTAATGAGCACCACTGACCCGACCCCGAGCCAGCCCGCCCAGAAGCGGAGCCTGACCCGCCGCCTACTGAAATGGACGGCGATCGTCCTCGGCGTGCTGCTGGCGCTGATTATTATCCTGATACTGGCAGCGAGATATGCGGCGCAGTCCGGCTTTGGCCGTGAATTCGTCGAGACGCGGATCGAAGCGGCTGAGCCGTCCGGGCAGGAAATCGAGGTCGAAGGCCTGTCAGGCGACCTTCTCGGCACATTCCGGATCGAGCGGCTTACCGTAGCCGATGAAGACGGTGTCTGGCTGATCGCGGAAAACCTGCTCGCCGACTGGAAGCCGTTTGACCTGCGCAGGCGCGCGCTGACGATCGAGGCGCTGGAAGCGGACCTTATTCACGTCCTGCGACGCCCTATCCTAGAGCCGTCCGAGCGCGAACCTTCGTCCGGTGGCTCCATGCCACTGCGCGCAGGTGAGCTTGGGCGCCTGCGGATTGAAGAGCTGCGAACCGACGAGGGCGTCATTCCGCGCGCTCTGTCGCTGAATATCGAAGCCCAAGGCCGTATTGGCCGCGATGGCGGTCGGACCGAAATGGCGGTCGTCCCGCTGGACGGCAATGGCGATGAGCTGCTCGCAGACCTCACCTGGTCGGACGACTTCCGGGTTCAGGGCAATCTGGCGCTCGAAGGCCCCGCAGGCGGCCTGTTCGCGAGCCTTGCCCGCCTCGACCCGGACCAGTCGATCTCTGCGACACTGGATACGCAAGGCGCGCTGAATGACTGGCAGGCCGATGCCGATGTCGAGATTGGCGGGTCGTCGCTCATCACGCTTGATGCAGAAGCACGCGATGAGATCATCAGCTTCCAGTCAGACATCCAGCCAGCGCTGCACCCGCTGACCCGGCAGATCTCAGACACGTTGGGTGATACACTCTCCATCGAGGGTGACCTGTCGCGCGGCGACGAAGGCCCGACGCTGGACGTCACGGCCATCGCCGAAGGCCTTGAGCTGAGCGCGATAGCGCAGCAGGCCGAAGATGGCGGCTACCGTGCTGACCTGCGGCTGACGGCGGATAATCCGACCCGCTATGCCAATGTCGAGAATGTAAACATCGGCGAAGCCATGCTGAACGGCGTGCTCGTCTATGCCGATGGCACGGCGCGCTTTGACGGTGATGTGCGGGCGTCGAACGTCGATGTGCCGTCCTTTGCCGCCGACACAGTGTCCGGCCCGATGACAGCCATCTATGGCGACAGCCGCGCGAGCGTGCGCACCACGCTGACCGCCGCAGGTGCGAACCTGCCGGGGATTAGCGGACAGATTGCCGGCCGCGCGCCGGTGCTCGTGCTGAACGGCGACTACAATATCGCAGACCGGACCATTGAGCTGCGAGAGACCGTCGTGCGCGGACGCGCGGGCCGTATCGCCGCCCAGGGCGATATCGCCCTGTCGCCATCGCTGAGCGCCAATGTCTCGGGCAGCTTCCAGCTTGATGGCGGCGCCGCCAACCTCGCCCGACCGGTAAACTTGCAAGGTAATTTCGAAGCCAGCCGCGCTGGCGCAGGCACGACCCGGTTCAATACGCAGATCAATGCGAGCGAGCTTGGCGCCCTGCCTGCCCCCTTGAGCGATTGGGCATCAGACGCAGCCCTGCTCAATGTGAACGGCGTGCTACAGCCAGATAATGCCGTGGACCTCAACCAGATTTCGCTGGAGAGCGGGACGCTGTCACTTAACGGTTCGGGCCGGCTCAGCAGCGAGCAGGCCATATCTGCGTCACTGCAGCTGCAGGCGGGCGAAGCGAATGTGGCAGGCTATGCGCTGGAGAGCGTGAGCGGGCGCGCGGACGTTTCCGGTACGCTCGACGCGATGGACTTTGTGGTGAACTTCAATGCGCCGCAGCTTGCGAGCGAGAGCCTGACCTTCACAGATATCGGCCTTGGCGCGGATGGCACCTATGGCGGCGGCGCGCTCAATGCCACCGTTTCGCTGGATGCCGGCACGACGAACGGCCCGCTTGATATCCAGACCGGTGTCGCCCTCGACGGGTCGGACTGGCAGGTTGAAGGGCTTGAGGCGAGCTGGGGTCCGCTTGCAGCGAACGCGACCGTCAGCGGCTCTGCCGGTGAGCTCGGCACGATCCGCGGCGAAGCGAACGTTCGCGGCGACCTGCCCGAAGGCCTGCCTGCCCGCCGCGTTGACGCCAGTGCCTTTATCGAGGGCGAAGCGCTAACCATAGATGCGACGCTGGAAGAGGTCGCCGCCGGGCCGACGCGTGCAGACGCGCTGGTCATCCGCGCGACGGGTACGCCAGACAATGCCGACTTCATCGTCGAAATGGATGGCAGCACCGAAGTCGACGGCCTCTCCTATCGCACGCTTTTGAATGTCGACGGCAATGTCAGCGGGCTGACCAGTGGGGCGATGGAGCTGACTGCAGGCCTCGATGCAAGCCTTGGCGACCTGACACTGGTGACGCAGGAACCGCTTCGCTACGCTTCGTTCGAAGACGGGATGGAAGTGTCGACAGAGCTTGCCGCACTTGGTGGTTCGCTGTCGGCCAGCCTTACGACACGCGGGGATACACAACTGCGCGCGTCAGCAGGCGGTCTAGAAGTGGCGCCACTCCTAGTCCTCCTGGGACGCCCGGCGCTTGATGGCGCACTGGACCTGTCGCTCGCCTTTGACGAGACGGCAGAAGGCGGACTGAGCGGCCCCATCGAAGCGGAGATGCGCGGTGTCGCGCGCCCGGGCTCAGATCTTCCACCGGTGGATTTGTTCGTCAGCGGCACGCTGCAGCCTGACCTCCTCGATCTGGCGCTACGTGCGCTCGATAATGAGACGCTGGAAGCGCGTGCGGCGATTGAAGTGCCAGTGAACACCTATGAAAGCGCGCCTTTCATTCAGCCGGTTGCGGGCGCGAGCATGCCGTTCTCGGCGAATGCCAGCGGTCAGATTGAGGCGATTGCTGCGCTGTTTATTCCGCCACAAATGGTGCTGCAGGGTGTGGTGAATGCCGATCTGTCTGGTGAGCTGCCATCCCTGAATGAGAGCTTCTCCGGCACGGTGCAATTCTCCGAAGGCGTCTTCGAGCATGGTGACCTCGGCATGGTCCTCAACCGGATTTCGGCCGATGCGCGCCTAGGCAGTGGCACAGTCACGCTGGACAGCTTTGCGGCGCGTGGCCGGTCTGGAGGTACGCTTGAGGGCAGCGGCTCGATGGCGGTGGATGGGTCTGGCCGCAGCGATGTCGAAATCCGCGCCAATCGCCTCGTCGTCACAGAGCGTCGTGAAGGCTCCGCCACGGTGAGCGGGACACTGTCGCTGAACCAGCAGCCGGACCTGTTTGAGATCACTGGTGACCTCACGGTCGACGAAGGCTCTATCAACCTCGCAAATCTGCCGCAGGGCGGCCCGCCGACGCTGGACGTCACTTTCCGCGAGCCTGATGAGGATGAAGAGGAAGAAGAAGCCGAGGAGGCCGCGACGCGGCTCGACATCAGCCTCAACGCGCCTGGCCGCATCGATATTAGTGGGCGCGGCGTCAATGCGGAGCTTGCCCTCGACGCCGACATTGAAGGCCCGATTGGCAGCCCAGTCATCACAGGCGAGGCGGAGATTGTGCGCGGCCGGTTTGACCTTATCGGCAAGCGGTTCGAGTTCGGGGAGAGCACGGTGCGCCTGTCGCCAGACCTTGGTGAAAGCCGTCTGGCTGTGCGCGCCGAACATGAGACGCGCGACGACATCACCGCCATCCTGAACGTGGTCGGCACGGTTTCACGGCCCGAGATCGAGCTGACCTCTGAGCCTGTCCTGCCGGAAGACGAAGTTCTTTCGCGCGTGCTGTTCGGGCGCTCACCAACGCAGCTGACGGCGCTGGAAACCGCGCGTCTGGCAGCGGCGCTCGCCCAGCTATCCGGCGGCGGCGGCTTTGATTTACTCGGCGGCATCGAAACCGCACTCGGCCTCGACACATTCGATGTCGGCAGCGGCGCGAGCGGCGGCGTGGAAGTCACCAGCGGCAAGTACCTTACCGACAATGTCTATCTTGAAGTGCGCTCAGGCGCGACCGGCGCGCCTGGTATCGCTATTGAGTGGGAGCCGATCGAGAATATCGAGGTCGAGGCCGCCACGAACACGGGCGAGGACCAGGGTCAGGAACTCTCGATCCAGTGGACGCGCGACTTCGATGACCCCGGCAGCGGTGACGACGACTAGAGCTCGCCCTTGAGACGGCGCATCACGCCGGAAAAGTCGATATCGCCGAAGCCGTCCTCGTCCAGCTTCGCGTAGATTTGCTGGGCGTGATTGCCGAGCGGCGTGTCAGCGCCGACATCATCGCCCGCACCCATGGCAAGGCGAAGGTCCTTCAGCATCATCGCCACGGCAAAGCCCGGCTTGTAGTCGCGGTTGGACGGCGCGGTCGGCACTGGCCCCGGCGCCGGGCAATAGCTGGTCATGGACCAGCACTGGCCAGACGCGGTCGACGAGATGTCGTAGAAGGTCTGCGCATCGAGACCGAGCTTTTCAGCAAGGTTGAACGCTTCGCAGGTGCCGATCATTGAGATGCCAAGCAGCATATTGTTGGCGATCTTCGCGACCTGCCCATTGCCCGGGTCGCCCGCATGGAAGACGTTCTTGCCCATGACATCGAGGATCGGCTTTGCCTTCTCGAACCCGTCCTTCGGGCCGCCCACCATGAAGGTCAACGTGCCTGCTTCGGCAGCTGCAACACCGCCTGATACCGGCGCATCCATATAGGAGAAGCCTGCTTCGGCGGCTTTCCCGGCTGCATCGCGCGCCTCTTCAACGGCGATGGTCGAACAGTCGAGGAAAAGCGTGCCCGGCTTTGCGTGGGCTGTGACCCCACCCTCACCGAAATAGACCTGATGGACGTGCTTGCCGGCAGGCAGCATGGACACCACGACGTCGACATCGCTCACCGCCTCGCCGACCGTGGCAGCAGCTTTAGCGCCTGCCGCGACAGCGGCCTTTACCGCGTCGGCATTGAGGTCAAAGGCGTGCACGTCATGTCCCGCCTTGGCGAGGTTCGCGCACATGCCGGAGCCCATATTGCCAAGGCCAATGAATGCAATCTTCGTCATGGTGAGGTCTCCTCCCTAGAGAAATGTAAGCTCGTCCGCCCCTAGTGGCGCAAAGAAGCTGTCGACCAGCTTCTCATCCACGGAGGCTAGATCGGCCGGGACCCATTTCGGGTCATTATCGCGGTCCACGAGGACGGCGCGCACGCCTTCGATGAAGTTCTCGGTACAGACCATGCGGGCCCCGATCCGGTACTCCATCTTCATGTTCTCGCGGAAATCGTTCAGTTTGCCGCCTTCGCGAAGCTGGCGATGCGCGACTTTCAGCGTAAGCGGTGATTTGGTCTTCAGCGTCTCGGCCTGTTTTCGGGCCCAATCGCTGCCCCCTTCGAGGCAGGCGATGATCTCTTCGACCGTGTCCTTGCCAAAGCAGTCATCGATCTCGGACTGATGTTCGGCGAAGCTGCCTTCTGCCGACTGATCCAGCCCATCGAGAGCGGAAAGTCCCTCATCTGCGAGCTTCACAGCAAGGCCCGTGGCATCTTCGATGAAGTGCGTCGCGACGCCTGCGGCGAGGACATCCTTGCCCTTGAGGCGCGCGCCCGTAAGGGCCAGCCACTGGCCAAGCTCACCGTTCAGACGCGGCAGGAACCAACCGCCGCCGACATCCGGAAAAAGGCCAATGCCGCTTTCAGGCATGGCAAAAGTCGTGTTCGCTGTGGCAACGCGCACATAGCCGTGCACGGAGATGCCGACGCCGCCGCCCATGGTGACGCCATCAATGATAGCCACGTAAGGCTTTGGATATTCCTCGATCAGTGTGTTGAGGCGGTATTCGGCCGCGAAGAAAGCCTGCGCCTCCTTGCCGTCGGACTTGCCGGAATCCTGCAGCATGCGGATGTCGCCGCCTGCGCAGAAGCCGCGCGTATCTTCAAGATGATCGACAATGACAAGCTCAACCGCATCATCATCCCGCCAGGCCAGAAGCGCCTCGATCATCAGGTCGCACATTTCCTGATTGAGGGAATGGAGCGCTTTAGGACGGTTCAGCGTGATCCGACCGGCGCGGCCTTCCTTGCGGGCGATAACGGGTAGATCGGTCATACCTGGCCTTTCATCATTTCACGCGCGACGATGACGCGCATGATTTCATTCGTACCTTCAAGGATCTGGTGGACGCGAAGGTCGCGCACGATGCGCTCGACTTCATAGTCGCCGAGATAGCCATAACCGCCATGCAGCTGGAGCGCGTCATTGGCGACCTTGGAGGAAGTGTCCGTCACGAAGCGCTTTGCCATGGCACAGAACTTGGTCGCGTCAGGCGTCTTCTTGTCGAGCTTGGATGCGGCCTCATAGAGAAGCGCGCGGGCAGCCGCGAGTTCGGTTTCCATATCGGCCAGCTTGAACTGCGTCGCCTGGAAATCGATGATGGCGCGGCCGAACTGCTGGCGCTCCTGCACATAGGCGAAGGCGCGGTCCAGCGCGTCCTGCGCGCCGCCAAGGGCACAGGCAGCGATGTTGAGGCGCCCGCCATCAAGGCCAGCCATGGCGAACTTGAAGCCATTTCCTTCGTCGCCAACGCGGTTCGTCGCTGGGATGCGGCAATCATCGAAATTGACCATGGCGGTCGGCTGGGCGCGCCAGCCCATCTTGTCTTCGTGCTTGCCAAAGGAAAGACCCGGCGCGTCCTTGTCGACGATAAAGGTCGACACGCCTTTCGCCCCGCCATCATCGGTGCGGGCCATGACGACGTAGACGTCAGAGAAACCCGCGCCGGAGATGAAGACCTTGGCGCCGTTGAGGACATACTCATCCCCGTCGAGCCTGGCCGTCGTCTTGAGGCTCGCCGCATCAGAGCCTGCGCCCGGCTCTGTCAGGCAGTAGGATGCGATGAGTTCGGTGGCCGTCAGGCGGGGGACATATTTCGCGCGAAGCTGGTCATGCGCGAAGCTGTCGATCATCCATGTCGCCATATTGTGGATCGACAGGAAGGCCGCGTGACTGATGTCACCGCGTGAGAGCTGCTCGAAGATCAGGGCCGCATCAAGCCGCGTGAGGCCAGAGCCGCCATGCTCCTCAGTCGTGTAAATGCCACCAAAGCCAAGCTCACCCAGCGCTTCCAGTTTGGAGCGATCGAGAAAGCCTTCCTTGTCCCACTTGGCCGCGTTCGGCCGCAGCTCATTCACGGCGAAATTCTTCGCCATGTCGGAAATCATCGTCTGTTCTTCAGTGAGGATCATCTTGCGTCCCTATAGTATCGAGTATCGCTGCTTAAGTGCCGATGCGTGCGCGTGTAGTTCCGCATCTATCTCAGGCCATGTCTTCAACCAATCCGAATAGCTCGCGGCGGCGAAGTCCACCTCGTCGCCCGCGACCCTACTGGCGAAATCGCTAACTTCATCGCGGTGCCGTTTGAGGTCGGACGGTGGGATTGCTTTGCCTGACCGTTCAGTCGGCTCCAAAAAAATGTAGAAGAGAGCTGGCTTTAATTGATGCCGTGCGGCCTCGGTGACCAAGCCGAAGGCGTGTTTTACGAGCTGAGCCGCATCGAGGTGGCGATAGGTAAGTGAACCTTCGCGAAGGGCATCTCTGACCGTTTCGTACCTTCCCATGTTGTCGCCCCAGACTGGCCGATCGTAGGCATCGGACAAGGACGCAATTTTGCGATCGCGGAAAGGCTCGAATCTCTTGGACTCAATCCCTACAAGGACATCCGAGGTGAATGCTGCCGCGTCCAGCCAAGGATGTCTCCCCCCGCTCCACGGAAAGCGTGCCTGATATTCAATCTCCACTCTGTTCCAAGAAGACAACGGGAAAATTGATGGCAGGGTGGGGAGCCGCTCCGGTCTATCGAGAAACCAACCAAAACAATCCACAGCCAGAGCAGACGAACTCTCCGGACTATTGAACTTGCCAGTCGCTAGTTCCTTTCCGTCAGCCGCTTCCAAACGTGCGCGGACGCGTTGCGTGGGAACACCAGGTAACAGATTGAGGTCGGTCATCCCGAAAACTTATTGCATAGTCGGGATGATGAAAGCCTGATCGCCGACATCGCCTTCCGGCCAACGCTGGGTGACGGTCTTGATCTTGGTCCAAAACTTCACGCCTTCCGGGCCGTGCTGGTTCGTGTCGCCAAAGGCAGACCGCTTCCAGCCGCCGAAAGTGTGGTAGCTCACCGGCACCGGGATCGGCACATTGATACCGACCATGCCGACATTGACCTGTGAGGCAAATTCACGGGCGGCGCGGCCGTCAGAGGTAAAGATCGCAACGCCATTGCCGTACTGGTGGTTGGACGGCAGGGCGGCAGCTTCTTCGAGCGTTTCGGCGCGCACGACCTGAAGGACGGGACCGAAGATTTCTTCCTTATAGCTGCGCATGTTCGGCTTCACATGGTCGAACAGGGACGGGCCAACAAAGAAGCCGTTCTCATGGCCCTGCAGCGTGTGGCCGCGGCCATCGAGGCGAAGGTCTGCGCCTTCCTCCACACCCATGCGGATATAATCCTCGACCTTCGCCTTGTGGGCAGCAGAGACGACCGGGCCGTAATGGGCGTCAGCGTCGGTGGAGATACCGACTTTCAGGTTCTGGGCCGCTTCCAGCATACGCTCAACGAACTCGTCGCCGGTCTTCTTGCCAACGGTGACAGCAACAGGCAGCGCCATGCAGCGCTCGCCAGCTGAGCCATAAGCCGCGCCGACAATGTCCTTGACCGCCTGCTCCATATTACAGTCCGGCATGATGATGCCGTGGTTTTTTGCGCCGCCCATCGCCTGAACGCGTTTCCCGTGCGCCGTGCCGGTGGCGTAGACATATTGGGCAATATCGGACGAACCGACAAAGCTGACAGCCTTAACGTCCGGGTGCTTCAGGATCGCATCGACGGACGTCTTGTCGCCGTGCACCACGTTGAGCACGCCTTCCGGGGCACCAGCTTCGAGGAAAAGCTCTGCCAGGCGGACCGGAACGGACGGGTCCTTCTCGGATGGTTTCAGCACGAAGGTGTTGCCGCAAGCGACAGCGACCGCGAACATCCAGCACGGGATCATGGCCGGGAAGTTGAACGGCGTGATACCCGCGCAAACGCCGAGCGGCTGGCGCATCGAGTAAACATCGATGCCGGGGCCTGCGCCTTCAGTGTACTCGCCCTTCTGAAGGTGCGGGATGCCGCAGGCAAATTCGACCACGTCGATGCCGCGCTGTACGTCGCCCTTGGAGTCGGCAACGACCTTGCCGTGCTCAGAGGAGAGGAGCTCTGCGAGCTCGTCGATATTCTGCTCGAGCAGATCCTTGAACTTGAACAGGATGCGCGCGCGGCGTTGCGGGTTGGTCGCCATCCAGCCCGGCAGTGCAGCCTTGGCCGACTCGACAGCCATATCGACTTCAGCATCAAGCGCGAGGCCGACCTGAGCCTGAACTTCACCGGTGTTCGGATTGTAGATGTCACCGAAACGGCCAGAGGCGGTTTCGACGGATTTACCCGAAATGAAATGATGAACGCTGCGCATACGGCTTTCTCCCATATCTATCTGGCGGCAGTTTATCTTTGGCGCACACGCAGTTAAACACGCACATATGCAGGTTTAACCTGCATGATTGCAGCCAAGGACAAGCCCCCGTGAACTGGGACGACCTCAAACTCCTCCTTGAAATCAGCCGTCACGCGAAACTGTCTGACGCGGCGGCGCGTACAGGTCTGGACGCGACCACAGTCGGGCGGCGGCTTAGGCGGCTGGAGGCCGATCTCGGCCTGTCCCTGTTTGAACGGACACGGCGCGGCCACATCCTGACATCGGCGGGCGAAGCGATTGTCGCCAAGGCCGAGGCGATTGAGCAGTCTGCACTCGAAATCTCTGCGCAGGCCGACATAGGCGGGACGGAGGCCAGCGGCCGGGTGCGGCTGGGCGTCACTGAAGGGCTAGGAAATGCGCTGATCGCCCCTGCCCTTGCGGGCTTTCGCGACCGCTATCCATCAATCGCACTGGATCTTATCGCCATGTCCGGCTTTGCGAGCGTGCCGAAGCGCGAGGCCGATATGGCCGTCATGCTCGCGCGGCCGACATCGGGCCGGCTGAAAGTCCGCAAGCTCTCAGACTATGCGCTGCACCTGTTCGCGAGCCGGGATTACCTCTCGCGCTGGGGCGCGCCGCATTCGCCCGCAGATCTCTCGCGCCACACGCTGATCGGTTATGTAGACGATCTCATCTACTCCCCGCAGCTTCGCTATCATGCCGAAATTGCGCCGGACCTGACGCTGCAATTCTGCAGCCCGTCGATCATTGCGCAATTGCAGATGGCGCGGGCGGGGCTTGGCATCGCCGTCCTGCCGAACTTCATGGCGGCGCGCGATGAGGCGCTTCAGCCTGTCTTGAAGGATGAGGTTCGCGTCGAGCGGAGTTTCTGGCTGACGACGCATGAGGATCTGGCCCCCCTCGCCAGGATCCGCGCTTTGAGCGACTTTCTCGCCGAGCTCTTCGATACGCACCGGGACATTGTGCTGCCAGAAGGCGGCTGACGCCACTACAGCATCGCCGTGTCGGCAGGCTGGCCGAGATAGAGGCGGCCAGTGGTTTCCCACGTCGACGCACCAACCATGATGTGCTGGGTCGCGACGTGAATATCGCGGAAACGGCGCTGGATGGGCGACTGGCTATAGACCGCTGTGCCCCCGGCCAACTCGTAGACCCGGTCCACGGCACGCTTGGCTGACTGAACGGCGCTTGTTGTGGCGAGGCGAAGGTCGCGGCGAAGCTCCAGCGGTACCGGTCCGTCCTGTGCCGCCTGCCAGGCAGCCTCTATCGCTTCAAAGAAGAAGGCACGGCCCTGCCGGATATCTGCTTCGCTCATCGCCACATCGCGATGTGTGAGCGCCTTCTCAGACAGTGTCTTGCTGCTGCCTGACGGCTTTTTCGCGCCCGCAAGTTCATAGAAATCATCCATCGCGCCCCGCGCCGCGCCGAGTGCGACCGCAGCAATACCGATGGCGAGCAGGCCGAATGCCGGGAAGCGGAAAGCGGCTTCATCCTGTCGCGTGCGGCCAAATCCGCTGGTCACCCGGTCAGCCGGGACGAACACGTCTTTCACTTCGAAATCGGTAGAGCCCGTGCCTTTCAAGCCCGTGACATGCCAGGTGTCCACGAAACTGATCTGGTCGGCCGCAAAGACCGGGGCGATCTGGATGGGCCCGCCCTTGGGCGACATGATGAGCTGGCCGGCCGCATCGGCGAGGAAGCAGCCACCGCTGACCCAGTCGGCATTCTGGCTGCCAGACCCCCAGGCCCAGCGTCCTGTGACGCGGTAGCCCTTCTGGCCATCCTGTGCTGCCTCTACGGCGCGGCCCATTGGGGCGAAAACGCCAGCCGTCTTGACGCCAGACCGGCAAAGCAGCTCGCGCACAGTCGCATTGTCAGCGAAGGCCATGCCAAAGGCGGCAGTCGAGGCGATGAAGGCGCACCAGGCAGGCGCGGCGTCGCCGCGCGCTAGTGTTTCGATCAGTTCGGCGTATTCAATGGGCGTCGTGCCGGAGCCGCCATCGCTTTCAGGATGGCAAAGGCCATAGAGGCCATCGCGCGCGAGACCATCGGCGATATCCTGCGGCAGCTTTCGGCCCGCTTCGGCTTCATCTGCGCGCGCGGCAAGGATGGGACGCCAGGCTTCGGCCCGCTCAAAAAGGTCTGCCTTCATATCAAGCGAGTTGATCGTATCTGCCGGCATGGCGCGCCTCCCATTCTTCCTGCAGTATCAGAGCCTGCTTTGCCGGAAGGGTAGCACAGGAGCGGCGGCGTTGTCGCCGATCGCTCAAGTCTCGGCCGTCGCTTCTTCGCTCTGATGATGCGTTCTAAGATAGAGCGCACCGATGATGGCGGCCGAGAAGCCCGCAGCTGCGCCAGCGCCCAATCCCCAACGGGGGCCAAGCACATCCGCAATCCAGCCAATGATCGGCGCACCTAGAGGCGCACCGCCCAAGGCGACAGCGATACGCAGCGCCATGACACGGCCACGCATTTCCGGCGCGGTGGTAAGCTGCATCATGCTGTTCGTGGTGGTCATGAAGGTGAGGGCCGCCATCCCGGTGACCACAAGCGCAGCCGCAAACGTCCAGTAGCCGGGCGCAAGCGCGGCGCCGAGACAGCCAACGCCGAAGAAGGTTGCCCCCGTCACCATCAGGCCCATACTGTGAGTGCGGCGCCGTGCGGCGAGGAAGGCACCGGCAACCGTACCCACAGCAATGAAGGAGGATAGGACGCCAAAGCCCTGCGCATCAGTCTGGAAGACTTTCGCCGCCATCGTCGCAACAAAAATCGAGAACTTGAAGCCGAACGTCCCGATCAGGAAGAGCATGATAAGCGTGATGCGAAGATCCGGCCTCCGCCACACATAGATGAATCCCGCGGTGAAATTACCACGCTGACGCTCTGCCCGTTTCGCCTTGTGCAGCTCTCGCACCCTCAGAAAGAAGAGCGACAGAAGGACCGCGAAATAGGAAGCGCCATTGATAAGGAAGGCCCAGCCTGTACCGAAGGCAGCGATAAGGAAACCCGCGACGGCCGGGCCTGCAAGACGTGCGCTATTGAAGGAAGCAGAATTCAGCGCAACCGCATTTGGCAGGTCCGTATCGCCGACAAGGTCGCTTACAAATGTCTGCCTGACGGGCGCATCGATTGCGGCCGCGCAGCCGAACAGAAACGAAAAAACGTAGACATGCCAGAGCTCTACCAGCCCGGTCACCGTCAACAGGCCCAGCAGTAGGGCAAGAACGCCCATGGAGACTTGTGTGAAGACCAGCAGCTTTCGCCGGTCAAAGTAGTCTGCGGCAAAGCCGCTCCATGGCAACAGGAGAAGCTGCGGGGCGAACTGGCAGGCGACAACGAAGCCGAGCGCGGTCGCGTTGTGATCTGTCAGCTGGGTCAGGACGAGCCAGTCCTGCGCCGTACGCTGGATCCAGGTGCCGAAGTTCGAAACGACTGAACCACTCGCCCAGACGCGGTAATTAAAGCTCCGAAAAGAGCGGAGCGCACCGTCTGCCGAGATCCGTGTCATGAAGAGTGCGCCGCCATAGCCTGTGACTTAGACCAAACGACAGAGTCGGAAAACGGCTGGAAGCTGCCACGCCGGGACCAAAGCCCGAGCACAAACAAAAAAAGCCCCCGATCCTAAGATCAGGGGCTTATTTGGGTGCGGGAGTAGGATTTGAACCTACGACCTTCAGGTTATGAGATAGAGTCCGGCCATATCTCTTGTCGTCCCGCGTTGACGCTATGACGCCAAAAATAACAAAAATACAAAGCATTGCATTGACGCGCCCGACTCTATGCGTCACCAAGCCAACACGCGAAAGCGCTGCATCCTGCTTCCAATATGCTTCCAAATGGAATTGGCGCCATGGGAAAGATCACGAAACGTTCTGTCGACGCACTCGCTGCGAAGGACCGCGACTACTTTCTTTGGGACACGCAAATCCCAGGCTTCGGGGTCCGGGTTTCACCAAAGGGACGCAAGACGTACACGGTTCAGTATCGCCTCGGCGGCCGGACCAAGCGGGTCAGCCTTGGCGTCCACGGCGCAATCACGCCGGACGAAGCACGCGACCTTGCAAGACGCACTTTAGGCGATGTTTCGCGCGGCGCCGATCCATCCGGTCAAAAGCGTATCGAACGCCGTGCCCCGACCGTTTCCGCCCTGTGTGATCGCTTTCTGGATGAGTATGTGCCAGTGCGCTGTAAGCCGTCGACTGAGAAGGAATATAGGCGCTGCTGCGACCTTTTTATCCGGCCAAAAATCGGAGCAATGCGCGTTCAAGATATTGCCCGGCCAGATATCGCGACACTCCATCACGAGCTCCGAGACAAGCCCTATCAAGCTAATCGCGTCCTAGGCGTCCTATCCAAGATATTCAATCTAGCCGAAGTTTGGGGTCTTAGACCGGACGGATCGAACCCAACCCGCCACGTGCAGAAATACAAAGAGCAAAAGCGTGAGCGCTATCTTGATCCCGACGAGATTGACCGGCTTTGGCGTGTTCTCGACAGCAGCGTCGCGGCTGGGACTGAAACCGTTCACGTGGCCGGCGCCTTCAAACTCTTGCTTTTGACCGGCTGCCGCCTGTCAGAAATTCAGAAAGCAAAATGGTCCTGGGTCCGCGGCAACATTCTGCTTCTACCGGATGCAAAGACGGGCCCGCGACGCGTGATGCTCTCAAAGTCGGCTTTAGAGGTTCTGAGTGCCCTGCCCCGCTTGCCAGACAATCCTCATATCATTGCAGGCAAAGTTGAGGGACAGTTCGCAACTGATCTTCAAAAGCCATGGCGGCGCATCCGAAAGACTGCAAAGTTAGAAGACGTTCGCATCCACGATTTGCGGCACACTTATGCGTCCCTGGCGGCTGCGGCCGGACACTCTCTTCCTGTGATCGGAAAACTCCTGGGCCATACACAGGCCCAAACAACGGCCCGTTACGCGCACTTGGCAGATACAGTAACCCGCAACGCCGCCGATGATGTCGACGGGCTCATTTCCGGCTTTACAGGTCATGCGCCGGCTAGCCCCAATAATGTCATACCGATCAGCAGGGATGGATAGCCCATGCCTTCGAAAAAGCGAGCCAAGGGATACTCCGCTAATCTGTTAGATATGAGCGTGGCTCAAACGCTTTCGGACGAAGATGCTAAACGGCTTACCGACAGTTACGCTCTGCCAAGCTCCGAGACCCTCAAAGACGAATTCGCGCATTGGTCCCGTTCATATCGAAACGACCGCGCCATGTATGATGAGGCGCCATCCACTGCGACGGTGAGAGACACTGCACGAGAGCTTGCGAAACGCGCGGCCGCTCTTGCCGATGAGCTCAATGGATTGGATGGCAGAACGGCTTTTGCCGTGGCTTCGGTAAAGTTTGACGACACCACGCCAGCATACCTCTATGAGGATTTCGCGAAACTGAAAGCTCATCGCGCCGCAGTGGAGATAGCAGCTATCGACCAGCGTCACTTGGATTTAGAAGTTATCGCCGCAGGCGTCCGCGTCTTGCAGGACCAAGCCCAACGAACTGCAAGCCGTCTTGAGGCAATCATGGAGCAAACCGGACAACGCGAAGCCAAGCCGTTCAACTCAGCCTGGGCACTCATCGGGTTGATCGGCAATATCAAACGGTTTTGGGAACACAACGGACGGACGTATTCGCGATACTTCGATGATTTTGACGACGAGACCGGCGGACCAGCCGCGACCCCTAAAAACGACGCTACGAAGTTCACCGTCGAGCTTGCGTGTCTTATCGACCCAATCCTTTCCGCACATAAGATCGATCGTGCGATGAAAGAACACAGCCAACATTTCGACTCGTAGCCTCAAACCACTGGGCAATAAAACTCCCGGATCGGGATTTTTTCTGCCCTGTGACGGCTGAGCCAATAGGCGCGATTGTGACCTCAAGAGAGGCGCAAAGGGTGCGTCTCCATTGTCCTAGGAGACTCGCCATGAGTTCGAAATTGCCAACCGATCCCAATCAGCTTCTGGGCGAGTCCCAGGCCGCCAATTACCTCGCAGTATCGCCGCGAACGCTTCGGAATTGGCGCACGCGCGGCGGTGGACCCAAATTCGTGAAAGTGTCCGCACGGTGCATCCGCTATCGGCTTAAAGACCTTGTTGATTGGGCAGACAAGCGGACCCGTCGATCCACGTCGGACATGGGCTTTTTCCGGTAATCCCAGTTTTTGCCCGCGACGGAGTTAACCGCGCCTCGCGGGATTTTTGGAGAGCATAGCTCCTGAAAATGGGCTGAGCTTCAAGCTCAGCCCGCCAGGCGCGGCTTGCCTGCTCTCTAAAAACCAATGCGGTTTCTGCGCGAAGCGCCCCTCCAACCATCGCCACTTCAAGAAAGGAAATTCGATGAGCGAAATAGGAAAACTACGACCCGCGAATTCGGCCGACCCGCTTTCAAAGCTGACCGGGCATATTCACACTCTCAAACTCAATACGAAAATCACGATCGAACGGGATTACAATTCGACCAATCCCGATGCTCCATCGCATCGCGTCTACGTTGGTTCAGACGACACTTCGCCCGTCGAAGTCGGCGCCGCTTGGGCCCGAGAAATCAAACGCGGTCCGCGACAGGGGCAGACGTTTTTATCCGTCACGATCGATGACCCTTCATTCGACTCCGCCCTCAGTTTCGCGGTCTTTGAAGACGACGAGAACTCGTGGGTCGCCACATGGCGCCGTCGCCAAGCGGCATGAATTGTAATCCTAGGGGGGCGTCTCTGTACCACGCCCCCCTACATCTACATCGACCAATCAATGACCGATTTCATGTTTCTTCGAAGCGGCTTCGATACGCTCGAACTTGCGTATCAAGGTAAGGTGCCACCAACTTTCCTGGACGAGCTCGCGGACGCCAAAAAGCGTGCTGCTGAGACTCGCCAAGCAGAGCCGATTACCTTCAACGGCCTCACTATGATTGTCGAAGGGAGCGGCGGCCAAGGCGGGTATGCGTACCGCGTGAATACAGGCCCGTTTGGCGCCATCTGGAAATTTCGCGATCGGTCGTCCCATAATCAGTGGGATATTCACGTCAAAATTCGCGCATACGCCTTGGCGACGAAAGGCCTTCAAGCGGCGAAATCAGAATGCGATGAATTCCTGAAAAGAGTTGGCGCGATCTTTGACCCAATGAATGCGCGGGTCGGCCGGGCTGATTTTGCTTTTGATTTTCTGGCTCCCAATTTGGAGCTTAATTCGAATGAATTTGTAAGCCACGCGAGAACGACAAAAGCAGACCAAATTGACCGTGAAATCCACGGCGATCGAATTTCCTATCTGCGTATTGGAAAATTACCCGGAAAGCAGGTGTGCATTTACGATAAATCCAAAGCGATATCCGACAAGCACGATATTATTTGGGAAGAAATATTCAAAGCAACGTTTTCCGAATTGGGAATTTCGACAATCGATCGGAAGTCGCCAAAAGGAATTTGGCGGATCGAATTGCGTGCTGGGAAAAATCAAATTGAAAAGCTCATCAAGCCGCGGCGCTGGGATCAGTTCTTATCGAAGAATACAGAGCTCTTTAGAGATATCGCTACAACGATCAGCTGGCGACGCGCCGTATCCGATTCAAATCGATCTCGATGGCCATTGCGGAAGATATGGTTGCGGCTGTTCGAAGAGCTGGACCGCGCCCCAAAAGTGGCGAACTCAGATTTGAGCGAACAAGTTTTGTCGCGGCTTAGAATGGATTGCTTAGCTGGCCTGCAAGCTCAATTCAGAGGTGTCATGGCGACGATCGCGGCGCTAAACAACGTCGAAGCGAATAATCTTTCAATATTCCTCAACGAGCTTTCTTTAGCAGCCGCGCAAGAAATCAGTGACAACGATGACTGGGATTTAGAAAGCTCGCGGCGCCGGCTTCGTACTGGCCTTTATGGAAACTGACATTCCAATATTTAAGCAATGAAATCAGGAAGCTCTAACACTGAATGCGAACGCGACATTAATCTCAAAATTTAAATAGGCGTTCGATGAAGTGACCTTTACGCTGCGCTTGTCTGAAAATTCAAGCCACCGTGGGCAATGAATGCATAAGTATGAACACAAAAATATCGCCACCAAAATCATCGATCTCGACAGTGTCCCGGAAGAGCCAGGCGAATTTTCGAAGTGGATTCAAGCGAAAAGCCACCTTAAATTCTTGCAGGCAAATGCTGGCGACGACGAATTCATCGTCTACGCAAGCGGGCCGGCTACGTACATCAATACAATTCTCATCCCGCGAAGCACTGTTGAGCCTCCAGACATTAAAGATTTGATGCGCTGGAATGGCTGCAATCCATTCAGAAGTCGCAGCTCCTACGTTTCAGGTGGGGATATCAAAGGCACGACGATTGAAGACGGGCTTTGGGGCTCTGGCACTCGGTCTTTGGACTGCGGAAAGCTGCTTTTCTACATACGTTCGTTTAATGGCTGGACAGGGCTCAAAAATACCTCCGTCGAAGCTTTGCAGGAATTCATTCATATTCAAGGGCTCCACTGGGTCGAGGAGCAATCCGCCTATTGCAGACTCGATGACCAAGGCGAATTGGAGCCTGTGTTCTCGATTACCACGCGCTCGCGAGCGCAAGATGTGTCTCTAGCTTCTTTAGACCGCGAAACCCTTGATGAGTATCTATCCATTGCGAACTTGGCTGCGGTCCGAGTCTTCGAGTTCATGCTTGTTGGCGGCGCTTTCACTTATTGGACCGACTACGACACAAATGAGTACACCGATTACCAAGGCAGTTGGTATCGCCAGAAGCTAATGCCAGGACACGCCGGCCTCACTCGTGGTATTCAAATTGTGCAACCTTTCGACAATTACGCACCGCGTTCGCTTTGGTATTCCGATCGCAAAAAGTCGTCGAAAAACGATTTTGTAGACTTCCTCATCTTCGACTGGCGAAACGAGCGTATGGTTCAGGTCAGTACCGATCCAGCAGAGACCACCAATTATTTTGAAGCTGAAGGCAACAACCTGCCATTCGACATATCACCCGTGTTCTTCGATCCCGAGGTACTGTCAAAATATAAAGCCGACAAAGACAGGTATGAGATCGAAACTCGGAGATTGACTTGCAGGGGGGCCTGGGAACTGCGCACCTATGACGTTAATGAAGCTGGACAAGTTCACACATACATTTGCTACCTGCGCGATCTGCCCATTAGGGAACAGCTTCATTGGGCGCAATTCAACGAAAAACCCAAAGCATCTATTTCAGAACGTGCGTACACGACTGACATCGAGGGAAAATTCAGCGATATTATAGACCCATTAGATCAGCTGCGGGGTTTATTGAGGCGGTGGTATGAGGGTGAGGTTTCCTGGTGGAAATTGGCTGACGAGGAGTCGATACGCCGTGTTTGCACGCCGCTGACCTCTAGCCGAGATGAGTGGGCTGAGGCTTTTCTTGATCTTAACAAGCTAGTGAACGAAGGCTTTGTGGTGAAGGCTATTCGTAGCGAGCTAAATCGCCGCGGCATTGATTTTGATAAAAAAGACCGAAGTCTGAACTTGTTAGAGCGTCTCTGGGCAGCCGACGATCCAGCGGATCACGGAGTCTTTTCTAACTTGAAAAGCATTGCTCACATTCGATCGAAGACTAAAGGGCACGCCGGAACTAAGGATGCGAAAGTTCTCGCAGCAGCAGCAATTCAGGAGCACGGCAGCTTTCGACAGCACTTTAATGCGGTCTGCATCGCAACGGTTTCTGAGCTAGAACTCATCGAACGGCTTTTCAAAGATGGCTCTTAGAAAAACTGACATGGAAATGGTGGGCATAAATGTCAGTTAAAATGGAAGATGGACGGATCTTTATTCTCGGGGCCGGATTCTCGGCTTCGGCCGGCATCCACATGACCAATACGCTGCTTCCCGAAGCGCTGAATCTCATGCGCCGAGATATTCCAGGCATCTATGAAAGAATATCCGAGTACGCAAAAGCTGCTGGAATCAAATCGCTCAATGCAAGCTCTGCAGCAGACTTTGCGCGGTTGTGCACGCTTTTAGACTTCATCGAGCTGAGGGAGCATGGCGGAAACGAAAGATATAGCGAGCACGGAAGCAGAGAGCGCGTTCCTCTAAAGCGCTGTCTTGCACAAGCTATTGCGCTTTCAACCCCCGAAATTGCCGACACGCCACAGCTATACCTGAACTTCGCAGCCAACTTGGACAGCAATGATATCGTTCTTACGTTCAATTGGGACTGCCTATTAGAGAATGCCCTCGAACAAATTGGAAAACCTTTCTCTTATCTGTTTGAGGAGAACGCCATTCCGATCATTAAACTGCATGGCTCCATAAATTGGCATCGAACCCAACCAGAAGAAAAGCCGCCGGCTTCCACTAAAATTGACAACAACAAAATCGGTTTTGTCGCAGAAGGTTCAGAATACGAATTTTACGCCTCGAACAATTTGAGGAAACGTGTCACTTGGGAACAAAATCTCTTCAATTCACCAGCCGTACGTCCATTTCTCGTGCTTCCGGGTTTTGGTAAGGCCTACGACGTTAGATCGCTGGCGACGCTTTGGTATAGATTGGAATTCATAAATCTTCGGCGTGGCGGGGTTTCAATCATCGGACTCAACGTGTCCGAGGACGATTTTTTAGTAGAGGGTATGTTCCGTTATCTGCTCCAGCAGGTCTTTCCCTCCGATAGGGAAATCCGAATTCTAAATCCTGCACAGCATGTAAAAACGAAATTCGAGAATCTTGCAGGCGGAGAGGTCAAAATTGATTTCAACCAATCGCGTTTTGAAGATCGGACTCTAAACTATGCATTGCTGGTTTAGAACGAACAGGGCAACACCGCTGAGAGTGGGCGCTCTCGCGGTTATTGTGCTAACCGCGTGCGGCTCAGAATATCATACTGCAGACCGGGTTAGCAAAATCTATTGGTCGGACGGTGATAGCGGCCGTATCGACGGAATGGAATTCAGACTGGCGGATGTGGATGCACCAGAGACCGGCGGCGTCGGAGCTGCCATTGGCGGCGCGGAGTGCGAGCGAGAACGAGAGCTGGGATATGAAGCTAAACAGTTCATGGTCCAGCTTACAAATGACGCAGAACTCGCAATTACCGATCGCGACGCTACAGATCGTTACGGGCGCCTAGTGCTGTCATTGTCCGCTAATGGAGAGGACGTAGCTCAAGCGGGGATAAACGCCGGATACCTTGCGCCTTGGCCTCACGACGGAAGCCGAGCCCTCTCAGATAAGCCCAATTGGTGCGCGGGGACGGACTAGGCGAATTCACGAACTGCCTAGAGTCATTCGAGGCCGCGCCCTAAAGAATTAGAAGCTTAATTCCTCCCTATTGTGGGTTGGAATCTCAAGCGCGTTCATACATCAATGCAAGCCTGCAACAACGACCATTAAAGTTGAGGGCAATACGTTTGAGCGTTTGGTGGGTAAATCATAAATCTAAGTACAAATTCGAACGTAACGGCGGCTATCTCTGGTCACCAAAACGAAAAACGAATGGTAGCGCCAATCGGTTTTACTCGAATATGACGCTTGCCAGGCCTGGCGATTTCGTAATTTCTTTCGCAAGTACGGAAATTAAAGATATTGGTGTTGTCCGGTCTGAAGCGACGACCGCAGCAAAGCCGGCGGAGTATGACGACGACGGCAACGACTGGAATAATATTGGCTGGATGCTTCCAGTACGATGGCACTCACTGGGTGCGCCTGTGCGGCCACAAAACATTATTGCTGAACTAGCGCCAGAACTCCCTGAAAAGTACTCACCCATACGAGCGGTGAACGGCCACGGTAATCAAGCAGCATATTTGGCGAGCGTTTCAGAAGGCCTTTTGAGCGTCATCCTAAAGCATTGCTCTACGCAAGACGTAACAGCCCTCCAGAAATTGCAACAACAAACGTATCCATCCGACCCAATCGACACGACTGAGGATGTGATCGAAAATGCAATTACCGATGATGACGATCTAAGCACCTTGGAGAAAGAGAGCCTGGTTAAGGCTCGGCGCGGGCAAGGACAGTTCAAACAGAACGTGATTGAGACAGAAGGACGTTGCCGGCTGTCAGGCGTTGAGGACGTTAGGTATCTGATTGGTAGTCACATCTTGCCATGGCGCGCCTGCCGGACTGCTAGTGAGCGCCTAGACGGCAACAATGGGCTTCTGCTTTGTCCGAATGCCGATCGGCTTTTCGACCGCGGGCTCATATCTTTCGAAGACGACGGCACAGTGCTTGTTAAAGCTGAGGTCTCTGACGAGATACTAGATCAGCTTGGCTTTCCAGGTCTTAGAAGCCGTAATGTCGGTAGTTTCTCAGAGGGACAAAAAAAGTATCTCGCGTTTCACCGCGAGCTCTACGAATTTTGAAACGTATCCGACTGCTTCCAATATGCTTCCAAACTTTCCAGCCCGGTAAGCCACAAAAGAAAAAGCCCCCGAAATCCGTCAGGAAATCAGGGGCTTATTTGGGTGCGGGAGTAGGATTTGAACCTACGACCTTCAGGTTATGAGCCTGACGAGCTACCGGACTGCTCCATCCCGCGTCAGCTTTTTGTCAGCACCGGATTTCTCCAGCCCTGAAACATGAAATCCGGCCACTGGGGCCGGACTGCATCGCGGTCCGGCTTTAGGCGGCCGGCCACGCTCCGCCCGTAAGGCGGTAAATTGTAAGGAAAAGACTTGTCTGCAAGTGTCTAGTTTTGCGCATCGCCCGTTTCGGCGGACCCGGCAGCGACTTACTCTCCCACGTCTTAAGACGCAGTACCATCAGCGCGAGGGGACTTAACGACCGAGTTCGGAATGGGATCGGGTGGGGAACCCCTGCCATAACCACCGGGTCGGCGGAAACGGGCAATGGCGCAAATTCCAACATGTCACTCATGCTCATTCTCGAGCATGTACCACTTATATTTTATCAGAGGTGTTTTTGATCTGAAACTTCAAGCGGTGGTGCATTCACCACCGCACACGAAGCTTCGCAAGATCAAGCCTATCGAGCAATTAGTACTGGTTAGCTCCACGCCTCGCGGCGCGTCCACACCCAGCCTATCGACGTCGTCGTCTACGACGGCTCTCAAGGGAAACCTGGTTTTGAGGTGGGTTTCTCGCTTAGATGCATTCAGCGATTATCCCGTCCATACATAGCTACCCTGCTGCGCGGCTGGCGCCACGACAGGTCCACCAGAGGTATGTCCATCCCGGTCCTCTCGTACTAAGGACAGATCCTCTCAAGTTTCCAACACCCACGGCAGATAGGGACCAAACTGTCTCACGACGTTCTGAACCCAGCTCACGTACCACTTTAATCGGCGAACAGCCGAACCCTTGGGACCTGCTCCAGCCCCAGGATGTGATGAGCCGACATCGAGGTGCCAAACGATGCCGTCGATATGGACTCTTGGGCATCATCAGCCTGTTATCCCCGGAGTACCTTTTATTCGTTGAGCGATGGCCCTTCCACTCGGGACCACCGGATCACTATGACCGACTTTCGTCTCTGCTCGAGTTGTCACTCTCGCAGTCAGGCAAGCTTATGCCATTGCACTCAACAGACGATGTCCGACCGTCTTGAGCTTACCATCGCGCGCCTCCGTTACTCTTTGGGAGGCGACCGCCCCAGTCAAACTGCCCACCATGCTGGGTCCCGTCCCCATCCAGGGGAGCGGTTAGACATCACAAAGAATAAGGGTGGTATTTCAAGGACGGCTCCACTCAGACTGGCGCCCAAGCTTCAAAGCCTCCCACCTATCCTACACATACACTTTATGATGCCACAGCAAAGCTGCAGTAAAGGTTCACAGGGTCTTTCCGTCTGACCGCGGGTACCCCGCATCTTCACGGGGAATTCAATTTCGCTGAGTCGATGCTGGAGACAGTGGGGAAGTCGTTACGCCATTCGTGCAGGTCGGAACTTACCCGACAAGGAATTTCGCTACCTTAGGACCGTTATAGTTACGGCCGCCGTTCACCGGGGCTTCAATTCGGAGCTTGCACTCCTCCTTTTAACCTTCCGGCACCGGGCAGGCGTCAGACTGTATACGTCGCCTTACGGCTTCGCACAGCCCTGTGTTTTTGATAAACAGTCGCAACCCCCTGGTCTGTGCCCCTCATAGCTGGTTGCCCAGTATGAGGCCTCCTTCTCCCGAAGTTACGGAGGTAATTTGCCGAGTTCCTTCAGCATCGTTCTCTCAAGCGCCTTGGCATGCTCTGCCAGTCCACCTGTGTCGGTTTAGGGTACGGTCTATACGGGAGGGCTATTTCCAGGAACTCCCAGGCTGCCTATCCAATCCAATAAGGACAGACAACTTTCGGAATTCGTCACACACTCCCAGGCCACAGAATATTAACTGTGTTCCCATCGACTACGCCTTTCGGCCTCGCCTTAGGGGCCGGCTAACCCTGCGCAGATTAGCTTTACGCAGGAACCCTTGGACTTTCGGCGAGCGGGTCTCTCACCCGCTTTATCGCTACTCATGTCAGCATTCTCACTTCTGATACCTCCAGCACACCTCACAGTGCACCTTCACAGGCTTACAGAACGCTCCGCTACCGCTCCAATGGAGCCCACGATTTCGGTATATAGCTTTAGCCCCGTTACATTTTCGGCGCAGGGTCGCTTGATGAGTGAGCTGTTACGCTTTCTTTAAAGGATGGCTGCTTCTAAGCCAACCTCCTCATTGTCTAAGCAACCCCACATCCTTTCACACTTAGCTATAATTTGGGGACCTTAATCGGTGGTCAGGGTTGTTTCCCTCTTCACGACGGACGTTAGCACCCGCCGTGTGTCTGCCAGATATTACTTCCAGGTATTCGGAGTTTGGTAAGGTTTGGTAAGACGGTGAGTCCCCCTAGCCCATCCAGTGCTCTACCCCCTGGAGTATTCATCTGACGCTCTACCTAAATAGATTTCGCGGAGAACCAGCTATCAGCAGATTTGATTGGCCTTTCACCCCTAGGCACAAGTCATCCGAGCACTTTTCAACGTGCAACGGTTCGGCCCTCCAGTGGGTGTTACCCCACCTTCAGCCTGCTCATGCATAGATCAACTGCCTTCGGGTCTAATGCTACGTACTCAGTCGCCCTATTCAGACTCGCTTTCGCTACGCCTACACCTAACGGCTTAAGCTTGCACGCAACACTAAGTCGCTGACCCATTATACAAAAGGTACGGTGTCACTCCGAAGAGCTCCACCTGCTTGTAAGCATCCGGTTTCAGGTACTGTTTCACTCCCCTCGTCGGGGTGCTTTTCATCTTTCCCTCACGGTACTGGTTCACTATCGGTCGGTAAGGAGTACTTAGGCTTGGAGGGTGGTCCCCCCATGTTCAGACAGGATTTCACGTGTCCCGCCCTACTCTAAACGGTCTTCATTTTACGGATACGGGACTATCACCCACTACGGTTGAGCTTCCCAGCTCATTCTCCTTATTTCAGACCAGGCCTGGTCCGCGTTCGCTCGCCACTACTAACGGAGTCTCAATTGATGTCCTTTCCTCCGGGTACTTAGATGTTTCAATTCCCCGGGTTTGCTTTTCAACACCTATGTATTCAGTGTGAAATACCTCTCTAGTGAAATGAAAGACCAAGGGCTGACACGGATGCCAGCCTGCAGTCTCTCATCTCGGAGGTGGGTTTCCCCATTCGGAAATCACGGGATCAAAGGGTGCTCTCGCCTCCCCCGTGCTTATCGCAGAGTGCCACGTCCTTCATCGCCTCTTACCGCCAAGACATCCCCCGGATGCCCTTTTGACGCTTGATCTCATTCGAAACTCGTGTGCGGAGGTGAATGCACTTTGCAGTACATCACTAATCCGCTCACAATTTCAGATCAGACATGTTGGTTTCTTGCAGACTGACCCTTTGGCGCAAGCTGTGTTGCCATACTCCTATGGCACTTGCGTTATCGGCTATAAGCAGACACAGCGATCACGAGGATCGGCATGTCGGCCGGATCAGTCTTTCCCTTACGATTTACAAACATCCCGGACCGCAGTCCGGAAACTTATGACTTCTTTCATTCGCAACTTACGCACACCATTCAAGGAATGGTGGAGCCTAGCGGGATCGAACCGCTGACCTCCTGAATGCAAATCAGGCGCTCTCCCAGCTGAGCTAAGGCCCCAAAAGTACCAGTATCAAGCTGCAGCATAGGGCCCGGCGCACTCCCTTGGGTCGTGGTGGGCCGAGATGGAGTTGAACCATCGACCTCACGCTTATCAGGCGTGCGCTCTAACCACCTGAGCTACCGGCCCTTATACCAGGACCCGGGGGCTCGCTGAACTATGCCGTCCAGCTGGCCGGCACGGCGAATGAAGGAAGAGAAACGAAGACGGCACAAACAGCCGCATATGTTTTGCTGTCAGAGCAAGCTCTGCAGCTATGTCTATCAGAGCTTTCGAAGCCTGCGTGAGCAGACAATCAGAAAGCATCCTTAGAAAGGAGGTGATCCAGCCGCAGGTTCCCCTACGGCTACCTTGTTACGACTTCATCCCAGTCGCTGAACCTACCGTGGCCTGCTGCCTCCGAAGTTAGCGCACAGTCTTCGGGTAGATCCAACTCCCATGATGTGACGGGCGGTGTGTACAAGGCCCGGGAACGTATTCACCGTGGCATGCTGATCCACGATTACTAGCGATTCCAACTTCATGCCCTCGAGTTGCAGAGGACAATCTGAACTGAGACAGCTTTTTGGGATTATCCCATTGTCACTGCCATTGTAGCACGTGTGTAGCCCCGCGTGTAAGGGCCATGAGGACTTGACGTCATCCCCGCCTTCCTCCGGCTTAGCACCGGCAGTTTCCTTAGAGTGCCCACCCAAACGTGCTGGCAACTAAGGATAAGGGTTGCGCTCGTTGCGGGACTTAACCCAACATCTCACGACACGAGCTGACGACAGCCATGCAGCACCTGTGCACCTGCCAACTAAATGAAGGAAACCATCTCTGGTAACCAAACAGGGCATGTCAAACGCGGGTAAGGTTCTGCGCGTTGCTTCGAATTAAACCACATGCTCCACCGCTTGTGCGGGCCCCCGTCAATTTCTTTGAGTTTTAACCTTGCGGCCGTACTCCCCAGGCGGAATGCTTAATGCGTTAGCTGCGTCACCTGCACGCATGCGCGCAGACAACTAGCATTCATCGTTTACGGTGTGGACTACCAGGGTATCTAATCCTGTTTGCTCCCCACACTTTCGCGCCTCAGCGTCAGTACCAGTCCAGTTAGCCGCCTTCGCCACTGGTGTTCCACCGAATATCTACGAATTTCACCTCTACACTCGGTATTCCGCTAACCTCTCCTGGTCTCTAGGCTACCAGTTCCAAATGCAATTCCGAGGTTGAGCCCCGGGCTTTCACATCTGGCTTAATAGCCCGCCTACGCGCGCTTTACGCCCAGTAATTCCGAACAACGCTAGCCCCCTTCGTATTACCGCGGCTGCTGGCACGAAGTTAGCCGGGGCTTCTTTACCAGGTACTGTCATTATCATCCCTGGCGAAAGAATTTTACAACCCTAAGGCCTTCATCATTCACGCGGCATGGCTGCATCAGGCTTTCGCCCATTGTGCAAGATTCCCCACTGCTGCCTCCCGTAGGAGTCTGGGCCGTGTCTCAGTCCCAGTGTGGCTGATCATCCTCTCAGACCAGCTATAGATCGTAGTCTTGGTAGGCCATTACCCCACCAACAAACTAATCTAACGCGGGCCGATCCTTCACCGATAAATCTTTCCCCCGGAGGGCGTATACGGTATTACCTTCCGTTTCCAGAAGCTATTCCGTAGTGAAGGGTACGTTCCCACGCGTTACTCACCCGTCTGCCACTATGTCGTTCGACTTGCATGTGTTAAGCCTGCCGCCAGCGTTCGTTCTGAGCCAGAATCAAACTCTCAGGTTGAGTGCTCGATCTCTGACGTACTCGACCTCTTGGAATAGAGGCCGGAAATTGCTGATTGCAATTTTGCGTTTTGACGGGAAACCCTTTTCACAAAATCACTGGCCGAAACCAATAATAGTGAAAGGTATTTCCTTGAAACGCATCGTCATGATCGCATTGGAGCCCCTGAGGGCTCCGCAAGCTATTCATGCCGCCTGCGTTTCTCTTCCATAATCCTACGATGTCAAACAACCAGGGCCGGAGCCCGCTTCCCTCGGCTGGAGCAGTCTGCCCCGCTTCGGAAGTGGCGGCTTATATGAGCCACCGAATTCCCCGTCAACACCCTTTTTTGCGCTTTCTGCAGAACTTCGCAGTGACCCGCGAAACCTGCAATTTGAAGCGCGAAACCCGGCTTTCGATCTGTGCCGTGAGGCACCGTCTCAACCAGTTGAGCGTCTCAGGAGAGGGCGGCATATATGAGGCCGTCCAAACTCCGTCAACACCCTTTTTCGCACCCTCTGCAGTTCGCGGCACAAGGCCAGAAAACCGCAGAAACATAAGCGCTTACCGTCCGTCCAGAACCCCGAAAGGTCCCTTCAGTCTGGCAGGTCGTCTCCAAGAGAAGGGCGGCTCTTAAAGACCGGCCCGACCCCCGTCAACAACCTTTTCAGCACCCTCTGCAGTTCTCGGCACAAGGCCCAAAATCCGCAGAAACAAAAGCGCTTGCCGTCCGTCCAGAACCCCGAAAGGTCCCTTCCGTCTGGCAGGTCGTCTCCAAGAGAAGGGCGGCTCTTAAAGACCGGCCCAACCCCCGTCAACAACCCTTTTGCACTCTTCTGCAGCGACTGGCTGAAAGCCGGAAACTGCAGTGTTTGAAGCACAACCCGGATCCCGCGAAGTTCATGAGAACCTCGTTTTCACCGGAAGGTCTTTCCAGAAGAAGGGCGGCTTCTATTTGCCGGTCCGTCCTCCGTCAACAACCCTTCTGCACTTCTTTGACAGGCTTGGCAGTTCGCACCGCCACCCTGCCTTTTTGGCGCAAAACGCTGCCTTGCTGAGCCGACTATTCACCGGCCCCACATAGACAGAGGCGTTTCAGATGGAACCGATCATATAGAATCTGTTCGTCGTTCTTGGCAAGCCTTAATATCACCTGACAGGTGATTATTGCCCTTTGATATAGTCAGCCATGGCGTCGGCTTCGGCGCGCGTTTCCTCGATCTTCCATTTCACGAGGTCACCGATCGACACGATGCCAGCAAGACGTCCGTCCCGCATGACGGGCAGATGGCGCACGCGCCGGTCAGTCATACGGGCAAGGCACTGGTCGAGGCTTTCGGTCGGATTGGCTGTGATAACGCCGCGGGTCATCGACTCTTCGACTGTCATCTGCAGCGCATCCGCGCCGTGCCGTGCGACCTGGCGAAGAATGTCCCGCTCAGAGAGAACACCTGCAAGGCCCGAGTCATTAACGGCAACGACAGCCCCGATTTTCGCATCATCCAGAAATCTCGCTGCATCGCCCAGTGAACTTTGCGCGTCGATTGTAAGGACTTCGCCGCCCTTCGTTTTCAAGATCTGCTCAATCAGCATGTTCATCCTCCCTGTTCTCTCTGGCCAGTTTTCTGGCTCCGGTTTCGTCCTTCTATAACACACGCACACGTGCGCGCGAAGGAATCACTCGTTTTCCGCAAGCGTCAGTCTGATGCAAATCGGCACAATTTCCCCCGTCAGTTGCGCCCTGATGGCGCTAAAAGCCGGTGACGTGTTCCCCAAGGAGGCGAAAATAACTCTCGCCGCTCCCGCAAACTGGCACACCCATTGCAACCGATCCCTGCATCAACCCCAAAAGGGATCGGCAGATGAAACACACGACGCAAATTCTTACCGGCCTGGCAGGCCTTGTAATCGCAGCTGGTGCGGGCTTCGCGCAGCCAGCAGCCGCGCAAGCTGCCTCCAGCGCTTCGCAATTTGAGCGCCCGTACGGCTTCGCTCCTGGACAAGAAAGCCAGCCGTTTACCGCAACTTCACGTGATGCGAGCAATAATCGCGTCGTTATCAATGGCTTGATCAATGGCGGCACCGGACTCGGCACCGGCCTCTACACAAGCTGGGGTCAGACGGAAGGTGCACCGGGCATGCTCGGATCAGGAACAGCAATCGGCAATCAGCTCAACGTGGTCACGAACGGAAACTACAACACCGTGATCATTGATTCCACGCAGATCAACAATGGCGACCAGACGGTCGTTCTCAATGGGGAGCTCGACCTGCAATGATCAATCTCGGCAAGACAAAATCGACCGCAACCAAGCGGCTCTCCGGTGCAGTCCTGGCAGGCGCCATGCTCGCAACCGGCTGTGTCTCTCCGGTAGCAGGCCCGGGCGGCAACTATGCTGACCCGATTGGCAACGCCCCGGTGACCGCCAACCCGACGCCTTATTCCGACGGTCTCGTCTGCATGGGCCACTATGCCCGTCAGAGCGGATACGCCGCCCCGCGAATCGCGGTCGGCCGCATCCTCGACTATACCGGCAAGGCAGACTTTGAAGGTGGCCGCCGCGTGACCCAGGGCGCCTCGCTCATGGCAATCTCCGCTTTTGCGAAAGCCGGTGCCCGCCTGGTCGAACGATTCGATACCTCTGTTTCAGAGCTCGAGCTTAAATACGCCAATAACCGCCTGATCGGCGACGATGTGGCCCAGGACTTCCGCCGCATCAATGCCGGCTCCATCCCGGGTTCGGACTATTACCTGATCGGCGGCATCACCGAGCTGAACTACAATATCCGTTCGGTTGGCGGTGAAGCTTTTGTCGGCGACACCGACGCGATGGACACCAAAGGCTCCATCGGCGCCAAGCTCTATGTCATCAATGTGGGCCTCGACCTGCGTCTCGTTGAAACCGAGAGCCTCGAGGTTGTCGATGTCATTTCCTACCAGAAGCAGATCATTGGCCGCGAAGTTTCGCTCGGCGTGTTCGACTTCGCCAATGGCAATGTGTTCGACATCGGTATCGGTGGCCGCGCGCAGGAGCCTATCCAGCTTGCGATTCGCTCAGTTCTCGAGCGTGCCGTTCTGGAAATGATGGCGAATCTCTACGCTGCACCGACCTCTGACGTCTGTGCCCTGACGGCTGGCGGCATCTCGACCAACAGCGTCACCGGCGACTTCCGCCCGGCAGGTGCTCCGCTCGAGGAATATAACGGCCCATCGCGTCAGTCCGTCTCGGCCTGGCACAACCGCCGTGACCCTGTCCTTCGCGGCCGCAACTAGTCGCCCGCACGGATACAGATAACTGCTTCATGGAGGCCAGAATGCCCAAGACAGCAATCAGATTTTCGGCTCTTCTCGCGATCGCCGCCTCGACGACGGCCATCGCAGCCGCCCAGGACTGGGAATACATTCCTTATATGGGCGACGAGGCGACCGAATCGGAAGCTGAAAGCACGGCCAACGTCGCTTCCGGCACGATCGACCAGGTCCAGTTCGGCAATGTCTGGGCTGATATGGATGTCCAGCTGGACGATCACACGCCGAACGGCGTCTCCACCTCGACAACTGTCGGCAATCTCGCAAGCGCTACCCGCCATGCAGGTGATATCGATGCTGAGGTCCGCCAAAGCTTCGATGCGGCGGCAGTCGCGACGAATCGCCTACGCGGTTACTCGGCTGGCACAGCTGTCTCAACAACGACGGCCTATGCCAACGCGTCTTCGGGCGGCACGAATTACGGCTCGAACGGCTATTATGCGCAGCAGCAGGCCGCTGGCTCTGTCGATGCGTACAGCCGACTGGACCTTTATCAGGCTGATCAGGTAGCGAGCGCCACGACAGCGGTCGCGAACGTGTCGACCAATGACAATAATGAAGGCTTCAGCATTGCCGACCAGACGCAGTACAGCGCTGCGAATGTCACTGCAGAAACCGACGCTGACATGTGCTGCGATGGCACATCGGCCTCTTTTGCAACGACTGCTGGCGCAAATGCCTCGTCCTCGACCGGCTATTCGACCACGAATTATAACCGCGCCCTGCAGAAAACCGAGAGCGGCACCCGCGTTTCTGCGTCGACCGATGTCTATATGGGCAATGGCACGAACGTCATTGCAGCAACAAACAGCTTCGGTAACTCTGCCACGGTCCATAATGAGTGGGGCTATGCGACGCTTGGCGTTGATGGCGCGCCGACTCAGCAGGAAAACAATGCTGATATCGACGCACAGACCTATGTGACCCTTGATCACTGGAATGGCTATGCGAATGCAAGCTCCTACGGTGTCGGTAACTCCGCGCTGATCTCGAATGTCGGATCTGACACTGTTCTTTATGCCGACCAGTACAATAGCGGTACGGTTTACAGCTATGCAGACCTCAATGGCGCATCCTGGACCGGCGGTACGGGCATCGTGACCTCAACCGCTATCGGTAACGCCGCAACGGCTACGGTCTGTAATTTCTGCAGCGATGGCGCCGTCGGCGGCCGGATCAACCAGCACAATGCGGCCAATATCATCGCGCAAGGCCAGGCCAGCATCAGCTATGGCGGAAGCGTCTACGGCTCTGCCAGCGCTGTCGGCAATGCCGCAACCATTCAGTCGCTCGGCGAGCAGTAGCGCGCAAAACGACTGAGGATCTGCCGATCCAAGGCCCCTGCCCTCGCAAGATGGCAGGGGTTTTTGATTCGCCGCCGCAAATTCCGGCCTATATCGCCTTGCATGCTTACACGTATCTTTCTCGGCGCGATCGCCATTCTCTTCGTCGGCTTCGGCCTCTGGTCCATTATTGACCCAATCGGAATGACAGCCCGGCTGGATGTAACCGTCACCGGCTCCAATGCCGCGTTCGAGATGCGCGGCATATTTGGCGGGGTGAGCCTTGCAGCTGCAGGCCTCACCGGTGCCGGCGCGCTGATGCCAGCCCGATTTGAGCGCCCAGCGCTCTGGTTCCTGATTGTCTATATGGGCGGCTACACGCTCGCTCGGCTGGTATCGCTGATTATCGGCGACAGCCCGACCTTCAATGGCTGGGCCTTCGCCAGTTTCGAAGTGCTGAGCTTTATTCTGGCGTCTATCGCCCTCATCAAGCGCCCGAAACCATAAAAAAAGCCCCGCCAGTCAGGCTGGCGGGGCTTTCCCATTTCAGTTCGGAACGCTTGAGCCCTAGAAGTTCACCTTCAGCTCTGCGCCATACATGGCCGGAGTGCCTGGATAGACGGCATTGGTGCCGGTCTGCTCAGGAACACCAAAGGCGAGGAAGTTGTAGTACTCGTCGGTAATGTTCTCACCAAACACCGAAAGCTCCCACTGACCGTCGCGTGACTGGATGCCAACGCGCGCACCAAAGAGCGCGTAAGCGTCATTATCGGTCAGCCCAGCTGATGTCACAGACAGGGCGGTCTCGGAGTTGTAGCGCGCATTCACGTGGAACAGTGCTTCGAGATTATCGGAGACCGGGTAGAGATAGGTGCCCGATGCCGTCACCACGTGCTCTGGCACGTTGACGAGCTGCTCGCCGCCGGGGGCCAGCAGTGTCAGCGTCCCGGTGCCGGATGGCACGAGGATATCGCCCTGGCGCTCAGCCTTGGTGTACGCATAGCCACCCTGGAAGGTCAGCCCGTCAGCCGGTGCGATCGAGGTGTCGAGTTCCAGACCATAGCTTTCAACATCAGAGTTGAAGGTCCGGAAGTTCGTGCCCGTGAACAGGTTCTCCTGGAAGTCGGTCACATCCTGATAGAATATCGCGCCATTCATCGTCGCATTCAGGTTCGGAAAGCTCGATTTCCAGCCGATTTCATAGGCGTCGACCGTTTCGGAATCGAATTGCAGGTCGGATGGCTGTGGGCCATTTCCGCCAAACAGCACGCTGTCGAAACCAGAGCGGTCAAGATTGTAACCGCCGGCCTTGTAGCCGCGTGAGTAAGACGCGTAGGTCATGAAGTCTGGCGAGAACTCATAGGCGAGTTTCGCGGTACCGCTGACCGTGGTTTCGTCAAACTTGTCAGAATCCGAGACGCTGAACTCACTATTCACGGCCGGGTTACAGACGAGAAGCGCAAGCTGGCCGAGAGCGGCTGCGACACCCGGCTGGGCTGCGAAGAAGTTACATGGCGTGACGTTGCCATCGAGATCGTACTCGACCTCTTTCTCTTCATAGTTGCCGCGAACACCCACGGTCGCCGTCAGGCGATCCGTGATTTCGATTTCATTATGCGTGAAGAGCGCGAAAGCGTTCGTCGTCTGCTTGAAATCGTCGGTGTCCTGGCCCTGACCCGGCTGGAAGCCAGGAATGAAGAATGGCACCGTACCCGGCGTGCCCGGTGCAGCAGGTGCGCCAGTCAGCGGGTTGATATTGCCAAGAAGGGACGGGACGACCGTGCCCGTTGGGTCGAGGCTGCCAAAGATCTGGCCGCCAGCGGCACCGAACGCAACAAGGTCGGTGTAGAGGTTAGCCTGCGTCCCGACGCGGATCGTGTCGGTATAGGTCGTTTCCTGGTTCATGTAGAACGCGCCGACCAGCCAGTCGAGCCGGCCATAGGTGTCCTGCAGGCGAACTTCCTGCGTGAACGTCTTGTCGCCGATCGTCGTGCCATCGCGATAGGCGCGATCGATGCCCGAGAAGTCGATATCCTGATCGCGCAGGGCGTCCCAGTCACGGTACGACGTGATCGTCGTCAGGTTGGCATCGCCAAAGACGCGGTTGCGGTATTCAGCAGAGATGCCCCATTCCTCGACGTCGTCAGAGACATCACGGTTTGGAGAAATTGCGACTTTCAGATCTTCAGGGTCGGCGGACGGAATGCCGACCAGGCCGAGACGCGCAGCACCTGCATTGACGGCTGCGCCAAGCGGACCTGGGTTGAAGTTCACTGCGACACAGCAGTCTTCATTGGTCTTGCCGAAGTCGCCGATGACCCGGAGGCTGGCATCGCCTTCTTCAAACAGCATCTGCCCGCGCATAAGGAAACGGTCGAGATTGTTGAACTCGCGGCCGCTGTTTACGTCTTCGATATAGCCGTCGCGCGAACGCTTGAGCAGGTCGACGCGTACGGCGACATTGTCCGAAATCGGACCGGTAACCATCGCTTCGCCGCTATACATATTGTAGTTGCCAAAACCTGCCTTCAGATAGGCATCAGGCTCGAATTGCGGCTTGGCGGTATTGATCGAGACGACACCAGCCGACGTGTTGCGGCCATAAAGCGTGCCCTGTGGTCCGCGCAGCACTTCGATGCTGGCCAGTTCAGGCATTTCGGAAAGGGCGATACCCGTCTTTGTACGAACCACGCCATCGATCAGGACGCCGACGGCAGGCTCAAAGCCCGGATTGTTCGAACCGGTACCAACGCCGCGGATCGAAATGCTCGTGCCCGATGCTGCAGATTCAGACTGCGAAATCTGGACCGAAGGTGCGATCTGCTCAATGTCATTGAGACGCGCAACGCCAGTGTCTTCCAGGAGCGACGCGTCGAACGCCGTAACAGACACAGGCACATCCTGCACGGTTGTGCCGGCGCGGCGGGTTGCCTCAACAACCACAGCGTTCAGGCGGCGCTGGCCTTCTTCGGCCTGTTCGCCTTCCTGGGCGGAAGCAGCAAGCACCTGCGTGCTCATTAGTGCCGCAAGACCAACGCTGGCGCAGAGCGACAATTTTATCACCTTCGAGTTGACCGAAGGCTTGGGAAGAAACCTCATCTAACGTCTCCAAACTGTATGATTTATTATTTGAGCAAGCCTCTAACGGACTCTCCGCCTGATTAGCAGCGCTATGCAGAGATGCAACCCGCAATGCCAGAGCCGCGACATTTCAGCGGGTAGATTGTTCAAAATCAAAAAAAGAAACGCCGTGCAGCCACAGCACGGCGTTTCTCCCCCCACAAAGCGCGCAAAGAATACGCGTCCCTGCCTTTTAAATTACTGGTAGCCTAATAGACGCCCTGGCCAACGCCGCCATCGAACACCATCGGCTTGCCTTCAGCCTGGCGCACGCGCTGGACCTGACGGGTCACTTCGCGCATCACCGTGCGGGTCTGTGGCACGCAGACTTCCTGGGCAACGCGGGCTTCAACCACCTTGATACCCGGGCCGTAACGTCGAAGGAGCGAACGCTCATTGCAGTCGCGCTGCGGCGTCTGCGGGGCGCACATCAGGTCGCCGCCCGGACGGTGAACCAGCGCTTCGCCTTTGGCACAGGCCATGGTCTGGCCGCGGTTGAAGTCGGCGCGGCCATTCGAGATCTCGCCAAGCGTGACCTGAAGACGCGAACCAGCGACACAGCGGAAAACTTCGCCGTTATAATTGCCTGCGATATCGCGGCCACCATCAACCTGCGAAGCAGGATGCGGTGAGCCGGTGTCATCGATGCAGACAGCCTGAACGGCACGGTAAGCCATGCGATAGCTGACCTCGTCGACACAGTATTCTTCGGTCTCAGGGACCTGCTCGGTCACGGTGTCGGTATAGGTCTCTTCAGCGCCGCTCACATTGAGCTGGCCGATCGAGGTCACGCCAACCGGAGCCGGGCCGCCGAAACCGCCGCCGCCACCTGCATAGGCGATCACTTCGCTGGAAGACGATGCACCTGCGGTGACATTGAGATAGCTCTGCGCCGACACATTCAGGCTGCCGCCATGCACGTTCACATTCGTGCCGCCGATGGAAATGTTCGGACCTGCCACGTTCACGCCCGGCACGCGCAGGGCATGCTGCTTGCCACCGTCACAGCAGCCCGAACGGCCGCCATTATAAGTCGGAGGGGAAACCGGCTTTGCGGTACACGTATTGCAACCGCCATTACCGCCATTTCCACCGCCAGCCCAGGCGAGGCCTGACAGGGTTATGATGACTGCTGCACCAGCGCCGGCAAACAGGGTGTGTCGTGATGAAACGCGCATAAGGGGTCTCCGTGGCTCTTCCCCTCAGGAGATGCACACCGCGTGCCAGTTCTCGCCTGATCCGCGAAAAATGTTCCGATGGCGGAAAATCTGTCCCGCAGCGGAGCGAACTGAACTGGCCCGCGCCTTGCGATGAGGGGTGGGCGACAGCCTGCGGGCCGTCGAACGCTTTAGAGAAAACGCCAGAATATAGAAGCAGGTCAAAATGCTCGACAGAACCCTACATCCGAACAGCCAGACCCTGCTGTCTGCCTGGCAGCGCATGTCTATTGCTGCGTCGGACGTCCCGGCTGGGCCAACAACGAAGGACCATCCGGACCTGATCGAGCGACTTTTCGTGATCCAGCAGGAAGGTGACGACCAGTGGCTCTTCCGGACCGCTGGCATCCAGCTTCAGTCCTGTCTTGGCCGCGAACTGGCAGACCATGACTTTCTCGGCGTATGGACCGGCCATGACCGCGATATGCTGTCGAGCCTCCTGAAGATCATCTCACGTGAAAAGCTGCCCGGCATCGTTCGCGCACGAGGCGAATCCCTCACCGGGGAGCGCGTTGATATCGAAATGACACTCGCACCGCTGGCAAAACCGCCTCATATCGAGACAGGCGCGCGCATCCTTGGCCTTTATCAGGCCCTCGGCGGTGAGACCTTCCTGCGTGGTCGTCCCGTCTGGCGTCACCGCCTGACGGCAATCTACCCGCCAGACGCGCGCACCAAGGAACCACGCCTCAAACTCGTGGCCAGCAACGACTAGGCGACTAGCCGTCTATGCGGGTCAGTCCTGATTTGAACCGCTTCCAGTTTTCGACATAGACCTTGGCGGACGCTGCGATCATCTGCGCAGCGCCGTCGTCGAGCTCGCGCACCACCTTGCCTGGCGCGCCCATGACCAACGAATTGTCCGGGATCTCCTTGCCTTCGGGAATGAGCGAATGTGCCCCGATGATGCAATTCTTGCCGATTTTTGCGCGGTTCAGGATTGTTGAACCAATCCCGATCAGGGTCCCATCGCCAATCGTGCAGCCATGAAGCATGACCATGTGGCCGACAGTGACGTTCTTGCCGATGGTCAGCGGCACGCCGTGATCGGTATGCAGCACGCTGCCATCCTGGATGTTGGAATTCTCGCCGATCTCGATCGGGTCATTGTCCCCCCGCAGCACAGCATTGAACCAGACGCTGGCATTCTCCTTCAGAATCACGCGGCCAAGAACGGTCGCATTCTCGGCCACCCAGTAGTTGCCGCTGTCCGGTGTGACTGGTTTCACGCCATCGAGGTCAAATAGTGCCATATTGGAGGGCTCCCTTCTCATAAAACTTTATTGGCCCAAACCGACTGGTTAACCGGGCCTTAATACTGGTAATCTCTAATGGTGTTGAGATTCGCGAGGCAAGTGCTGATGGTCCAGAGACCATTCCTGACACCCACCCCGCCCGGCCCCTCTCTCGGGTCCGGAGCCAGTCACTCCCCGTTCTTCGTCGCCGCCCGGCATTCCGCCCGGCGGTTTTTTTGTGCCCGAAAAGGAGATCCTCATGGGTAAGCGTGCTGTGTCCAAGCGTCAGAAAGCCAGGAACGAGATTGAAGCCATGGGCTTCCTCGAAGAGATGGGCGGCAAGTCCAGACAGGAAGCACGCCTCTACGCGATCAATGGCGGATGGCACCCCGACGATGCGGACAAGGTCCGCAACCCGAACACGCCGCGCGATCAGCGCTATCAGAAGAATGTAAAGCCACGCTCTGAAAACCAGGCGCGTCTGATGAAGGCGCTCGAAACCAAATCGCTCGTCTGCGCCCTCGGCCCGGCAGGCACGGGCAAGACCTATCTTGCGATCTGCAAGGCCGTCGAAGCGCTACAATCCGGCAAGGTTGCGCGCATCATTCTCTCCCGCCCGGCCGTCGAAGCCGGGGAGCAGATCGGCTTCCTGCCCGGCGCCATGGAAGACAAGCTCGCGCCCTACCTGCGCCCCCTCTATGACGCCCTCGCCGACCGGCTCTCGCCGCAGCAGCTCAAACACATGATGAGCGAAGGCCTGATCGAGATCGCCCCGATCGGCTTCATGCGCGGGCGCACTCTGAACAATGCCTTTGTTGTCATCGATGAAGCCCAGAACTGCACCTACACCCAGCTCAAGATGCTGCTGACCCGGCTTGGCTGGCACTCCACCATGGCGGTGACGGGCGATCCGCAGCAGTCGGACCTCCTGCCATCCCTTTCGGGTCTCGCCCAGGCCGCCGAAAAGCTCGCCGGACTGTCAGACGCCGAAGTCATATATCTCGAGGGCCAGGACATCGTGCGCCATCCGCTCGTCGCGGAAATGCTCGGCGTTCTTTAGCGGTCAGAACATCTGAGGATAAAGACAGGCGGTCCGTGCGGGCCGCCTGTTTTCTTGTGCGTCTTTAGTCCGCCGGGAATATCTGCTCGTACAGCCACGCGCCAGCCTCTGTCGTGCTCTGGCGTTCCAGATCGACACGTGAGTTTGCCTTGCGCATCAGCGCTGTCGAGATCTCACCTTCCAGCGAGCCGAGAACATTCAGAAGCGCCGTGTTTTCGCGCGCTTCAGGCCCAACCAGCATGAAGGCGTCATAAGGCGGCAACACCGAAAAAGTGTCCTCCAGCAGGACAAGATTGAAAGCGTCGATACGGCCATCAGTTGTGTAGGCCGTGATCAGACCGACCTCGCCGCGCCGGACCGCATCATACATGAAAGCCGAATCCATGCTTCGCGGAGAAAGGCTCTCGAGCCCGTATGTGTCCCGCGTCCGCGTCCATTCAGGGCGGCCAAAGAATTCAGGATCGCTCGCTATCGATAGCGGCGTGCCCGGCAGGTCCCCGATTGTCTCAAGATCATACGTCTCGGCTGTCTCGGGACTGGTCGCGAACGCGTAGGCATTCTCAAAACCCAGCTTTCCGGCGCTGAGAACGCCGTGCTCTTCCAGCAGCCAGGCTGAAACCTGTGCATACATGTCGGCGCGCTGGGCGGGTTCTTCCCGCCCCATCAGGCTCGCCCAGACAGTCCCCGTGTAGTCGACATAGATATCGACCGAGTTCGCCGCGAGCGCGTCGAAGGCCACCGTTGTTCCGAGACCTTCCCGGATACGGACCTCAGCGCCCTGCGCTTCAAGAGTCCGGCGCAACAGGTCGGCGAGGATGTATTGCTCGGTAAACCCCTTGCTGGCGACAGTTATCGTTTGCCCTTCAAGCGGCAGGGCATTGCCGCTGTCAGCGACCTCGGCAGCAGGCGAAGAGGACGAAGCTGGCCCAGCGCGCTGTGGACTGAGGACAAGCAGCGCCGGAAGGATGATGAGGACGAGGCCCACCACCCCGGCAATCGCATGTGAGCGCTTGCGCTCGCTCGCAGATTTCTCGAACTGCGCGATGATCTGGTCCAGCGCGAGCGCCAGCGCAGCTGAGACGAGGCATCCGAACAGCACCGCTGTCCAGTTACGGGTCTGCAGACCCTGAAAGATATAATTGCCGAGGCTGCGCGCCCCGACCGGCGTCGAGAGGGTCGCCGTCCCGACCACCCAGGCTGATGCGGTACGCAAACCTGCAACAATAACTGGCGCCGCCAGAGGCAGATCCACTTCGCGCAGGCGCTGGCGCGCCGTCATCCCGACCGCCAAGGCTGCCTCACGCACGTCTTCATCCACACCGCGCAGCCCGACAATCGTGTTCCGAAGCATCGGCAGAATGGAATAAAGCGAGAGCGCAACGAAAGCTGGCCAGAAGCCGATCATCCCGCCCATCAGCGGCACCATGAGCGCCAGAAGCGCGATGCCCGGTATCGTCTGGATCACGCTCGCGGTGGCGAGCGCGGGACCTGCCACATATTTCTGACGCGCAGCGAGGATGCCGGCCGGGATCGACACCAGAAGACCCGTTGCGAGTGCGCCAAGCGCAAGCTTCAGGTGGCCCGAATAGTTGGCCGGGAACGCGGCAAGCTCTTCTGCCAGGAAGCCGCTCATGTCTCTTGCCCGGCAAAGGCGCGCCCGACCGTTTCAGCCAGCCGACGCGGCGCGGCCAACAGGTCGCGAACCGTATCCGTCGCGGGATTTGCGATCAGTTCTGCAGGCGTGCCCTTCTGCACGATCTGCCCACCATCCATGACGGCCACGCGGTCGCTGAGGCGCAGCGCCTCTGCAAAATCATGCGTCACCAGCACAGAGGCAAAGCCGAGCTCTTTCTTCAGGCGCACCATATCGTCGATGAGGCTGGTTCGCGTGATCGGGTCGAGGGCCGCAAATGGCTCATCCATCAGGATGATTTCAGGCTCACCGGCAAGGGCGCGCGCAAGACCTACCCTCTGACGCTCACCGCCCGACAGCGCCGTCGGATAGCGCTCTGCATATCGCTCGGCGGGAAGGCCGACCATGGAGAGAAGCTCATCTAGCTTTTTCTTCTGGCGCGCCCCATCCCAGCCGAGGAGGCGGGGCGTGACGAGAACATTTTCTGCCACGCTGCGGTGCGGGAAAAGCCCCGCACTCTGGATAACGAAGCCGATCCGGCGGCGCCATTCATGCGCAGGCATGTCATGGGCGCGTGTTCCGCCAAGCCAGACTTCGCCCGCGTCCGGCTCTACCAGCCGGTTCAGCATTTTCAGTGTCGTGGTCTTTCCACACCCCGAATGGCCGATCAGGGCGAGCGTTTCGCCTGCGGCCAGATCGAGGCTGACGCCATCCACCACGACCGTCTCACCAAATCTCTTGCTGAGGCGGTCGGCAGATAGCAGCGGGGGGCTCAGTCGCCCAGATCCTCTGAAAGGACCGTCATCTGGAACTGGTAGGATGTCTCGCCTTCATCGACGTCCTTGTAGATCACCGCGATGAACTCCGAGCCGAGATAGACTTCGACGGAATCATCGGTCTGCGACCGGCTAACAAGGCGGATGTCCGGGTTCAGCTTGCCTTTGAGATAGGCTTCGAGCAGCTGGGTTTCGTTCTTCTTCAGATCTTCGCTCATCATCGTCTCCTGTATTCGCGCAGAGAGCTATATCAATTGGCGAAGCGCTGAAACGGCTGAACGCGCCTTTTCTTCAGTTGCGTGAATAGGTCGGCGGGACGTCTTCGCTGGGGTCGAAGCTGCGGCGCTTGAAACCATCCTCATCTTCGCGCGGGTTCGCGACCCGCCAGAGAATAGCGCAGAGCCAGAAAATGAACTCGACAAACGCACGCGCAATCAGCGTCATCAGAATGCCGAAGATCGTGGTTTCATTCACGAAATTACGAAAAACGGCGACCGCAGTCTGGGGAATGTCAGGATTGCGCACGAAGTCGATATTCGCGATCCAGTTGGCGACATCATTGATCTGATTGAGCTGGCGCGGGAAGAAAACGATGCCCAGCAGCATCAGTATGATGACCATGAAGAAGGTCGCGACAATCTTCGTGGAGGCGATTGAAAACCCGCCAAGCAATCTAAGCATGAGAAACCACCCCTGTGCCCTTACGGGATGTTCTATGCGAGTCTTGTGCCGATATCCAGCTGCCTAGGAGGATTCAGGAAGCGTCTGGTCCATATTCCTGGCTGGGGCTTCTCCGCCGCCGCCGACAACACGGGCCGGTACGCCCGCCACCGTGGTGCGCGGCGCAACGTCTTTCAGGACGACACTGCCCGCAGCAATCTTGGCTTCATCGCCGACCTGGATATTGCCGAGAACCTTGGCACCGACAGACACCAGAACACCGCGGCCAATCTTGGGATGACGGTCTCCGACTTCCTTGCCGGTACCGCCAAGCGTGACGCCTTGCAGAATAGAGCAGTCGTCGCCGACCACGGCCGTCTCACCGATGGTAATGTTCGTTGCGTGGTCCAGCATGACACCGGTGCCCATCTTCACAGCGGGGTGGATGTCGACGCCGAAACGCTCGCTGGCGCGTGACTGGAAATGGAAGGCCAGCGTCTCACGGCCATCGCGCCACAGGCGGTTTGCAACGCGCTGGGTCTGCAGGGCCAGAAACCCTTTGAAGAACAGGAAAGGCTGCAGCAGGCCGCGGCAGGCAGGGTCGCGCTCGAGAACAGCCTGAAGGTCGCGCTCGGCCGCTTCGATCATCCAGTGGTTCTCGTCATAGCAATGCGCGATGACGTGGCGCACCTGCTGCGCACCGATCTCAGGCCCCGCTAGCTTCTCTGCCAGATGAAAGGACAGCGCCTGACAGATCGTGTCATGCGACAGGATCGCTGCATCGATATAGCTCGCAAGCGTCGGCTCATCGGCAGCCGCAGCTTTCGCTTCGAAGCGCAGTCTGCGCCATGGTGGCGGCGGTGCGCCAATGTCTGGATTATCGACCATGGGCCTTATCCTTCAAGCCTTGCGTCTTTTTGTGCAGATGGATCGCCTGAGCTGATGCTTCAAGGCTCGCGCAGCGTTCAGCCGCCGTCCTGCTTGCCGACATAACGGATGGCAAACCCGTTTCGCAGCGTACGCACGACCTCACCGACGAGATTGCCTACCGTCACGCGCTCGCCGACGAAAGGCGCAGGGCCATCGGTCTCGAAAGCAGCACCAGACAGCGAGATATCGATCGTCCGGCATTGCAGGACACGGCCATCCGCGCGGGTCACCAGCGCCGGTCCACCTGAGGCATAGCGCGGGGCCTCGCGCTCATCTGTCAGCCCCAACGCCTTTACGTTCGCAAGCCAGGTCAGCCGGTCGGCGATCTTTTCCTTCTTGCGCATGGTCACGCTGAACTGGACGGCAAATCCCGCATCAGTATGGCGCACGACATCGGTTTCGATGCGGCCGAGATCATCAAGGTAACAGACGACACGGCTACCGATCGCGGGCTTCTGGCGAGACATGAAGGCAGCGCCGCCGCACGAAATATTCTCTGTCAGGAGCGTGTGGTCATCGCCGCTTTCAGCAAGGAAGCGGCCATTCAGCTGGACGTTGACGCGCCTGTTGCGGCGCCTGTCTTTGCGAAGGTCGAGCGCTGGGCGCAGTCCTGCTGCCCTTGGTTTGACGGCTTCCATGCGGCCTCCTGCCTGACGGACCCTGGCAAAGATCAGTTGCCGGTCCATCCCCGATGTTAAGAAACCTATGTTCACAAATGGTTGATGGCCGATCAAAAGTTGACACCGCCGTCAACAATCAGGAAACCTCCCCGCCAAGGGAGAAATCAAATGCCAGAAACTGCAAACTTCGACTATGTGATCGTCGGCGCAGGCAGCGCCGGATGTGTGCTCGCAAACCGCCTCAGCGCCGATCCAGACGTAAATGTCTGCCTCGTTGAAGCTGGCGGTCAGGACAAGAGCCTGATGATCCGCATGCCGGCAGGCGTCGGCGGCCTGATCAAGGATGCAGGCCCTCACAATTGGGGCTTCTACACAGAAGCCCAGAAGCATATGGACGGTCGCAAGCTCTGGTGGCCGCGCGGCAAGGGCTGGGGCGGCTCATCTTCCATCAATGGTATGGTCTATATCCGCGGCCATGCGCGCGATTACGACCAGTGGCGCCAGTCCGGCCTCACTGGCTGGAGCTATGCTGACGTTCTCCCCTATTTCCGCCGCTCTGAAGGCTATCGCGGCAAGGATGAGACCTTTCACGGCCAGGACGGCCCGCTCGTCGTAGAGGACAGCCCTCTCGACTCCGTGGCCTATGACAGCTTCATCAAATCCGGTGAGCAGGCAGGCTACCCCTATACGCCAGACTTCAACGGGGCACAGCAGGAAGGCGTCGGCCCCTATCAGCGCACCATCAATGACGGCGAACGCTGGAGCACGGCGCGTGCCTTCCTCCATCCTGTCCTGAAAGACAGGCCAAACCTTACCGTCATGTCGACTGCGCTCGTCTCGAAGATCCGGTTTGAGGGCAAGCGCGCCATTGGCGTCGAAACGCTATCCGGTCGCGGCGCTGAACCGACACTCGTGCGCGCGGACCGCGAAGTGCTCATCTGCGCAGGTGCCGTCCAGTCGCCGCAGATCCTGAAGCTCTCAGGCCTCGGCCCGGCCGCTGAACTTCGCAAACACTCTATCGACGTCGTGCAGGACATGCCCGGGATTGGTGAGAACCTGCAGGACCATCTCGACGTCACCGTCATTCACAAGATGACCCAGAAACTGTCTGCCTATTCGCGTCAGGCGGGTCTCAAGAAGATCGCCGTCGGTCTCAACTATCTGTTGCGCAAGCAGGGTGCTGGCCGCGACAACTTCCTGCAGGCGGGCGGCTTCCTGAAATCGCGCGAAGGCCTCGACCGGCCTGACCTGCAGCTTCACTTCGTAAACGCCATCATGATCGATCATGCCCGCACGCAAGTGAAAGCGGATGGCTTTACCATCCATGCCTGCCAACTTCGCCCCGAAAGCCGCGGCAGCGTGACCCTCGCCAGCGCCGACCCGTTCGATCATCCGCTGATCGACCCGAACTATCTCGCCACCGAAGAAGACCGCCGCGCCATGCGCGAAGGCGTCAAGATCTGCCGAGAGATTGCAGGCCAGAATGCCTTCGATGCCCTGCGCGGTGAAGAGATCATGCCCGGCCAGGATGTGCGCACCGATGCAGAGATCGACGCCTTCATCCGCAAATCCGGCGAGACCATCTATCACCCGGTCGGCACAGTCCGCATGGGTGTCGATGATGCCGCCCCGCTCGACGGTGAACTTCGCGTGCGCGGTATCGAAGGCCTTCGCGTCGTCGATGCGTCCGTGATGCCAACGCTGGTTAGCGGGAATACGAATGCGCCGACAATCATGGTCGCGGAAAAGGCCGCTGACATGATCCGGGGCCTCTCCGCCCCGGCCCCAGCTGAGGTCGCAGAACCTGCCTAGTCGAGATCGGCGTTCCACACCCTGCGGATGTGGACGTCGGCCTCTGGCCCGAGATTGAGCCAGGCGAGCCGGCCTGTAGAGGCATTGGCAATCATGACCTGATCGGCAGAGGTCACCGTCTGGTTCAGCTGATCGCGCAGCCGCGCCTGCTTCACACTCGACCGCAGCGCCCAGACGCCCGGCATGATCTCGGCAAACTTGCCAAGGCGGTTCAGCACGCTGACGAGCTGGATTTCGCCTGTCCCTGTCAGCTTGGCGATGATGAGGTAGTTGGAGACTTCCTCCACCGCTTCCTGCTGACCGGATGGGCGAAGCGCTTCTTTCAGATGAGCGATTAGCGGGTGGTGCTGCTGGGCTGGCAGGAACGCCCCGCCATCGCCTTCGGCGACCTGCGTGCCCGGGCCAACTCGCTTTTCAGCGATAAAGCCAACCATCTGGCCCAGCGTGTACGGGCCATAAACAACCTCATTCACCAGCACCCGCCATTCTGCCGGGTCCATTTCAGAAAGATCGAGTGCCTGTTCCGATGACATGCTTGCAGCGCTCAGTTTCGTTGTAGCCGTAACCTCAGTTCAGACCGCGATTATCCCCGCAAAAGTAAGCAGCAGGTTACGCCGGATGCATTCATTCTGCCTGCGAAGCCTGCAAGGACGGGTCGTAGCGCCGCCCTCTCAGGCGCGCAAACAGGCGCCGTCCGGGCTTCATCGTCATCAGCCTGTAGGCCGCCGGCGTGAAGTAAAGCGCCAGTAGCGCTGAGCCTGCCACGCCGCCCGCAATCGCGGTGGCCAGCGGCAGCCAGAACACATCGCCCGTGAGGATGATCGGCACGAAGCCGCCCATCGTTGTCAGCGTGGTCGCCACGATATGGCGCGTTGCATCGACGACGATTTCACGCTGGGCAAGGACATTGTCGGCACGCGCCGCCGCGTTCCCCTGCAGCAAGGACAGCACCACAATCGAACTGTTGATCGAAATGCCAAGCAGGCCAAGCGAGCCGACGATCGCGTTAAATCCCAGCGGCAGATTGAACATCCACACCCCGCCAAAGGCGAGCCCGACAGACAGGAAACCCGTCAGCAGGATCAGCATCGACAGCCGGAAGGAGTTGAACACCAGCGTCACGGCGCCCGCCATGATGATAATGAGTGGCACGGCGAGCGACAGAAGATTGGTCGTCGCCTCGGCCCGCGTTTCCGCTTCTCCGCCTATGAGAATGTCATAGCCGGGCGGCGTCTCGAAATCGGAAGCTTCCAGCAGCTCCTGAAAACTCTCCAGCACAGGCGACGGCAATGAGAAGGGCTCGGTGAAACCGAAGATCTGGTTCACCCGCCGCCCGTCAAACCTCGTAATTACTGCGGTTTGAGGGTCGAGCGTCATCTCACCGAGCGTCGCCAGCGGCGCCCCCTCGCGGCCAGCATTGGTGCCGACCGACATGGCGCGAAGGTCTGAAAGCTGCGACCGGCGCGCTTGCGGCGCGATCACGCGAACCGGGATTTCCTCGATGCCTTCCAGGATCGACCCGGCCGGCACGCCTTCCAGCTCGGCGCGAACATCCTGCGCGAGACCGGCCAGCCGCTCTCCGGTCATCGCCGTCGCGGCTTCATCAGCCCGGATCGTAACCGTCGGGGCACCAAGCTGCAGGCTCGCCTGCGTATAGGTGACGCCCGGCGTCGCAGACAGGACCCGCCGCGTCTCGTTGCCAAGACGGTTCAGCGTTTCAAGGCTGTCGCCGCGAATGTAGAACTCGATTGGCGCAGGCACGGGCGGCCCTTGCTCGAACGGCAGCGCCAGGAACTGCGCGCCCGGAAACTCCATCCGCAGATCGTCCTGTATCCGGCGAACGAGACGGCGCGTCGAAAGATTATCGGTCAGCTGCACCCAGCCTGCCGCAAAGCCCGGTACGCCCTGCGTATTGTTGAACGCATTGTAGTAGACGCGCGGCGCGGACTCCCCGAGCGTGAAATTGACAAGCTCGACCTCTGAATATTCGCGCAGAAGCTCTGTCGCGCGCATGGCGGCGCGCTCGGCCTCATAGATCGTCGCGGTCGGTGGCAGGCTGATTTCGACCTGGAACTGATCGCGTTCGGTCTGCGGGAAAAACTGGAGCGGCAGGCTGCCGCCAAGCGCAAAGCCGATCAGGGCGGGGACGAGGCCGATGGCGAGACCAAGCGGCGGAAACTTCAGCACAGCGCCCACCGTCCAGCGATAGCCGTCGGTCACCGCATCAATGGAAATCCCGTCGCGCAGCCAGTTCTTGCGCTCGCCGATGATGCGCTTGCGGTCAAAGCGCCCCGCTAAGAACGGAATGATCGTCATCGACAGAACGAAAGATGCGATAACCGAGAAGATCACCGAGACGCCGAGCATACCGATGAACTCACCTGCCGCGCCGGGCATGAGTGCAATCGGCGCGAAGGCCAGCGCTGTCGTCAGCGTCGAGGCGAAAAGCGGGCCGAACAGCTTCGACAGCGCAATATCGATGGCTTCAATGATGCCATGTCCACGCGCGCGCTCCTGATCATACTCGTCATAAACGACGATCGCATTGTCGATGAGAAGACCGAGCGAGATGACGAGGCCGGTCACCGACATCTGGTGCAGCGGGTAGCCGAAGACGTTGAACAGGATGAGGACCAGCGCGATGGTCAGCGGCAGCGCGGCGCCGACGACAAAAGCCGCCCGCCACCCCATCACCAGAAACAGCGCAAGGAAAACGATCACCGAAGAGAAGGCGAGGTTCTGCGCAAGACCGTTGAGGCGCGCATTCGTATATTCGCTCTGGTCAAAGACGAGCTGGACATCGATGGCCGCAGGGGACGCCGCGTCGAACTCCGCCACCAGTGCACGCGCACGCTCGGCCCATTGGTCGACACGTTGATTGGGCTGGATGAAGGCGCTCACCACGATCGAGCGCTGGCCATTGGTGAAGTTCATCACCGTCGCCGGGTCCTCAATGCCTTTTCGCACCTCTGCTATATCACCGACCCGCAGGGCGCTGCCGTCCGGGCGTTGGACCAGTGGCACTGAGCGGATCCGCGCAATCCCGTCGAATGAGCCGCCAATCTCTACACCTACATCGGCGCGGTCGCCGCGCACCTGACCGGCGGGGGCCTTGGCATCCGATGCCGCGACCAGCTGGGCGGCATCACTCATGCTCAGGCCAGCAGCAGACAGCGCGTCAGGGTCGATGACCACCCGCACTTCCTCACGCGGCAGACCGTAAATCTCTGTCTCTTCCGTGCCTGGCAGGTTCTGGAACCGGTCTGACAGGTTGCGGGCAAAGCGCGACATGACGGCAAGCTCGGCCTCGCCTTCACCGCTCCAGACCAGCGAGACAAGCATGGTCGACGCACCGACATACTGGCGCTCAATGCGTGGAAAGCTTGTCCCCGGCGGAAGGTTGGCGCGTGCGCCATCCACTTTTGCTCGCACCAGCGTCCAGGCATCGTCGACTTCAGCCTCAGTCAGCCCTTCATCCATCGAGATATTGATCTGCGAGACGTTCTGGCGCGAGCTCGACCGGACTTCATCAACTTCCGGCAGTTCGCGGATCGCGCTTTCGATCGGGTCAGTGATCGTCGCTTCAATACGCTCGGCGTCGGCACCCGGCAGTGTGGTCAGCACATAGCCGAAGCGTTCAACCAGCGTCGGATCTTCCTGCCGTCCAAGCGTCAGGAGAGAGCCGATCGCGCCAGCCACAATAACGAGAACGGCGAGGATGCTGAGCCGCGGGAGCCGGTAGAAAAGCGTACGCATCGCGGGTTTCCCCCTCCCCTAGCCTTCGGCTGAATACGACGCAGCGATTGGCGCAGGACGCGGCGCAACCGCCTGTCCGGGCGCAACACGCTGCAACCCGTCCACAATTATGCGGTCACCATTGGAGATCGCACCGCGGACAAAGGCCCGCTCGCCATCGCTCTGGACCACTTCGACCAGTCCCGGACGCGCAACCCAGCCACCTTCCTGCGGAACGGCAATATAGAGAGACCAGAGCCCGCGCTGGCCCTCAGCGAGCGCGGACACCGGCAACCACAAGCCGTTCTCTTCAACATCGCGCGAGAGAGACAGGCGCACGACAGCCCCGACAGAAGCGGTGGCTGCATCCGTGATATCGAACACCGTCGTTACACTCCGCTGTCCGGCCTCAATGACACCCGTGACAGAGCGCAGCCGCGCATCAATCGGCCCATTATCGCTTTGCAGCGTATAGACCTGTCCCGCCTCAAGCGTGGAGGCAAGGTTTGCGGGCAAACCGATCCGCGCCTCGAGAGCCCCTGTTTCCACCAGCGCGAAGACCGGCGCGCCCTGCGGGGCAATGGCGCCCTCATCATAATTGCGAGCGGTAATCACACCGGGATAAGGCGCCGTGATGCTCGCAAGGTCGATCTGTACGCGCAGCGTATCGGCCTGCGCTTTCGCCGCTTCGATCCGCGCATCAGCGGTCGCAGCCTGCGCCAGCGCTTCATCAACCCGCTGTTGCGAGACATGGCCACGCGCCATCAGCGTCTGCTGACGCTCAACCGTATTCATCGCAAGGGCATGAGAGGCGCGCGCTTCATTCACCCGTGCCTCAGCCGAGGCCAGCTGCGAGCGAAGCGCCCTTGTGTCCAGCACGGCCAGAATCTGCCCATCGGTGACCCGGTCGCCAACATCAACGTTCAGCGCAGCGATACGGCCCCCATCGGCAAAACCAAGGTCACTGGAACGGCGCGGCTGGACAATACCGGTGAACTTCTCATCAAGCGCCAGCGATGACTGCACATCCGCCACGACCACATCGACGGCGAGCGGCGTCGGCTTCTCGCTGATGACGAGCGGCCCTTCGCTGGAGCGTTGGCTTAGGACAAACATGGCAAGCAGCGCGACGCCAACGGCGATCACCGCAATGAAAAGCAGGCCCTTCAGGAAGCTTGGCCGGGGTGTGCGTTCATAGTCGCTCATGCGGCACCTCCACTCGTTTTCTCGAGGCTGCGGACAATTAGGTCGGAATGAAAATCGATGAACTCAGCCTGATCCATGCCGCCCGGCATTGACGCTGTCGCCGGAAAGTCAGGCAGATGAGCGATCATCATGGCGAGCCCGTGAATGGAGGCCCAGACGGACTTGGCTGTGTTGACCGGATCGAGCTCTGCGCGGAAAAACCCGCTTTCGATGCCCTCAGTGACCATATCAGTCAGCACGCTGAAGGCCTGGCCCTTATTTGTGTCGTCAAAGCTGTGGGCGTCGAAAGAAGTTTCGCTGTCCAGGCGCACGCCGGAAAAAGCCGCTACATAGTGATGGGGTTTCTCTATGGCGACGCGGACATAGCCCGTCATGCAACGACGCGCGCGGACGCTGAACGGGTCGCGCCGGTCTGCGATCTCATGCACCGTGCCAAGAAGCCGTCCGAAAAAGGATTCCTTCAGCTCATCGACGAGGTCGTCCTTGGAGCTGAAATATTTGTAGATGGCGGCTGGTGAATAATCGATCTCATCGGCAATCCGGCGGATGGAAAGACCGGCTTCGCCCTCTTCGGCGAAGACTTTCTCGGCCGCGTCCAGTATCGCCCCGCGTACCCGCAACCGGCGCCGCTCTGCTGGCGAAATCTCGCTATCCTGCATGTCGCGCCACCCTCAGCTGCACCCGTGGGAACCTAGCCGAACCCATGTCACTAAGCAATAGGCGTTCAATTTGTGAACACCGTTCACTTCGAGCTGTAGAGTGCGCTATTATTTCCGCCCGGCGAGGTTTGAATCGGCCGTCTCGCTCCTATTTCTTGGGCATGACCAAGCTCTTTCCTGACGCCCCATCGGTGGGCACCGCCATGCAGGCCACGCGCGAAAGCGAGACGGCCCGCGAATTCCTTGCGCTGCGCCGGTCTGCCAACAAGGCCTTCATCGGTAGCCCGGGGCCAGACCCTGACACGCTCGACGCCATTCTTACGGCGGCAACGCGCGTGCCAGATCACCGGCGCCTCTCGCCCTGGCGGTTCATCGTGCTGGAAGGCGATGCACGGATGGCCTTCGGTGAAAAGGCGGCAGAGGTCCACAAGCAGGAAAACGAGTTTGCCTCCGAAGCAGACCTCGAAGCCACAAAGGCCCTGCCCCTGCGTGCCCCCTGCGTGGTGGTGCTGATTTCAAGCCCGAAGGACGACAACAAGACCCCCGTCTGGGAACAGGAACTATCGGCCGGCGCACTCGGCTACAATCTGCTCCTCAGCGCCAATGCCGCTGGCTATGCCGGTGTCTGGCTGACGGAATGGATCAGCTTTTCAAGATGCATCAACCAGGTGCTCGGCCTCTCAAGCCGTGAGCGCATTGCTGGCTACTTCTATCTCGGCAAGGCAACTGCAGACCCGCAGGAACGCGCGCGCCCCGATCCAGACGAGCTAATCTCCCGCTGGCAGGGCTAGCTCAGCCCGAACAGGGCCTCACTCTCGGCAAGGAAGCTATCGCCACCTCTGGTGATACCTGAAACGCGGCCCGGTGCTTCGGCCAGCGACGTCTCGGCGAAGAAGCCTGCAAGTGCCGTCATCCGGCCCCGCAGCGCCGAATTGTCCGCCCGCGCCGATAGCGCGCCCTTGGTCAGGAAGTGACCGCCGATGACATCGCCTGCAAGCTCCAGATAGGCCGTGGCGCCAGAGAGGCCTTTCTCGCGCTCATCCTTCATGGCGGCTTTCATCCAGTCGGTCGCCTCGCCGAGCGCATCTGCGGCCGCGACCAGCCTGTCGGCAATGTGCCCCAGCTGCGGGTCATTCGTCTCACGCGCCGCGCGCGCCGTTTCACGCACTTCGTCGATCATGTCGCTCATTGCACGCCCGCCCGCCATGGAGAGTTTGCGCCCGACAAGGTCGATGGCCTGAATGCCGTTCGTGCCTTCATAGATCGGGGCGATCCGTGCATCGCGGTAGAGCTGCGCGGCCAGCGTCTCATTCATGAAGCCCATGCCGCCATGGATCTGCACGCCAAGGCTCGCCATCTCGACCCCGGTATCAGTCGACCAAGCCTTTGCGATTGGCGTCAGGAGTTCCTCGCGCAGGCGCGCAGCCTCACGGGTCGCCTCGTCTTCAGCGGCATCCGAAAGATCAGCGGCGACCCCGCAAGCATAACAGATGGCGCGCGCCGCCATCGTGTGGGCGCGCATCGTCGTCAGTGTGCGGCGAATGTCAGCATGGTGCAGGATGGGTGCAGGCCCGTCGACGCCGTCCACTTTGCCCTGCTTGCGCTCATTCGCATAGGCATAGGCGGTCTGGTACGCTGCTTCTGAGACGCCGACGCCTTCAAGCCCGACATTGAGGCGCGCCGCATTCATCATCGTGAACATGCAGGCAAGGCCCTTATTCTCCTCACCGACCAGCCAGCCGGTCGCGCCGTCATATTCCATGACGCAGGTCGGGCTCGCATGAATGCCGATCTTCTTCTCAAGGCCGATACACTGGACGGCGTTGCGCTCACCGAGCGAGCCATCCTCATTCACCAGCACTTTTGGCACGACAAAGAGCGAGATACCGCGCGAGCCTTCCGGCGCATCCGGCAGGCGGGCGAGGACGAGATGGATAATATTATCCGTCATGTCGTGGTCGCCCCAGGTGATGTAGATCTTCTGGCCGGAGATCTTGTAGGAGCCATCTTCCTGCGGCACGGCCTTGGTCTTCAGCGCGCCGACATCAGAGCCTGCCTGAGGCTCTGTCAGGTTCATCGTGCCCGTCCACTCGCCAGAGATCAGCTTGGGCAGGTATTTCTTCTTCTCTGCCTCGCCGCCATGCGCCAGCAGTGCCTCGATCGCGCCTGCGCTCAGCATTGGGCAGAGACCGAAACTCATATTCGACCCGTGCAGCATTTCGAGCACCGCATTCGACAGCGTACGTGGCAGGCCCTGCCCGCCCCATTCGACAGGCGCGGCAAGCCCCATCCAGCCACCTTCCGCAAACTGGCGGTAAGCCTCGGCAAAGCCGTGCGGCGCGACGACCCCGTCGCCCGTCAGCTGCGCGCCCTGCTCATCGCCTGGCTGGTTCAGCGGCGCCAGCACATCACTGGCAAGCTTTCCCGCCTCTTCGAGGATCGGATCGATCAGCTCATCGTCGAACGCTTCGAAGTGCGCGCCCGCCAGGCGGCCGATTCCGGCAAGCTGCCTCAAGGCGAAAGCCATGTCCTCAACGGGTGCCCGATAGCTCATATGATGCATCTCCCGGATAAGTACTATTCTCTACAAGGTCTAAAGCCGGACTGGTCAGGTTGAACGGCGAGTATATTTAGTCTGCACGCATTCTTGACCATGTATGAGGAGGTCCGTCCATGCGCCGTATCGTAACAACAGCAGTGCTCGCAGCGCTTACCGCTGCACCTGCACTCGCAGAACAAACCCTGGAAGGTGTCGCCAATGCCACCTACCAGCTCGACCCGAACCATTCCTTCCTGACATTCAACGTCACCCATAACGGTATTTCGACCTACACGGTCTACTTCACCGACTTCGACGCGACGCTCGACTTCAACTCCGAAGACCCGACCGCTTCGACGCTGAACCTGACCATCAATCCAGCCGCGCTGGAATCCAATTATCCCGCCGATTACAAGGCAGGTCACCCAAACAGTGAATTCGAAAGCTGGAACGAAGCGCTCGCCAATGACGACCGCTTTCTGCAGGCCGACGAGTATGGCGAGATCACCTTCACCTCAACGAGCGCCGAACTGACCGGCGACTTCACCGGCACGGTGACCGGCGATCTCAGCTTCCGCGGTGAAACCCGCCCGGTCACGCTCGATGTCACATATAACGGCGTCGCAAACCCGCCATGGATGGGCGAACGCGACACGATCGGCTTCACCGCCCGCACCGTTATCGACCGGACTGAATTCGGCATGGATGCGCTCCAAGGCGTGATCTCGAATGACGTCGCGATCGAGTTCTCCGGCGAATTCATCGAGACCGAATAGACCTCCAGACAATCAGGGCTGATACAAGATGAAACTCACAACGACCTTTCTTGCGGCTTCGAGCCTTCTGGTTCTGGCGGCATGCTCCGGCGCCGAAACGGACACGTCCGGCACCGCCGAAACAGAGACGACTGAAACCGTAGAGACCGAAACCGACGCCGCTGCTGGCGAAGGCGTTCTGGCCGAAGTCGCCACCGCGACCTATTCCATCGAACCGACGCACGCCTTCCTGACCGCCAAGGTCATGCATATGGGCCTGTCGGAGTACACGCTCAGCTTTACCAGCTTTGACGGCACGCTGGATTTCGACGCTGCAGATCCAGCAAGCTCCAGCCTGACGCTCACCATCGACCCGACTTCGGTCTGGACGCACTTCCCTGGTGACTACAAGGCGGGCCACCCGGACAGCCCTCATGACAGCTGGACCGAAGCGCTGGCCCAGGATGAGGGCTTCATGAATGCTGGCGCCTATCCTGAAATCACCTTTACCTCCACCGAAGTGACCCGCACGGGCGACACGACGGGAACGGTTACGGGCGACCTTACCTTCCTCGGCCAAACCCAGCCTGCCACACTCGATGTCACCTTCAACGGTGTCGCCAATGTGCCCTGGTTTGGCACCCGTGACATTATCGGTTTCGATGCTGTCACGACGATCAATCGCTCAGAGTTCGGTCAGGATGCTCTTCAGGGCATGATCTCTGATGAAGTCGTCGTCGAGTTCTCAGGCGAATTCCTGCAGCAAGAAGCCGCAGAGACGGATGCCGAAACAGACGGCAATTAAGTCTTCATGACACGATCACCGCGCTACTCCGCCGTTGCAATCGCCCTTCACTGGGCGATTGCATTAGGCATCCTGTTCATGATCTGGCTTGGCTGGAACATGGACGGCAAGGAATCCTGGTTCCAGTTCCACAAATCGGTCGGCATCACGATCCTGATCCTGACAGTTGCGCGGATCATCTGGCGGGTGATGAACCCGCCGCCTCCATTGCCCACGGACATGAAGCCTTGGGAGAGCAAGGCCAGCCATGCTGTCCATATCGGCTTCTATGCCCTGATGGTCATCATGCCGCTGACCGGGTGGCTCACCGTTTCGATTTCCTATGATTTCGATATTCCAACCGTGATCTTCGGCCTGTTCAGCTGGCCGGATATCCCGGGTGTCGGCTTCCTGGAAAATGAAACCGCCTATGCGATCATCTCCAACATCCACTCCAAGCTTGCCTATGTCGCTTTCGCGCTGCTTGCCCTGCATGTCGGCGGCGCCCTGAAGCATGAGTTCGGACCTGAAGAAGGCGTGCTGAAACGCATGCTGCCGGGCCTCTTCGGCAAGACTGACAGGCCAAGCCCTCCGCCGCGCGGCTTCTTCGCCGCTTTCGGCGCAGCCATCGCCCTCTTTCTGATTATCGCTTTCGTCCCGCAGCTTTTCTCCAGCAGCGGAAACGAAAACGGCTCGGGCGACGCCCCGGCCGATGTGAGCGAGATCTCAGTCGAGCCGAACTGGACGGTCGATTACGATCAGTCCTCAATCGCTTTCACATTCACCCATGAAGGCCAGACCTATGAGGGCAGCTTCAGCGACTGGAACGCCGATATCGACTTCGACGCGGATAATCTTGCTGCCTCAGAGGTGCTCGTCACGGTGAATACTGGCTCGGCCGCCACGCCGAAGAAGCTCTACACAGACAGCCTCAAATCGGCCGAATGGTTTGGCGTCTCCGCCTTTCCGCAGGCCACAGTTCAGCTCACCGGCTTCGAAGAAGCTGGCACAGGCTATACCGCCGACGCGGCGCTCTCCATCAAGGGCAGCGAAGTCACCGTGCCATTCGCCTTCACGCTTGAAGAGGACGGCGCCTCAACGGTGATGACGGGCGACACGACCGTGGAGCGCACGCCGCTCGACCTCGGCCAGACCTCTGACGCGAGCGCCGCCTATGTCTCCGAAACTGTCCGCATTGATGTGCGTGTCGTAGCCTCGCCTGCTGGCTGATTGAGTGCTAGGCGACTGAGCCATGACGGCCCCAGTCCTGAAACCGGATTCCGCCGCCCTTGATCGGGCGGCACGCATTCTCAAAGAAGGCGGCCTCGTCGCCATGCCGACAGAGACGGTGTACGGGCTCGCGGCAGACGCAGCGAATGCTGACGCCGTCGCACGCCTCTACGCCGCCAAGGGCCGGCCAGCTTTCAACCCGCTGATCGCCCATTGCGCTTCTGCAGAGGCGGCGTTTGAGCAGGGGCGGTTTTCCGGGAAGGCACGGGCGCTTGCCGCCAAATTCTGGCCGGGACCGCTTACCTTTGTGGTCGACGCCATCGACACGACCACGGTGTGTTCGCTCGCCCGCGCCGGTCTCGACACGCTGGCCCTGCGCGTGCCCGCCCACCCGGCAGCGCGCGCATTGCTGGAGGCGTTTGGTGGCCCGCTGGTCGCGCCATCCGCCAATCCGTCTGGGCGTATCAGCCCAACGACTGCACAGCATGTCTCCGGCGATATGGGAGACAAGGTCGACCTCATTCTTGATGGGGGGCCGTGCAGCGAAGGCATCGAGTCGACCGTGATCGATGCGCGCGGCGAGACGCCAGTCCTTTTGCGTCAGGGCACAGTCCTGCCGGAGGCGATCGAAGCCGTCTGGCCCGGTATTGAGATGAGCGGCAGCGTCGACAAACCGACATCGCCCGGCCAGCTCCTGCGCCACTATGCACCGAATGCGCGGCTGCGGCTGAACGTAGAGACGCCCGAACCGGGCGAGGCCTTTCTGGGCTTCGGGCCAGGTGAAGCGACGCTGAACCTGTCGCCGGGCGAGAGCCTCATTGAGGCCGCCGCGAACCTCTTCTCCATGATGCGTCAGCTCGATGAGACGCATGACCGTATCGCCGTTGCTCCGATCCCGGCCGATGGCCTTGGGGCAGCAATCAATGACCGGCTGGTTCGCGCCGCTGATCGCGGCTAGACAGGCAGGATGCACCCCGCTCCCGCCTATCTCGAAACAGACCGCGCCACCCTCCTGAAGCGCATCGGCGACTGGCCTTTTGCGCTGGCAATCGGCCTTCACCAAGGGCGCCCTTGCACCGCGCATACGCCTGTTCTGGCAGAGGCAAACGGCACGCTGCGGTTTCACCTGTCGAAGGCGAACCCTGCCGCGCAGGGCATAGCAGGCACCGGCCACGCGCTGATCGTCCTCTCCGGCCCTCACGATTATATTTCGCCTGACTGGTATGGCATGGAGAAGCAGGTGCCGACCTGGAATTACCTCTCCGTCGAAGCTGAAGGCACTGTCAGCATCTGTGACGAAGCTGATGCCGAGCAGTTTCTCGAAGACCTCTCCACCCGGTTCGAAGCGCGCCTTTCGCCAAAGCCTGCATGGACCGTCGCATCGATGGACCGGGCCCAGCTGAAGCGGATGCTGACCTCGATCGTGACCTTCAAACTCACGCCGCAACGGCTCGAAGGGATCACCAAGATCGGCCAGTATAAGCCTGAAGAGGCGCGCATCCGGGCGGGTCAGGCCTTGAAAGCTGCAGGCGGAGACCCAACCATTGCGACCATGATGGAGCGTCGCTCATGAACCGTCCGAACGAAGAATTCCTGACCGCTGCCAAGGCCTTGCTCGGCCCGTCTGGCTGGAGCGAAGACCCCGACAAGCTTGAAGAGGTCGCCTCCCCATGGCGCGGCACCAATAAGGGCGAGACGCCATTTCTGGCGATGCCAGCCTCTACCAAAGAAGCTGCGAGCCTCGTCAAACTCTGCGCTGAACATCGCGTCGCGCTGGTCCCGCAAGGCGGCAATACGGGCCTTGTCGATGGTGGCACGCCGCATGGTGAGATCACCGTTTCCATGCGCCGCATGACCAAGCTTCGCGGCGTCGATACCCGCAACAACTCGATGACCATTGAAGCTGGCGCGACGCTTGTGAGCGCGCAGCAGGCCGCTGAAGAGGCTGGCCGCTTTTTCCCGCTCTCGCTTGGCTCTGAAGGTCAGGCGAGCATTGGCGGGCTGATCTCGACCAATGCAGGTGGTGTCGCCGTGCTTCGCTATGGGATGATGCGTGACCTTATTCTTGGGCTCGAAGTTGTGCTGCCTTCCGGCGAGATCTGGGACGGGCTGTCTGGCCTTCGAAAGAACAATACCGGCTATGATCTGAAGCACCTTTTTGCGGGCGCCGAGGGCACGCTGGGCCTTATCACGGCGGCGACGCTCAAACTTTTCCCAAAGGTTTCAAAGGCGACTGCCTGGGTCACCTGCGAAACGTCTGCCAATGTCGTCGACCTTCTGGCGCTGGTTCGCGACCATGCCGGCGACACGGTGACCAGCTTTGAAATTATCCCGGCCAATGCCATCGAGATGGTGAAGGCCGACGTGCCTGACACGCGGGATCCAGCGCCGTCCGACCTGCCCTGGAGGGTCCTGGTTGAGGTTTCAATGTCGCGGGAAGATCAGGCGCGCGAAACGCTGATGGCGGCCCTTGCCGACGGGATGGAGCGCGAGCTTGCCGCCGACGTCCTCATCGCTGAGAGCGGCCAGCAGGCGTCGAGCTTCTGGCACATCCGCGAGACGATCCCCCTGTCTAAGCGCGCCTATGGCACGGCCCTCAACCATGATGTGTCGGTCCCGGTTTCGGCCATTCCAGACTTCCTCACCGCGACTGAAGACGCGATCCAGAAGCTGGTGCCGGAAGCAGAGATCGTCGCCTTCGGTCATGTTGGTGACGGCAACCTCCACTATTCGGCCTGCGCCCCCAAGAACCCTGAAAACTCAGCGCTTTCTGACAATGCCGAAGAGGTCACCCGCATCGTTCATGCGCATGCCATGAAGTTTGGCGGGTCGATCAGCGCAGAGCATGGGGTTGGCCGGTTGAAGCGCGATGAGCTCGCTGAAATCAGGCCGAAAGCAGCGACAGAGACGATGCGGGCCATCAAGCTGGCGCTTGATCCGCTCGGAATCATGAACCCCGGCCGGGTCGTGTCGGTCTAGGGCGGCGGCCTGCCCCCACCGACACCATTTCCATCCGCACTTGGCATAACAACCATTCCGCATGAGCGCCTTCAGTTGCGAGTGCATCGCATTTACGTCTTCAGGATCATACCGGAGAAAATGCAATGAAAAGAACGACCCTCGTGGCGACAGAGAATGCCAGCCGCTACCTCCAACAGCTCAGTAAACACTGGGCACACAAGTTTGACGTCGACTATTCAGAGACGAAAAGCCGGATCGATCTGCCGCTTGGCGAACTGAATATGCAGGCCAATGAGACCGCTCTCGGTCTCGAGGTCACAGCCGACAATTCCGAATCGCTGGATCAGCTTTGCGACGTCATTGAGCGTCATCTTGACCGGTTTGCGCATCGGGAAAGTGCATTCGTCTATGAATGGCGATAGGGGCAAAAACACGGTGCAGTGGCGGTGTACTGGTGGTGTTTCTGGCGGTGTGCGCAAACATAGATTGCAATGCAGTAATTCGCGGCGATTTTTCCTTTGCGAAAATGCGATTGGTTCTTAACATCGTGTCAGGCAGTCTGGTTCAGACTGCGCGTGATCGCCTGCCGACCCCGGAGTAATGAATGACCAAAATTCCACGTTCGCTTGCCATTCCAAAATCCTGGAAGACAATCGATATGCCGAGCCTGTTTTCGGCCTTCATCTATCCGGCACTCGGCATCGCGCTGCTGACCACGATGGTCGCGCTGGGATTTGCGCTGACACAGATCGAACTCAAGCTCTGGTACATTCCGCTTTCGCTGGGCGTCATCGCCTTCACGATTTTCGTCTGCAATGCCGGCATCGGCCCGCTTCACCGCATCATGCAGCACCGGGCTGGCGAGCTGGCCTGGCCGGCGCAGGTCCTGACCATGGTCAATCTGATGATCGCCATGCAGGGCAATGTGAAGGACTGGGTGAACTATCACTCCCAGCATCACCGCTTTGCCGACGGTCCGGGCGACCCGCATAACCCGTTCGAGAGCAAGCGCTGGGCCTGGGTTGGCTGGATCCTTTTCCGTGACCCGAAAGACGTCATGCGCCCAATGCCGATCTGGCTGAAGAACCACCCGATCATTGTCTGGATGGACGGCTTCTACAATTCGATCTCTCTGGTCATTCACCTCTTCATCCCGGCTGCGATCTACCTGATCGTCTGGGCAGCAGGCGGCTCGCTGGTCCTGACCGGCATCATCCATGCCAGCGTCGTGATCGGTCGTGCGATTCAGTTCCACGCGACGACCTATGGCATCAACGTCCTTGGTCACCTCAAGACTCCGGCCTGGGCTGACCATGCCATGGCGCTTCTGACCGGCGGTGAGGCCTTCCACGACCATCACCATGACGAGCCTGTCTCGGCGCTTCATCGTCCGCGCAAGGGCGTCTGGAACCGTATCGTCGACTATAATGGCACCATGCTGCTGATCTATGAGAAGCTTGGCTGGGTCAAAGGACTGAAGATCGCCCCACGCTTCGCATGAGCGTCAAGCCGCTCAAGCACCGCGTGACCCTTGTCTCCAGCGAAGTGCTCGCTGATGACTGGGTCCCGCTGGTCAAACACACGATTGACTATGAACGCCGCGACGGGCGCCGGGAGCGCCTGACCCGCGAAGTCTATAATCGCCCCGACGCCTGCGCCGTTCTCCCCTATGACAGCGCGCGCGGCACGATCCTCCTCATCCGCCAGCTACGCCTGCCCGTCTTCATGAAAGGCGATGAAGAGCCGATGTGGGAGGCTTGTGCCGGCGTTATCGAAGACGAGGACCCGCAAGAGGCCACGCGCCGCGAAGCCCTGGAAGAGCTCGGCTATCAGGTGCATAATCTGCATCTGGTAACGGCGATGTATGCAAGCCCGGCCAGCTTTGGTGAGCGCGTCTGGTGTTATACGGCGAGCTACACCCCGTCAGACAAGGTCGCGGCCGGTGGCGGCGCCAAGGATGAGGGCGAGGACATTGAAGTCGTCGAGCTCGCCTTTGAAGATGCCTATGGTCGCATCGCCACCGGCGAAATCACCGACGCCAAGACAGTCCTCCTGCTCCAGCATCTCAAACTGTCGCTCTAACGAAAAAGGGCGCCCTCAGTGAGACCTGCGCGCGCCCTTCTGGAAATTATGAACGTCAAAAAGCCTTACGCCGTCAGATCTTCGACACGCGCGTCTGGCGCGTTTTTCTTGACCGACTCAATGCCGTTGTCGCGGCCCGAAGCGCTCTCATAGGATTGCGAGGTCCCGACGACCTGGCCGTTGGTGGATTTCAGATTGAACATGTGCTTGCCGGACGCGGTCTCTTTCTTCTCGTAGCGCGCGTCATCGCTGGCATTCTTCTTCACAGACTCGATCCCGTTCTCTGCGCTCGACTTGGCCTTGTAGCCTTCGCTCGCAAGGATGTTCTCGCCATTACTGGCCTTGAGCCGAAAGCGGAATTCGCCAGCATTGTCTTTGTAGAGTTCAAATTTCGCAGCCATTTGGCGCTCCTTTCCATTGGGAATCGGTCGGTTGATGGTGGCTGAAAGCGTGGCCGCAGCGCCGGATGGGGTCAAGCAGGTTCAACCCCGCCGATAGTGGCCACTCAACCGATAAAAAGGAAACCGCGCAGGATATAGGCCGTCGCAGCCACCACGGTAACGCTGACAATTGCGATGCCCCAGAACCAGGCGAGCCTTTTCCAGAGCGGGCCAGCAGAGCCGCCCGTCTCATCGGGGCCTTGAGGTTCGATCAGGTCAGTCATGATAGGCCTCATCCGGGTCCACCTTGCCCCAGAAGAGGGAGTAGACATAGCCGGTATAGATCAGGATGACCGGCAGCATCACCGCCGCGCCAACGAACATCAGCATCAGGGCATTGTCGCGGGCAGCGGCCTGCCAGATGTCGATCTCGAATGGCACGATATTCGGAAACAGGCTGACGGCGAGGCCGAGATAACCGGACAGGAAGATGCCTGCCGACAGGACATAGGGACGCCAGTCGGGCGCTGAGACCTTGCCGGAGAGGTCACGCCAGACAAGCACGGTCAGGACCAGACCGATGAGCGGAATTGGCGAGAGCGGCAGGATCTTGGCGAACTCAATCTCAGTCATGGAGAAGCCCCAGCGCTCTGTTACGCGCGGATCGATGGAGAGCGTGGCGAGGCTGACGGCGGCGAAGCAGATCGCGACGCCGACAAGCGCAATCTTGCCGCGATTGCGTGCGCGGCGCTGGACGTCGCCTTCGGTCTTGAGCACGAGCCAACAAGCGCCGAGCAGGACGTAGCCGATAGCAACAGAGACAGCGACGAGCAGCGAGAACGGGGTCAGCCAGTCGAAGGCGCCGCCAGCAAAGCTGCGGCCCTCAACCGTGACACCCTGAATAAAGCCGCCGAGGATCAGTCCCTGCGCCAGCGCGGCAGTCAGCGAACCATAGAAGAAGGCCCCGTTCCAGAAGAGCTTGGTCGGTTTGCGCACCGCCTTGTGCCGGAACTCAAAGGCCACACCGCGAAAGATGAGGGCGGCCAGCATGAGGAGGACAGGCAGGTAGAAGGCCGGCATCAGGATGGCATAGGCGAGCGGGAAGGCGGCAAAGAGGCCGCCGCCGCCGAGGATCAGCCAGGTTTCGTTCCCGTCCCAGACAGGTTCGATCGTGGCGGTCATCAGATTGCGTTCGTCGTCATCCTTGGCGAGGCCCGTCAGCATGCCGATGCCGAGGTCCATGCCATCGAGAAGGACGTAGAGCATGACCGCCGTCGCGATCAGCAAGCCCCAGATCAGTGGAAGATCGAGTTCCATAGCCCTGCCCTTCTCTATTCAGCCGGTTTGCGGCCACGTGGGCCGGTTTCAGCGGGGTCATCGACAGCGCCAAGCGGAGACCCTGGGGCGCGGTGTTCGCGCTCTGGCGGCTCTGGTGCATCCTCCTGGAAGCCGCGTGTCGCGATGCGAGCCATATAGATCGTGCCCGCGGTAAAGATGATCGCATAGACGACCATGAAGATGATCAGCGAGGTGGCGACCTGTTCGGTCGAGACCGGCGCAAGGCTGTCTTCGGTACGCAGGTGCCCATAGACCGTAAAGGGCTGGCGGCCGACCTCGGCGACCACCCAGCCGGTGATCACTGCGATGAAGCCCAGCGCGCCGCCCGGTATGGCGAGGAGATGGAACAGGCCGGGCTTGTCCATACGTTTGCGCCACCAGAGCACGCAGCCCCAGATGCCAAGAACGAGCATCGCCATGCCCGCGCCAACCATGATGCGGAAGGCCCAGAAGACGATTGCGACCGGCGGGCGGTCTTCCTCAGCGAAGGCGTCGAGGCCTTCCAGCTCTCCCTCGGCATGGGGGAAAAGGTATGGGCTTGTGCCCGGAATGGCGATCTCAGCGATGTTGCGCTCATTTTTCTCATCGGGAAAACCGAACAGGATCGTGGGCTGGACCTCACGCGTCTCCCACCAGCCTTCAATCGCGGCGACCTTTGCAGGCTGATACTCATGGGCGACTTCGCCCGACCAGTGACCGGCCCAGATCTGCAGCGGCATCAGGACCGCCAGCGTGCCAGCGGCCATGCGCATCTGCCAGCGTGTCGGCTCTTCCTCATGGTGGCGGACAACCTGCCAGGCGCCTGCCGCAAGGATGACAGCAGCGGTCGTGATGAAGGCCGCCAGCATCATATGGACATAGCGCGACGGGAAGCTTGGATTGAAGACGACGTCCCAGAAGTTCGTCGCGTAGAAATTGCCGGTCTCCGCGTCGATGGCGAAGCCTGCCGGGGTCTGCATCCAGCTGTTTGCCGACAGGATCCAGAAGGCCGAAATCGTCGTGCCGATGGCAACGGCGCAAGTCGCGATGAAGTGGAGCTTGTTGCCCACCCGCTTCCAGCCAAACAGCATCACACCGAGGAAAGTCGCCTCCAGGAAGAAGGCGGTGAGCACTTCATAACCAAGCAGCGGGCCGATGACGCTGCCGGTCTTGTCTGCAAAGACCGACCAGTTCGTGCCGAACTGGTATGACATGACGACGCCGGAGACGACGCCCATGGCAAAGGCGAGCGCGAATATCTTGATCCAGTGCAAGTAGAGACGCTTGAAGACATCCCGCTTGGTCCACAGCCAGAGGCCCTCACAGACCGCGAGGAAAGCCGCGAGACCAATCGTGAAAGCTGGAAAGATGATGTGGAACGCAATCACGAATGCGAACTGGAGCCGGGAAAGGATCAGGGCGTCTAGTTCCATCAGAGCACTCCTTGGCGCAGCATATCTCAGCCAAGCATAGTTTGATGTCACTGCAATGAACAGGCGTGCATCCTGACGCGCGGCAGGATAGCGCGGGGGTGACGGGCGCGGCGATCTGGTCCATGAGGTTGCCCCATGTCAAAGATCCCAGCCTCGTCCAGTAAAGACAGCAAGAAGAAAGAGCCGCTTCACGAGCGGCTCAATATCTATCAGTGGTCAGTGGTCGCCATAGCGCTCTGGCTATTCTTCGGGCTCGTGCCGATTGCAATGATGCAGCTGGTCAGGCTGGAAGACATTGCGGCCACGCGTGTCTCACAGTTCGGTGCAATGTTCGGGGCCGCCAGTGCGTTCTTTTCCGGCTTTGCCCTGATCGGCATCATGCTGACCAATAGCGCGCAGAAGAAGGCGCTGGAGCTTCAGAAGCTTGAGCTGGAGGAGGTCGCCGACAATCAGCGCAAGGCACTCAACCTTCAGATCATCCTGGCTTTCATGGACGATATAGCCGCCGATGAATTTCGCCAGGCTTCGGGCATTCTGTTCGAATATGAGCGGGCGGGTGCGCTCGGCCGGTATGGCGTCCTGCGCCACAAGACCGATCGCACGCCTGAGGAAGAAGCCGAGTTTCAGCGCTTCGATTCTGCGCGCCGCCGGTTCGTTCACGTCTTCCACAAGATGAAACGCCTGCATGCGGGCGGCGCGGTGGACCTGTCGACTGTGCGTACCGTCTTCTCGCCAGACCTTGTCTGGACGCTGCTCCTCCTCGATGAACCGATGGAGGAAGCGATCCGCGCAAACTACAACCACGAGACTTTTGTCTTCTTCCAGGAGCTCTATGAGCCTGAGGAGATACTGGGCCAATGGCCAAGGACGCCCGGCAATCCGCTGCCGACCCGCCTGAGAGGCACAGCATTCGACCTGGATACGAGCACGCAATGACCGCACCACGCTACAAACTGATCGCCTGGGACTTTGACGGGGTCCTCAATGCCAATGTCCAGAACGGCGTCTTCAAATGGATGACGACGTTTGAAGAGGACACAGGTTTGCCAATCGACTCGCTGGCGAGCTATCTCTTCTCTGGCCGGTTCCAGCGCGCCATGGTCGGCGAGGCGGACCTGCACGAGCTGGTCGGCGACTGGGCCGCAGAGCATGGCGTGCCGCACCGGGCAGGCGAGGTCATCGACTACTGGTTCGACAAGGACCACATCCCTGATGAGAAGACGCTGGATATCGTCCAGCGGGCGCGCGCCGCCGGTATGACCAATGTCATCGCGACCAATAATGAGGTCTACCGCGCCGACTGGATCGAGGCGCAGGGCTTTGGTGAGCATATGCATACCGTGTTCGCCGCTGGCCGTATGCGCCTCGCAAAGCCGGACCTTGCCTATTTCGCGCATATCGAAGACGCGCTGAAGGTGACGGGCACGGACGTTATCCTGGTCGATGACATGGCAGAGAATGTCGAAGCGGCCCGCCAGCATGGCTGGGACGCGTTTCATTTCGTGCCGGGCTGCCATGATGCGCTGGCGGCAAAACTGGGGCTGAGTGAAGGCTAGTCGCCATCCTCATCGTTGACGGGCAGATACTGCTCCAGCCATTTGAATAGCACCATTATGATCAGGGCGAGCAGCGTGACCAGCGCGGCGATGGCCATGAAGCCAGCGCCGCAAGCAAGACCGATCGCACCTGCAAGCCAAAGCCCGGCGCCCGTCGTCAGTCCTTCAAGCCTTCCGCTGTGCCGGATGATCGCGCCAGCCGCGATGAAGGCCACACCAGCGGTCACGGCTTCCACGATACGAAGAGGGTCAGGCCGGATGCTGGACTGGTCCTGCGAGGTCTCGACCAGATAGCTCACTTCGAGTGCGATGATCGTAAACAGGCAGGCCGCGAGCGACACGAGCATGAAAGTGCGAAGGCCCGCCGGGCGGTCACGGATCTCCCGCTCGGCGCCGATGAGCGCGCCAAAGAGGCAGGCCGCTGCGATACGCACAACGACCTGCCCTGTCCCGATCTCGGTCGCAAAGAAGTTGTCGAGCATTTCCATGCTCGAACAAACGTGCAGGCCTTGCGGGCCGTTCCGATCGCCTAGAAGCGGCCGCTAATGGTCAACCTTGCATTGAGCGGCGCGCCGACAGTTGCCTGATGGGTCGCGTGCGCGTTCGGGAAATAGAGCTCATCGGTGACATTCTCGATGTTGAGCTGAACGCGGACAGCGTCCGAGACATCATAGAAGGCGGCCGCATCGACGCGCGTATAGGCCGGCAGGATCGCCGTGTTGCCATTGTCGATGAAGCTTTCGTCCTGATAGGTCACGCCAAGCCCGATGCCGAAACGGTCTGTCAGGCGGTAGGTGTTCCAGAGCGAGGCCATGTTTTCTGGCAGCTCACGCGGGCGATTGCCGGTCGGGCCGGTACGGTTGACGATCTCGCCGTCGAGATAGGAATAGCCGGCCGAGATGAACCAGCGGTCGCTGACCTCACCCTGCACCTGAACCTCAAAACCCTGTGTTTCGGACTCGATCACTTCAAGCGTGGACGGGTCATTGTCAGCGACTTGCGGTGAGCGCTGTTCGATCTCGAAGATGGCCGTCGTCAGGCTGACCCCGCCGGTGAGGTCCCATTTGAGGCCCGCTTCCAGATTGGTGAACTCATCAGGATCGAGCTGATTGGCGTCGCCATTGATGTCAGAGAACTGCTCACCGCTGCGCGGCAGGAAGGTCTCGCTATAGCTCGCATAGAGGGAGACGTTCTCCTGCGGCTTGTAGACAAGGCCGAGACGCGGAGAGACTTCCTCATCCTTGCGGCTGCGGGTCTCGTTGGCGAGGACGTTCAGGACTTCGATGTCGAAACTGTCGAAGCGCAGACCAAGGATCACGTCGAGCTTGTCCGAAATCTCGATCTCATCCTGGATGTAGGCGGAGAAGACATCGACTTCGGCTTTGGTGAAGTCATTGATGTCGACGGTGTAGTCATTGGTCGTCAGCTGGCCAGCAGCGTTGATGCCAACCCCGCCGCGCAGAATGAGTGGACGGCGGATATCGAAGACTTCATTGTCGTCAGCGGTCGTGTCCCAGAAGGCGTTGAACCGGTCATTGTCATTCGACGTGTCGATATATTCGCCGCCGAGGATGACCGTGTGCTCAAGGCCCCAGGTCGCTGGCTCCCAGACGATATTGCCCGACAGGATCGTGTTCTGGCGCTTGGTCGAGTCGTCATAACCATCCAGCGTGACGAGGTTCGGCGTCGCGGCCTCATTATAGCCGGACGCGTAGAAGTTCAGGTAGCGCTTGTCATAGTCGCCGTAGAACAGGCTGACATTGGCTTTCAGCGTTTCGGAGAAGCGATGCTGGAGCGATGAGCGCAGCAGGTGCGCCTCAAGGAAGGTGCGGTTCAGCTCCGGATCGCCAAACACGATCTTGCGGAAGGCTTCGACCGGGCGGCCATCGGCGCCGGTCGGGATGCCCCGGTCGATAAAGCGCTCATGGTCGAGATACTCATAGGAGAGATCGAGCGTCGTCGCGGGGGTCAGCTCAAAGCGGGCCGTCGGATTGATGCCGATCCGCTCGCCGTCATAGAAGTCACGGTGATTGTCGAGGCTCTCATACATCGCATTGATGCGAAGCGCGGATGTCTCTGACATGGCGATATTCTGGTCGATCTGGGCGCTATAACCGCCGAACGTGTCGATGCCGGCCTTGTAGCCCGTGAAGGTTTCGCCGAGGACACCTTTCTTGGTGACGCGGTTGAGGATGCCGCCTGTGCCGCCACGGCCGAACAGGAGCGCGTTCGGGCCGCGCAGGATCTCGATCTGCTCGAGATTATAGAGCGGGCGGTAGTACTGCACGTCGTCGCGCACGCCATCGATGAAGAAGTCGGCCGTGGAGCGCACACCTCGAAACACGACAGAGTCGCGGTGGCCTTCGCCCTGCGAGGTGTTCACGCCGGGCGTATAATCGATGATGTCGCCAATGCTGTCGAAGCCCTGCTGCTCGATCTGGTCAGCGGTAATGATGGATAGGCTCTGCGGCACATCGATGATCGGCGTCGGCGATTTCAGTGCGTTGACCTCATCGGCATAGAGGTACTTGCCGGTGACCAGGATAGAGTCCAGCACCTGGTCCTTTTCAGCTTCCTGTGCGCCAGCAATCGGCGCGGCCAGCAGCAGTGTCAGCGCGCTCGCACCCAGAAGAGTTTTGTGCAGATGTGTCATGGATTTTCGGGCCCCTCTAAACAGTGAGGGTCCGCCTACTGCAAATGCGAATGATTGGCAAACTCATAATCGCAGTCGGTTGCAGCAGGTGGCGGAAGCCTGGTTTTGTCCTTTAGTGTTCATCCGCTAGACTGTTCGCATCACGGTAAGGGGACACCATGATGCGTATCCGGATACTCGTCGCCGCTTTCATCAGCGCGCTTGTTTGCCTTCTCGCGGCTGCACAATCTGATGTGGCTTCGCAGATCGAAGAGGCTCAGCAGCTTGCAAATGAGGGGAAGTATCAGGAGGCGCGCGCCATTCTTGAACCGCTAGCCCGAGAGGGGCAGGCAGCGGCGCAATATGCAATGGGGATCGTTTACGCCAACGGCTTTGGCGTGCCTGAGTCCAAGTCTACCGCGCTGGACTGGTTCAAACAGGCCGCAAGCCAGGACCATGGCCGCGCGCTCTATCATGTCGGCCTCTATTATGATCGTGGCATCGGCGTAGCGCCGAACAGCTTTCTCGCACTCGAGAACTATAAACGCGGCGGCGAGGCTGGTGATGGAGAGGCAGCCTACAATGCCGGTCAGATTCTCCTGACCAGAGAGAACCGTTCCGCCGAAGATGAAGCGCTGGGCACACGCTACATCCTGCTCTCTGCCCGGGAAGAGACGCCGCGCGCGCTGATCGCGGCTGGGTGGGTCTCAGAAAACGGTATCGGGGTGGACCGCAACCTCACGGCAGCTTTGGGATATTACCAACGTGCTGACAGAGCCGAACACGCCATGGCAGAGTACTTTCTGCACGATCTGCTCGACCTGATGAGCGCTGAGGCCAAAACGTATTTGCAAGCTGGCAACCCAGAGGACGCCATGCGCCTCTATGATGCCATGTGCGAAGGGACAGTTTTTGAGGGGTGCTATCAAGCTGGGTATCACCGGCTTCGCGGCAATTCGGGGGTCCAACGAAACAGAACGCGGGCGCTTCGTGATCTGCGATTGCCTTGCAAGCACCTCTACAAGAATGCCTGCGCCTATCTGAGCGAAGCTGTTCTGTTCTCCAATGGTCCCTACGAGCAGTCCGATATCACTGTCACCCGTGAACGGCTGGAAGATGCCTGCAACACCGGCGATCAGAGCCAGTGTTACAACCTCGCCTATATGAAGGCCGATTACCGCTTCAGGATGTATGATCTGGATGGCGCGATGGCGCTTCTGAAGACAGCCTGCTGGGATGAAAACTATTCAAAGGCCTGCGGCCCCTATGCCGAGCTGTTTAACCGGCGCTATCCCGCACAGGCGCCGTCCGGCGGGTCTTCATCCTCCGGCGGCAACTTCTGGTCGGCGCTAGCGGGCGCGATCTCCGGATATTCTTCTGCGGTGAGCGGCGCTTCCTATCAGTCCAGCTATGGCAGCTACAGCTCTGGCGGACAGAGCTATGGGCAACAGGCGCGAAGCAATGCCTATGCGCGGAACCTTCAGTTCAACGAGATGACCAGAAGGATCGAACAATACGGTTCGACGGCTGGCTGCAGCCAGGGCAACCAGTATTGCTGACACCCTGCTCCTGACATCCCCGCCAGGATCGACTATGTAGCGCGCTTCAAATTGATGTTTCTGCTGCGGGCCTTGAACCCGCTGGAGGATGAGATGACTGATACGAAGATCGCCCCTGCGGGCGAGCTCAACTCGCTTGGGCTGCCAAAACCCCCGTCTGAAACCCGCGTCGTGGCCGCCATGTCTGGCGGTGTCGACAGCTCTGTCGTTGCCGCAATGCTGGCCGATGAGGGCTATGATGTCGTGGGCATCACGCTGCAACTCTACGATCATGGCGCCGCCATCGAGAAGAAAGGCGCCTGCTGTGCAGGTCAGGACATCCATGATGCGCGCAATGTCGCCGATCAGGTCGGCATCCCGCATTATGTCCTCGACTATGAAAGTCGGTTCAAGGAACAGGTGATGGAAGATTTTGCCGACACCTATATGGCCGGCTCCACACCCATTCCCTGCATCCGCTGCAACCAGACCGTGAAGTTCAAGGACCTCCTCGCCACAGCGAAGGAGCTTGGCGCCGACTGTCTGGCGACGGGGCACTATATCCGCCGCACCGACGGGCGGGACGGGTCAGAGTTACACCGCGCCGAGGATGCCTCACGCGATCAGTCCTATTTCCTGTTTGCGACGACCCGCGAGCAGCTCGACTATCTGCGCTTCCCGCTGGGCGGCCTGCCCAAGACGCGCGTGCGCGAGCTGGCGGAGAAGTACAACCTGCCCGTGGCGTCCAAGCCGGACAGCCAGGACATCTGCTTCGTGCCGCAAGGCTCCTATGCCGATGTGGTCAAGAAACTGCGCCCGGCGGCCGGTCGCGGCGGTGAGATCGTGCATCTCGACGGCCGTGTCCTCGGCGAGCATTACGGCGTCATCCATTACACGATTGGCCAGCGCCGCGGCCTTGGCGTTGCGACGGGTGAGCCGCTCTTCGTGGTCAAGATCGATGCGGCGACGCGCCGGGTCATTGTCGGCCCGCGCGAGGCGCTGCTGACGGCTGGCCTGACAATGGAAGAGCTGAACTGGCTGGGCGATGGGAGCCTTGAGGCGGCCTGCGACCAAGGCCTGCCCGTGCTGGCGCGCGTGCGCTCGACCCGTGAACCGCTTCCCGCGCATCTTGGTTGGTCAGGCGATGAGCCTGCCGTCTTCTTTGACATCCCGGAAGAAGGGGTCGCGAAGGGCCAAGCCTGCGTCCTGTACGATTTTTCATCAAAAAGTCGCGTGCTTGGCGGAGGCTTTATTGCCTCCACAATCGCCGCAGATGAACGATTGAGCGCCTAAAAATAAAGGAAGTTGTCCGGTTCCGGCACACCTGACCCAGCCGGGGACAGGTTTGCAAAGCCTTGCTTAATGGGGCCTGCGAGAACGTATCGAATTTTCATGAAAACTCACAGGCTTCGCTGAAAGGTCATTTAAGTCCCCCGCGCTAGAGCAGAGTTCGGGGCGCAAAACGCGCCTTCAGGACTTCAACCGCTAAGAAATGGTGGATCTCATGGCGCAGCAGCACGCAGCAAGAACTCTGAGCATTAAAGGGCCGGATGGCCAGGTCATGACCAGGGAGGATCTGCCGCCGCCAGGTATCCGGCGATGGGTCACGCGTCGCAAGGCACAAGTGGTTGCTGCCGTTCGCGGAGGTCTGCTTTCCAAGAATGAAGCGTGTGAACGCTACGCCCTGTCCGAGGAAGAGCTGGCCGGCTGGTCGCGCCTCTATGACGAGTTCGGCACCAAGGGTCTGCGCACCACGCGCCTGCAGCAGTACCGCGCCAACTAGGTCTGGCACTCCATCATCCCTGCCGAACCGCTTTGATCCGTTAAAGCGCCGTTTACGCTGACAGGCCTAGCCTTGCGGGAGTTTTCCCGAGGGGCTGATCCATGACAGCAGGCAGGTCAATCATGCCAGGAGGCACGCGGCTGGTGGCGCTCATTGCGATCGCCATCACTGCGTGCCTTTTCGCATGGCGCGCCAATACGCTGCTATCGGATGGTGCCCCGCCGCCCAATTCGCAGACCTTTGAGCAGCGCCAGCTGACGAGCCTGCTGGAGCCGGTTTTCGGTGCGCAGAATGTGCGTGTCGCCACGCACACAGGCAGCGATGGCAACCAGCAATTCCTGCTTCTGGTCAATTCCACTGAGCGCAGCGTGCCTGTCGACCGGATAGTCTTTGACCGCGTTGTCACCATCCTTGAAACGACCGCCGGATATGACCGGGCCGCTGACAGCCTGCATATCCAGCCCTTCGCCTTTGCGCCGGGCACCGCTGGCGGCCTCCGGACGGTTGAGATGTATGAGCTGGGCGCGCTTGGTGCGGTCGCTGTTCTCATCCTGATCTTCATGCTGTTTCCAGCGCGGATGCGTGAAGAGGCCTCTGATCCCTTCCCGCGTGCGGATGGCCCGCTCGAGCTGAAGCCCGCAAGCAAGGTGATGCACGCATCTGCTGAGCCCGGCGAGCCTGCGAACGAGGATGAGTTCATCGACGTGAAGGAAGCTGCGCTTCGGGACCCCAAGGCCGTGGCGCGCGTCGTTCGCGGCTGGCTTTCATCAGATGAGGGCGAGAAATGAGCCTTCCAGCCCTTCAGCAGACTGAAACCGTTCCGCAGATCGCAGGCCAACCTGGCCTCAACCGGGCTGCACGCCTGATGCGCCTGCTTGGGCCCGCAGCCGCTGGTGTCTGGAATGAGCTTTCGGCCGGTGAAACCGCCAACCTCCGACAGGCCATGACGGCAGGCCCGATCCGGCCGCAGGCAGAAGACGCGGCCGCGCTTCGCCGTGCCCTCTCGCGCCAGCCTGAACTTCCCGCCGGCGAGCCACAGAACATCTGGCAGCGCCTTTGTGACATCGACGCAGACACACTGGCCGACATGCTGGAAGGGGAGCACCCGCAGACGCTGTCGCTGATCCTGTCGCAGATGCCAGCGCCTGGCGCCGCGAAACTTGTCCACGCCCTGCCCCGACCCGCTGCGATCAAGGCGATGCGCGGACTGATGCTTCTTGGCCCGGTGCACCCGGCGACACTGAAGACGATCGAGGGACAACTTGAGGGACTGGCTGCGAGCCGCGCCGATGGCCTAAAGGCCGCGGGCGCGGTTGGCGTTGCCCGCATCTTTGACCGGCTGAGCAATGGGCTGGAGACGTCTTTCCTCAAGGCGCTTGAGACTTCAGACCCCGGCTGCGGCGAACGTATCCGTGCGCACATGTTCACCTTTGACGACCTTGCCGCGCTGGAGCCTGCCGCAATCCAGACGGTTCTTTCGCAGATCGACCGCGCTGTCCTGGCGCTGGCGCTCAAGGGCGCCGGCAAACCTGTGCGGGACGTCTTCCTGCGCAACATGACCAAGCGCGCTGGTGAGCTTCTGGTCTCTGAAATCGAGGCGACCGGTCCGGTAAAACGCTCGCGCGTCGAAGCGGCTCGTACCGAGATTACCGACATTGCCCGTCATCTGGCGCGCCAGGGCGACATCCTCGCGCATGACGACATTGACGATGAGCTGATCGAATGAGCGCCGCCCGCCAGCTGACCGTGACCCCGTTCGAATTTCGCAGCGACTTCAGCGCGCCTGCCCCTGCCCCTGCCCCGATCGGGCCAGAGAAGATCTCTATCAGCATCTCCGAACTGGCTGCTCTTCTCGAAGATACACGGCGCAGCACGATGGACATGGTTCGTGACCGCGAAGCCAAGGCACGCAATGCGGCCATCGAGCGTTCATCCGACGCGCTTCGGATTGCCCTCCTGCAAATCGTCGAACTGGCGAATGCCCTTGAAAAGGCGTCGGTTTCAGAAGCCGTCCGCCAGGATGCCAAGGCACGGATTCGCAAGATTGCATCCGAGCTCGTTGACGGACAGGGCAATCTCTTCCAGAGGTGATTCGAACCTGAAAATTCGAGGGGCGAGCTCGCGCGGTAACCCGCGTGAAACCATTTCAGCCAACCCTTGATGCCGAAACTGGGAGGAGCGACACGATGAGCGGGCGTGCGTCTGGATCAAATCTGCTGGATGTGCCTGTGCGTGTCGACGTCATTCTCGGCGAGGCGCGAATCCCGATCGAGAAGCTGAGCGCGATGCGCGGCGGCGAGGTCATCGCGTTGCAGAAATCCATTAATGAACCTGTGGACATCTACGTTTCCGACCAGCTTCTCGCGCGCGGACGCCTGATTATCAGCAATGGCCAGCTGGGCGTGAAACTCTCTGAAATCCTTGACGAAAAGCAGGCCGCCTGAGCCAGGCTCGCATCTTCTTCGCCTGAAGGTTGAGATGCAGAAACGGCTGAAAGTCTGGGGATAACTCTGCCAGTCCTAACGAATTGACAGAATTCGTTAACCTTTCTCGCCGACAACCGATCTCCAGAATGGAGTGATTTGCTCATGCGCATGAAAATGTTCGCAGCCGAGAGTCTGGAAGCGGCAAAGGCCATGATCTTTGCCGAGATGGGCGACGACGCCATCATTCTCTCGGAGCGCGAAGTCCCTGGCGGCGTTGAAGTCCGTGCTGCGACCGACAAGCTTGGCGGCGGCATGGTTCCGAGCGAGCCACGCTTTGTGACCCGTATTGACCGTACCGGCGTCATGGGACGTCCGCAGGAAAATCCACTGCGCAACCGCGTGCGCGACGCACTGCTCTGGCATGGCGCCCCGCCGCGCTTTGCTGACCGCGTTGCAGATGCCGGTATTCCGGCGAGCGCCAAGTCCAGCGACCCGGCAGATATCCTCGCCTGCGGCCTCGACGCGCTTATCAGCTGCCAGCCGATTGCCGCCCGCCCGGTGCGTGACATCATCCTTGTTGGCCCGCCAGGACATGGCCGCACGGCGACCGCCGCGAAACTGACCCGCAGGGCCGCCGTTGCTGACACGCGTATCCTTCCTGTGGCTGCCGACCTCGACGCCACCGCTGGCGGGGCGCAACTCGCAGCCTATCTCGAGCTTGAACAGGACCAGATCCGCGTCGCCCGCACGCCAGACGACCTCTTCGAATTGCTGCGCACCGCGCGCGAAGAAGGCGACCGCTGCGTGATCGACCTTCCGGCCATCGTTCCCTTCGACCGGGAAGACATGGCCAGCCTGAAAGACCTTATTGCCGTCATCGATGCTGAACCTGTTCTCGTCATGTCGGCCGAGGGCCACCCCGATGATCTTGCCGACGCTGCGCACGCCTTTGCCGATGCCGGTGTGAAGCGCGCGATCGTCTCCAAGCTGGATGTGACACGCAGGCGCGGCGGTATCGTCGCTGCACTTAGCGGCGCTGGCATATCCTTCGCCCAACTCGGGATCACCCCGTTTATTGGCGGCGGGCTCACCCCCGCAACACCGGCCCGGCTATCAAAGATACTGCTGGAAGAAGCTTCAGCAGATTTCGCACTGAGAGGAGCTGCATGAGATGAGCTTCATGCTTCCAAAATCGATGGACAGACCAAAAGCGCCGCAAGGCAAGTCTCATCACAGACGTGTTGAACCGGGTTCGATCATTGCGGTCGCATCCGGGAAAGGCGGTGTGGGAAAGACGTTCATGTCGATCACACTGGCCAGTGCCTTTGCCCAGCAGGGGCAGAGGACGCTTCTTGTTGATGGCGACCTTGGTCTTGCAAACGTAGACGTACAGCTCGGCATTGAGCCGATTACCGACATTGCTGCGGTGATCGCTGGCTGGGTTGAGCTTGAAGATGCGGTGACGCCGGTTGATGGCGGCGCTGGCGACGGCGGCTTTGACGTTCTTCCGGGCCGCTCTGGCTCCGGCGCGCTCGCAGAGCTCTCCACTGACGAGGTGTCCCGCCTCGCCGCTGGCCTGACGACGCTGTCGCTGCAATACGACAAGATCGTTCTCGACCTTGGCGCCGGTATCGAAGCCAACTGCATGCGTCTTGCGCGCGCCGCCGACAAGGCTCTGATCGTTATCACGGACGACCCGTCCTCCATGACTGACGGCTATGCCTTCATGAAGGTGCTTCGTGGCTACGCCCCGGATGTCGACCAGCATGTCGCGATCAACCAGGCGGCAAACCGCGCCATGGGTCAGCAGACCTATGAGGCGATCGCCATGGCCTGCCGCAAGTTCCAGGGCTATCGCCCGCCGCTCGCCGGCATCGTCCACCGCGACGAGAAAGTGCGTGAAGCGGTGCGTTGCCAGCGGACACTGATTTCGACCGATCCGACGGCACAGCCGATCCAGGATGCGATCGCCATCGCACAGACATTCATCGCCCGCTCGGGCGGACGGGACCTGCATTATTAAGAGGTGTGAACAAATTGGGGCGTTTTATTACCAGTGTTAAACTCTTGGTAATTCTCGCTCCATAGATTCACATTGGTTAACGGGGCGGCTACTGTGTCGCTAGACTGATTCGGGAGAGTGACACATGCGAGTGCTTCTAATTGAGGACGACAGCTCCGTCGCACGCAGCATCGAACTGATGCTCAAGGCGGCTGGCTTCAATATCTACACCACCGACCTCGGTGAAGAGGGCGTGGACCTTGGCAAGGTGTATGAATACGACATCATCGTGCTCGACCTCGACCTGCCAGACATCTCTGGCTACGACGTGCTCAAGCAGCTGCGCATGGCCCGCATCAATACGCCGGTCCTGATCCTGTCCGGCAATCCAGACATCGAAGCCAAGGTGAAGACCCTCGGCTACGGCGCTGACGATTACCTCACCAAGCCATTCAACAAGGATGAGCTGATTGCCCGCATCACGGCGATTGTCCGCCGCTCCAAGGGCCACGCCGAGAGCGTCATTCGCACCGGCGAGATTGTCGTCAATCTCGACTCCAAGACGGTTGAGGTCGAAGGCGACCGCGTGCACCTCACCGGCAAGGAATACCAGATGTTCGAGCTGCTCTCGCTCCGCAAGGGCGTGACGCTCACCAAGGAAATGTTCCTGAACCACCTCTATGGCGGCATGGACGAGCCTGAACTCAAGATCATCGACGTCTTCATCTGTAAGCTCCGCAAGAAGCTCGCAAAAGCGACCGCCACCTCCGACAATCCGGACGGCGAGCATTACATCGAAACCGTCTGGGGCCGCGGCTATGTGCTGCGCGACCCGAAGAAGAAAGAAGACGCGATCGCTGCCTAGCGGACGCCTTCAAACCGAACAGTCAGGAAGCCCCGGCCCAAGTGCCGGGGTTTTTCTTTAGTCGCAGCCTCCCTGCCCTAACCAAGATCATCAAGTGAGTATGGATACTGGCGAGGCTCCCGCTGGATGGTGATCCAGTGGTCGGTGGTGAACGCGTCGACTGCCCAGCGGCCATTGAAGCGGCCGATGCCCGAATTCTTCTCGCCGCCAAACGGACTGAACGGAGAGTCGTTGACCGGCTGATCGTTCACATGGGTCATGCCCGCCTCGACCTGCTTGGCGAAAGCGACGCCGCGTTCAATGTCACCAGTGAAGACCGAACTTGAGAGGCCGTATTCCGTCTTGTTTGCGAGACGGAGCGCATCTGCCTCATCCTTTGCCCGCACAATCGGGGCAACAGGGCCAAAGATCTCATTGGTGCAAAGGCAGGAGTCCTCATCGACGTCGACGAAGACGTGCGGTGGGATGAGGAGACCATCGCGGTCTCCGCCCAGACGGCAATCAGCGCCTTCCGATTTTGCCTTCTCGATCAGCTCCATTACGCCATCGGCCTGGTCTTCGTTGACGAGCGGCCCGACAAAAGTGTCAGGCTTCGATGGGTCGCCGACCTTCAACGCCTTGGCGCGTTCCACGAATTTGTCCGTGAACTCATCAAAGATACTGTCATCGACGATGATGCGATTGATCGCCATGCAGATCTGTCCGGCATGCATGAACTTGCCCCAGATGGCGGCATCGACAGCCGCCTCGATATCTGCGTCATCCAGAACGACGATCGGTCCATTGCCGCCAAGCTCAAGCTCCAGCGGTTTCAGGATGGCCGATTTCGCGACCGTTTCGGCGATGCCCCGGCCGACCGGGGTGGAGCCCGTAAAGGAAACGAGACGCGGTATTTCATGCTCGATCAGCGCTGTTCCTATATCAGAGCCACCGCCGGGCAGGACGCTGACGAGGCCTTCTGGGAAGCCCGCTTCTTCCAGCAGCTTCGCAAAGATCGTCCCGCCAGTGACGATTGAATCGCTGGCAGGTTTCAGCACGACGCCATTGCCGACCGCCAGTGCCGGCGCGAGCGTGCGGGCGGTAAGCTGCAATGGGAAATTCCAAGGGCTGATGAGGGCGATGACGCCGACAGGTTGGCGATAGGATCGGGACTCCTTGCCGGGAATATCCTCTGGCAGGATACGGCCTTCCACCATGAAGGGCAGGACGGCCGCTTCGCGCAGGACGCCAAGGACGAGTTGCACTTCAAGCGCCGCTTTAACCTGCGTGCCGCCAATCTCTCGCGTGATCCAGCCCATGACTTCCTCGCGCCGCGCTTCGAGCGCGTCAGCGAACGCTGACATCTTGGCAGACCGCGCGGACGGCGGCAGGGCCGCCCATTCCTTCTGCGCTTTCCTGGCGGACTTGCATGCCTCATCAACGTCATCCGGCGTGGCCGCCTTCATTTCGAAGATGGCTTCACCAGAATAGGGATTGGTGTTGGTCAGCGTCTCGCCGGAACCCTTGCGCCATTTGCCGGCGAGGAAAATCTGATCGAGATCGGTGAAGGCTTCGGCCATGGGGCGCTCCTGTAACTGGGACAGAAACAGGAATTCCCGGCTGCGCCGACATGTTCCCCGGGTGCGACACGCTGGCCTGAGCTTACCGCCTTTCTCAGGCGGCGACGATATCGCGGAGACCGGAGAGAAAATGCCTGACGTCGGCTTCCGCCCCCGCGAGGTCGAAGGCATTCAGACTGTTTTCGGTCCAGCCTTCTTCCGGCTGCAGCACGCTTAACAGATCAGCATGTGTGCTTCGCTGGCTGCCCGAAAGCGGCAGTCGGTCGGCTTCTCGCAGGAGCAGCAGCAGGTCGTGGACTCGCCGCATCCGGTAAAAGACCGGTCCCATACGGGTCATCAGCTCTGGGTCGTCCCGCCAGGTGCGACCCGCGAAAACCTCCTGGACGACACGCTGCCCCGCCCCGTGGCAATCAAAAGCGACACAGCCTTTGAAGCCGCGATCCGAGAGCTGCTCGTGGATGCTGCAGGCATTGCACCCGTCGAGGTGTTTACACGGCTCGCCGCCTGCCTTGTCGAAAGCAAAAGCGTCGGACTTATCGAACGGCAAAAGCACGCAGCAGAGCGCGGCGCACTGGCTGCAATCTGCCTCAAGCGATGGAAGGCTCACTCGCCCTCCTCGCCGTCGCCAGCTTCGGTGCCCTTGTCACCGCCATCACCGTCAACGGCGCGCCCTTTCGGCTGCGGACCCCTGGTCGAGCGGCCACGGCCCTTGGCAGAGCCCTTGACGCTCTTGCTGCGGTTCTTGGACGGGACGTCGTTGTCACCTTCCTCCTCATCTTCATCATCGCCCGGCGGGCTGAAGGTTTCGGGTGCAAAACCGTCCGGCAGCTTCTCGAAATAGAGAGAGCGGCTTGGGAAGGCGAAGCTCGCTTCGTGCTCCTCGACCGTCTTCTTGATGAAGAAGGCGAGCTGTTCCTTGATGGCGAGCCATTCGCCCCAGGTCGTCGTCTTGGTGAAGCAGTAGACCATCAGGTTCACGGCGGAATCACCGAACTCATCGACATGGACAAAGGTCGACACATCGGAGGCTGGCGCAAAATCGTCAGTCTTCTCGATATAGTCGGCGATGGCGCCGCGGATCTTGTTCAGCGTCTCGCTGTCGGTGCGGTATTCCAGCCCGATTTTCCAGTAGATCCGGCGATGCGTCATGCGCGAGAAGTTGACCAGTGGATTATCTGCCAGCTTGGCGTTCGGCACATAGACAGGTGCCTTGTCGAAACGGCGCACCGTCGTAGAGCGAAAGCCGACATCCTCCACAGTGCCCTCGACGACGCCATCGACGAAGACCCAGTCGCCCTTGGCAAGGCGCTGCTCCGCGATGATGGTCATGCCAGCGATGAGATTCTTGAAGAGGTCCTGCGCCCCGAGTGCGACGGCGACAGATAGAAGCGACAGCGAGGCAAGGAATGGAATGACCGGAATGCCCCAGACATTCAGGATCGCCGCGCCGCCGACAAAGACGATGATGCCCTGAAGGATGCGCGTCACCCAGCCGATGAACGTATCACCAAGCACCTGCTGCACGCGCCCAGCAAGCTTCAGGAGCGGTTTCACGATGCGGTAAAGCGCCCAGAAGATCGCAAAGATGATGACCGACTGGGTCAGCGAGATGAAGAAGGTGTCGACGTCGCCCTCTGCGCCCATGGCCTGCGCGGCAAAGAAGATACCGGCAGCCACCGGCAGGAGCGAAATCGGCGCCTTCAGCGCCTCGACCAGCTTGTCGTCGAACTCCGTTTCGGTCTCGCCTGCCATCTTGCCGATGGTGGCGACAATGATCTTGGCGATGAGCCCGCGCGCAAAGAAGGCGATCAGCAGGATGACCAGAGCCAGGACGCCCCGGCCGATCGGCTGGCCCAGAAAGCCGGTGCTCAAAACACTCTCAACCTGTGTCCAGAAATCCTGAAGTGACTGGACGAAACCGAGTTCGGTAAGCTGTTCCATCTGTGCTTCCCATTCCTGGGCCAGCTCGCCTCGGACGCGCTGCCCCGTCTTGTCATAGCAAAACGCCCCGCAAGTGTATTGCGGGGCGCTTCAGTGTCAGATGAGGGTGGGTTTAGGCCGACTTGCGGTCGTCGTCCACCTCTTCGAAGTCAGCGTCGACAACGTCATCGTCGCTCGAGGCTGCATCGGCTTTCGCATCGGTTTCTGCCGCTTCTTCCTGCTGGCTGGCATAGATTGCCTCGCCCAGCTTCATGGCAGCGGTCATCAGCGCCTGATGCTTGGCCTGGATGTCTTCGAGGTTTTCGCCTTCGGCAGCTTTCTTCAGCTCCTCAGAGGCCTTCTCGATTTCAGCCTTCACCTCGGTGCCGACCTTGTCGCCATGCTCAGAGAGCTGCTTCTCGGTCTGGTGAACCAGAGCTTCGGCGCCGTTCTTGGCTTCGACCAGTTCGCGGCGCTTCTTGTCTGCTTCGGCGTTGGACTCTGCGTCCTTCATCATCGAGTTGATCTCGTCCTCGGAGAGGCCGCCATTCGCCTGAATGGTGATCTTCTGCTCTTTGTTGGTCGCCTTGTCCTTGGCCGACACGTTCACGATGCCGTTGGCGTCGATGTCGAACGTCACCTCGATCTGCGGCACGCCGCGTGGGGCGGCCGGAATGCCCTCGAGATTGAACTGGCCGAGGATCTTGTTGTCGGCAGCCATCTCACGCTCACCCTGGAAGACGCGGATCGTCACGGCCGGCTGATTGTCTTCAGCGGTCGAGAAGGTTTGCGACTTCTTGGTCGGGATCGTCGTGTTGCGGTCGATCAGGCGGGTGAAGACACCGCCCAGCGTTTCGATACCGAGCGACAGTGGGGTCACGTCGAGAAGGACAACATCCTTCACGTCGCCCTGCAGGACGCCGCCCTGGATCGCCGCACCGATGGCAACGACCTCATCCGGGTTCACACCCTTGTGTGGCTCCTTGCCGAAGAAATCCTTCACGGCAGCCTGGACGGCTGGCATCCGGGTCATACCGCCGACAAGCACGACTTCGTCGATCTCGGAGGTCGACTTGCCAGCATCGGCCAGCGCCTTCTTACAAGGCTCGATCGTGCGCTTCACGAGGTCCTCGACGAGGCTCTCATACTTGGCACGGCTTAGCTTGATGTTGAGGTGCTTTGGACCGGACTGGTCGGCCGTGATGAATGGCAGGTTCACTTCGTACTGCGTTGCGGACGACAGTTCCTTCTTCGCCTTCTCGGCTTCTTCCTTCAGACGCTGAAGGGCGAGCTTGTCCTTGGAGAGGTCAATGCCCTGATCCTTCTTGAACTCGCTGACGAGGAAATCGACGATACGAAGGTCGAAGTCTTCACCGCCGAGGAAGGTGTCACCATTGGTGGAAAGCACTTCGAAGACACCGTCGCCAATCTCAAGCAGCGACACGTCGAACGTACCACCGCCAAGGTCGTAGACGGCGATCGTCTTGTTCTCTTCCTTGTCGAGACCGTAAGCCAGCGCGGCAGCCGTCGGCTCGTTGATGATGCGCAGGACTTCGAGGCCTGCGATCTTGCCGGCGTCCTTGGTGGCCTGACGCTGGGCGTCGTTGAAGTAGGCCGGAACCGTGATGACCGCTTGGGTCACCGTCTCGCCGAGATAGTTCTCAGCGGTTTCCTTCATCTTGGTCAGGATGAAAGCGGAGATTTCCTGCGGCGCGTATTCCTTGTCGCGGCCTTTCACCCAGGCGTCGCCGCCCTTGCCCTTGACGATCTCGAACGGCGAAATTGCCTTGTCCTTCTGCGCGGTCGGGTCGTCGAACTGACGGCCGATCAGGCGCTTGATCGCATAGAAGGTGAAATCAGGGTTGGTGACGGCCTGACGGCGCGCCGGCATACCGATGAGGCGTTCGCCGCCTTCGGTGAAAGCAACCACGGACGGTGTCGTACGTGCGCCTTCTGCATTCTCAATGACCTTGGCTTCCTTGCCATCCATGACGGCAACACAGCTGTTCGTGGTGCCGAGGTCGATACCGATAATCTTTCCCATTTCTACTCTCTCTTCTTTCAGCCGCCGCCATTTCGTCTTTCAGGGCCTGTCGAGGCAGCACCCCGAAACAGCGGCTCTACGGGTTGAGATGTGTGCCTGCCATCATTGGCAAACACGTCCTACCGCTGCGATATGGGAAGGCCTTTTTCAGGCTCAAGAGGCTGGATCACATTTGAGTGAGACAGCCACTGTCGTCTATTGATAATTTCTATGGTTACAATTCAAACAATAGGCTGGAACTTTGGCGAACGCCGCCTATTTCCATTTCCATGTCCAGCCTGTTGCCTCGCCTGCCTCGCGCCGTCGTCAAAACGGCCACCTACAGCGTCATGCATCTGACTGTTGCTGTCTCAGTTGCGTATGCGCTGACAGGCAATCTCGCGATCGCACTCGGCATTGGTCTCATCGAACCTGCAGTCCAGACAGTGGCCTACATGCTCCATGAAGATGCCTGGCGACGGATCGGAAGCCGGGCCAAGCCCCATGAGGGCGAGCCCGGCCCCTATAATGCCTAGTTCGCCATTCCTTAGTTAGCAGGGCCTGCGCTAACCGCCACAATAGCTGCGCGGAGCGTCCGCTCACCGATCTTCCAGCCTGACTGGAAGGTTTCAGCGATCGTGCCGGACGGATGCTGTGACGGGATCTGGCTGACAGCCTCGTGCTTGTTCGGGTCGAAGGTCGCGCCGGGCTCTGCGTCAATCGCAGTCACGCCATGTTTGGCGAGCTTTGCGTGCAGTTCTTTCTGCGTCATCTCCACGCCGCCGAGCAGGTTCTGGCCCGCCTCGGTCAGCGCTTCGCGCTCGTCGTCCGGCAGGGCTGCCAGCGCGCGCGCAAGGTTGTCAGACACGCTGAGCAGGTCGCCTGCGAACTTTTCGACCGCATAGGTACGCGCATCGACGATTTCTTTCTGGGAGCGCTTGCGGACGTTTTCCATTTCCGCATGGGCGCGCAGCACCTGATCTTTCAGCGCGGTGACCTCGCCCTCCAGCTCAGCAATTCGTGTTTCAGCGTCCGGTTCACGGTTCTGGGCTTCTGCAGCCTCTTCCAGCACCTCTGACTCTGGAGAGCCTGCATCGAGGTTTTCAGTTTCTACCGCTTCTGGTGGACGCTTCTGATCTTCAGTCATGTTCGCTTCCGTTTGTTCTTCACTTCTGGCGCTCGCCGAGTATCTGGCTGACGATACGCGCGGTATAGTCAACCATCGGGATAACCCTCGCATAATTGAGCCGGGTCGGACCGATCACGCCGAGTGCGCCGATAACCTGTCTTGAGGCGTTCATATAGGGGGCAACAATCAGGCTTGAACCCGATAACGGAAAAAGCCTGTTTTCAGCACCGATGAAAAGACGAACGCCTTCAGCCTCTCGCGTGGAGTCGAGGACATCCAGCAGGCCCTGCTGACGGTCCAGAATGTCAAAGAGCTGGCGGACCTGCTCCATATCTTCCGCCGCGCGCGAATCAGACAGGAGGTTTGCGCGCCCGTGCACGATCAGCGCACGTTCTTCGCCGGGCACTTCGCCCGCCCATTCTGCAAGACCTTTCTCAACCAGCGACGTCGCCGCCGCATCGAGCTCTGCGCGGCGTTCTGTGATTTCTGCGCGAATGGCAGCAGCCGCTTCGCGCAGCGTGCGCCCCTTCATACGGGCCGCGAGATAGTTGCCGGCCTCAATTAGGGTCGTGACGGGAAGGCCCTTCGGGATCGGAACCAGCCGGTTCTCAACCTCACCCAGCTCATCAACCAGAATGCAGAGCGCCTCTCCGGTGGCAAGCGGCACGAACTCGACATGGCGGACAGGGCGCTCGCGTGTTGGAGACGTCACAAGCCCTGCCCCGCCTGCAAGACCGGAAAGGAGCGAGGACGCCTCTTTCAGCACGCCCTGAAGGTCCCGGCCACTGGCGCGTAGGCGATCCTCGATGGCGCCGCGATCATTCTCGACGGGCTCACCGATTTCGAGGAAACCATCGACGAAAAGTCTTAGCCCGATATGGGTCGGCATACGGCCAGCAGAGATGTGGGGGCTGTCCAGAAGCCCCAGTTCCGTCAGGTCCGACATGACATTGCGGATGGAAGCGGGCGACAGGCCAATCCCGCTTTTCGAGAGGGTCCGAGAGCCAACAGGCTCACCGGTTTCCAGATAGGTTTCGACAATCTCCCGAAAGATGGAGCGGGAGCGCTCATCGAGGCTCTGAAGAAGGCCGACAGGTTTGAAATTCTCGGTCATGGGCGCGAATTTCCGGAGTTTGCAATCGCGAGTTTAATCAGTCGTTTTTCTCTTGGACGCGGCCTGCAAATGGGTTTCAGTCTGATCCATGTCCAGTGTGCCAGCGAAACTGTCTACTTCACAAGTCATTGCTTACGGCTCAGTCGGTATCCCCTTTGGGGCGGTCGGACTGCCCATGGCCGTATTCATTGCTCCCTTCTACGCAGACCAGATGGGCCTCGGTACGGCCACGGTCGGCATCATCTTCATGATCCTGCGGTTCTGGGACCTGTTTTCGGACCCGGTTATGGGCTGGCTGGTCGACACCAAGCCGACCCGACACGGAAAGATTCGTCACTGGTTGCTGATCGCCGTGCCGATCCTGCTTCCGGCGGTTTACCTGCTCTACAACCCGATCGGTCCGCCCGTATCGCCGCTCTTCCTCGGCATCATCCTGTTCATCTTCTATATCGGCACGACGATGATCACGACGCCCCACCAGGCGTGGGCACCGTCCGTCGCGCGATCCTATGATGACCGCTCGCGCCTGTTCATGTGGCGAGAGCTTTTCACCATCTCGACCATGCTGATCATGCTGGGCTTGCCAACGCTGCTGGCGCAGACGGGCGACGTGGACCGCAGCCACCAGATCGCGATCATGGGCTGGATCCTCGTCATCGCGCTGCCGCTGACCGTCGGCGCCGCCTGCCTCATGGTGCCGGACCCGAAGCCAGACCCGTCACAGCCAAAGGCGAGCTTCGCCCCAAGCGCCATTCTGGAAGCCCTCCGCCAGCAGACCCTCTGGCGCCTGCTGGCGACCGAGATCTTCATCGGCATCGCTATTGCGGGCACGGCTGGCACCTTCCTGTTCGCCGCCCAATGGGGCTTTGGCGTCGTCAATCTCGCGCCGCTCATCCTGATGGCGCACTTTATCGCAGGCTTTGTCGCCATGCCTTTCTGGGTGTGGCTGTCCAAGCGGACCGAGAAGTACATCGCCATGCGCTATGTCTGCCTCTGGTCGGCGCTGACCTACATCTCCTATTTCCCGCTTTCGGTGATGGGTGGCGGCCCGGTCCTCCTCTTCATCGCTGCAATGATCTCAGGCTTTGGCTATGGCTCACCCTTCATCCTGGTGCGCTCCATGATGGCAGACCTGGTCGAAGCCGAAGAAGTGCGCGGCGGCGCAAACCGGTCGGGGCTGTTCTATTCGCTGATGTCCGGCGCCTATAAGACCGGGGCGAGCTTCGCGATCGGCATCCCGTACATCCTGCTGGGCGTCCTCGTCGGATTTAACCCGTCTGGCGACAACTCCGCCGGCACCGTCACCGGCCTTATGGTCGTCTTCGTCGCGGTGCCGGTCATCTCCTACTTCCTCGCCGCCCTTCTCATCTGGAAGTACCCGATCACGCGCGCATCGCAGCAGGAAACCGCCGAAGCCATCAACAGGGGTGGACAAGCCAATCTTGAGTCGCTTCACCCCCCGGTGAAAGAAGGAGATCTCTGATGGCTGACCTTATCCGCCCATCCGGCCGCGCCGCTGACCAGCTTCGCGACATCGTGCTCGAAACCAATGTGACCCGTTATGCCGAAGGCTCATGCCTTGCAAAGTTCGGCCATACTCATGTGCTCTGCACCGCAAGCTGGCAGGACAATGTCCCGCCATGGCTGCGCGGACAGGGCAAGGGTTGGGTCACCGGCGAGTACGGCATGCTGCCACGCGCGACGCATACGCGCGGCCGCCGTGAAGCCGCTGCGGGCAAACAGTCTGGCCGCACGCAGGAAATCCAGCGCCTCATCGGCCGCTCGCTGCGCTCTGTCGTCGATCTGACCGCGCTTGGCGAAAACCAGCTCACCATCGACTGCGACGTTATCCAGGCCGATGGCGGCACGCGCACCGCGTCCATTACGGGCGGCTTCGTCGCCATGGCCCTCGCCATGAAGTATCTGCGCGAAGAAGGCGTCATCAAGACCGACCCGATCCAGAAGCAGGCGGCGGCCATTTCTGTCGGCCTGTTCAAGGATCACCCTGTCCTCGACCTCGACTACCCTGAAGACTCCGGCGGCGAAGGCGACATGAACGTCGTGATGAGCTCCGATGGCGGCTTCATCGAAATCCAGGGCACCGGCGAAGAGCGCCCAATGACCCGCCCCGAAGTCGAGCGCCTTCTGGAGCTCGCCGAAAAGGGCTGCACAGAACTCTTCGAGCACCAGCGCAAAGCGATCGGGTAGGCTCAAGACCCCACCCCGACCCTCCCCACTTTGCGGGGAGGGGGCACAAGTCCAATCGTTTCGAAACTTCACCCCCACTGGCCTTTGGCCAAACGTGGTCCCTCTCCGCTTGCGGGGAGGGATAGGGTGGGGCCCTAACGCCGCTCCAGACTTTCCAGCCCGAACATCGCAAACTGCAAACTTTGCGCGATCCGTTCGGCGCGGACCATGAAGTAATCCACGGTCTCTGCGCCCGGCGCGATATCCTCAAGCGTGCGCCTGAACAGGCCCAGCCATTCGCCGAAGTCTTCGCGCCTGACGCCCTCAAGCTTCATATGAGCTGGCACGGGCTTGCCGGAATAGCGCCCCGCACTCATAGCCACCGAAGCCCAGAAGTCTTTCAGCTTTGCGAGATGATCCGGCCAGTCATCGATCTCACCGTTGAAGATCGGCCCGAGACGGTCGTGCTCTCTCACGCGCCCATAGAAGGTTTCCACAAGCGTCTCGATAAAGGCGTCATCGATGCCAAGGCTTGCGGCATGCGCCTGAATATCGCGGCGTCGCTCCTCAGCAGAGCGTGTCTGATAGGTCATGCTGGGTGGCTAACTATAATTCTGAGCGGGGTACATACGCACCTGCCCTTAACTGCAGCCTACTCCACCACGGGCTTCTCCCGGCCCTCCCACGTAACGTCGGCGTCCCAGAGCGGCACGGTGGAGAGGCTCATCTTGGCGGAACCATCAACCGGCTTGCGCGAGAATGAGACGTACATCATCGCATCGCTTTCGGGGTCATAGATCCGGCGCACAGCGAGCTGCTTGAAGATCAGCGAGCGCCCCCGGTCCCAGACTTCCTCGCCCGAACGATCGAGATCGATCCGGCCGATTGTGACCGGGCCAGTCTTCAGGCAGGAGATGGATGAGTTTGACGGGTCTTCGAACCAGTTGCCCTTGCCGATCCGGTCCCAGACGCCGCGGTCGAAATAGGCGATATGGCAGGTAATGCCTTGCACTTTCGGGTCCTGCAGACGGTCAATCTTGATCTCGTTGCCGAGCCAGTCATTCTTGAACTCACCAACCTCGCGGTCCCCACCGCCACATGCAGCGAGGGTGAGAGCGGCAAAACCAAGCGCAATTTGTTTTGATATTCGGACCATGTTTCTAGAACCGCCGTGCAAGGCGACAGGTTCCGCGTGACCTACGCCGCCTCTTCATCCTCGTCTTCGGCGGCGCCATCGCCTTCCTCGTCGAAGATGAGGATATCGCCGGGCTGGCACCCAAGCTCTCTACAAAGCGCTTCGAGCGTCGAGAACCGCACCGCCTTTGCCTTGCCGGTCTTCAGGATCGACAGATTGGCGAGGGTCACGCCGACGCGGTCAGACAGCTCTGTCAGGGACATGCGGCGCTCAAGGAGAACGCGGTCAAGAGTTACGCGAATGGCCATATAGGGTCAGGCCCTCCTAAATCGTCATCTTCTCTTCCTCTCGCAGGCGGCTTCCTTCACGGAACACCTGCGCGAGGACGAAAAGCGCTATGACTGCCGCCCAGGCGGCAAGGTTGATGCTGAGCCTCAAAGGCTGGTCGCTGCCAAGATCGACAAAGGCGTTGAGGAGAATAACGGTCAGATAGCGGGCAAGTTCGATTGCGCCGATTGCCACAGCAATACGGGTGAGGCGCGGGCCATTTTCCGGCACGAAAGGGTCGCCGCTGGCGAGAGTCGAGAGGATGCTACGCAACTGAATGCAGACATAGATAATGCCCGGCGCGAAGACGGCGAGTCCGGCGAGCCCTGCGATAAACTGGCCCGGCGCGACGCCTTCGACATAGGCCTCCATGCCGGGCACGCGCATGACGCCGCCATTCAGGCTGCCAATCAGGCCGACGCCGATCAGGATGAAAGCGATGATACCGCTCAGGATCGCGATCCAGATCACGACCTGCATCAGTCCCGAAAGAAACGCAGCCATGGAGTTGTGCTGGCGGATTGTCATATCTCTTTCAAATCCTCAGATAGCTCTGAACCATAAACTTCTGGCAGTCAGACACGAATTTACCGTTAAACGATAATCGTGTTCACACAGAAAGCAAGATCGGAGCCACATCCACGCATGACTCGCAAACTTGAGAAAGGCCGTCTCGTCGCGGCGACGCATAACAAGGGTAAGGTCCGCGAACTTAAGGACCTTTTCGAACCTGTCGGAATGGAAGTTGTCTCTGCCATCGAGCTCGATCTGGACGAACCGGAAGAGACCGAGCAGACCTTTTCGGGCAATGCCCTCATCAAGGCGCGTGCGGCCTGCAAGGCGACAGGCGCGCCAGCCCTTTCAGACGATAGCGGCCTCGAAGTTGATGCCCTTGGCGGCATGCCGGGCGTGCATACCGCGCTCTGGGCAGGAGAGCCGCGCGATTTCTATGTCGCCATGGAAAAGGTCGAGACGCTGCTGAAGGAAAGCGGCGCGACGGACCGCACGGCGCGCTTTGTCTCAACGCTCGCCGTCGTCTGGCCCGACGGGCATGAGGAAGTCTTTGAAGGCACGGTCGAAGGCGAGATTGTCTGGCCGCCGCGCGGCGAGAAAGGCTTCGGCTTTGACCCGGTCTTCGTCGCAAAGGGTGAGACCGAGACATTCGGCGAGATGGACCCGGCAAAGAAACACGCCATGAGCCACCGCGCCGAGGCCTTCGCAAAGCTGAAAGCCGCCCTTCTTTAATGGCTGATGCCCCACCCTTCGGCCCGGCGCATGGCTTCGGGCTCTATATCCACTGGCCCTACTGCACGCGCATCTGCCCCTATTGCGACTTTAACGTCTATGCCGCCAAAGACCGGGACAATGGCTTACTGAATGCGGCGCTGCTGGCCGACCTTGATCGTCATGGCGACCTGCTCGTGGGACACCCGGCATTGGGGTCAGTCTATCTGGGTGGGGGTACGCCGTCGCTGATGGCACCTGCTGATATCGCGGCCCTGATCGAGACCGCAGACCAGCGCTTCGGGTTTGAGGCTGGCGCTGAAATCACGCTGGAGGCGAACCCGGTCGATATCAGCCGTGCAGCACTGGAAAGCTGGAAGGCGGCAGGAGTCACGCGCCTTTCGCTCGGCATTCAGTCACTGGAGGATGAAGCTCTTAGTTTTCTCGGGCGCGACCATGATGCGGCGATGGCGAAGCAATCCGTCGCTGAAGCTCTCTCCGTTTTCGACAATCTGTCGATTGATCTCATCTATGCGCGGCCCCGCCAACCCCAAGCGAGTTGGAAAACGGAACTGACTGAGGCCCTGTCGCTCGATGCGCCACATCTTTCGCTCTATGAGTTGACCATCGAAGAACGAACCGCCTTTGGCCAGCGCGCCAAGCGAGGGGAACTAGTCCCCATGGATGATGATGATCAGGCCGACCTTTATGAGCTGACCCAAGATATCTGCGAAGCGCATGGCCTGCCGGCCTATGAGGTGTCCAATCATGCGGCATCGAACCAGTACCAGTCACGCCATAACCTCACTTACTGGCGCGGCGGCGACTGGATAGGTATCGGCCCTGGCGCGCATGGTCGCCTGACAGTGGATGGCGCGCGCATCGCGACCCACGCCGCTGCGCGGCCAGCTGATTACCAACTCAGCGCGCACACACCCCTTGATCGCTCGTCCCTCAGCAAACTTTCACCGCTGGACAATGCGAGAGAACTGCTCGCCCTGGGCTTAAGATCTGAGGTCGGTTTTGATTTGGAACGGATTACAAAGGTAACTGATAGCGAAGTCGACTCAACTACGCTCAAAACCTTGGCCGACAGTGGTCTGATCCGTCAGAACGGATCCACAGTATCGCTTACCCGAGAAGGCCGCCTGCTTGCAGACCGGATTGCGGCAGAGCTTTCGCCCTAATCCACTTTCCGGAAGCGTTTACCCTGCTTCTTCATGATCGCACGGCCAACCGGCTCTGGCAGGATCCGCGTCAGCGTGGCCACGCCCTTATTGACCATGCCCGGCACGACAACCGGCTGACCACGCGCAACGCCTTCGAGCCCTGCCTTTACAACGGGCGCCGCTTCCATCCACATCCATTCGGGCGACTCATTCGTCATCTCGCGCGTGCCGTTCACATCGTGGAACTCGGTCCAGGTGAAGCCGGGGCAAAGCGCGGTGCAGTGAATGTCATGGCCTGCGGCTTCAGCCTCAGCATGCACGCTTTCGGAGAATTTTATCAGGCCCGCCTTCACGCTGGCATAGAGGGTATGGCCACTCGATCCCGGCGCATAGCCCGCTAGCGACGCCACATTGATAATGCGGCCAAAATTGCGCTCTGCCATGCCGGGCAAAAGCTTGTGCGTGAGCTCGATCGGCACGGTGTAAAGGACGCGAATAAAGTCTGCCTGCTCTTTCCAGTTCGTATTGAAGAAGGTGCCCGGCAGACCGTAACCCGCATTGTTCACCAGCGCATCGACATGCCGACCAGCTTCTTTCAGCTCATGCAGGATCGTATCGGCGGCGCCATCGCGAGCGAGGTCCTGCGAGATGGTCATCGCGGAGACCTTGTATTTCTCCTCGATCTCGCGGGCGAGGCCGTCCAGCCTGTCCAGGCGGCGCGCCGTCAGCGCGACATCCCACCCTTTGGCCGCATACTGGCGCGCAAATTCAGCGCCGATACCAGCCGACGCGCCCGTGATGAGTGCGAGCCTGTTGCCTGCCATACTGCCTATCCTTCCGTCTTGCGCCAGACATTCACCTTGGTGAGGAATGCAAGCTCTGTCCGTTCCAGTTTGAAACCCGCTGCCTCCATCGCAGGCGTAAAGTCCCATGCGAGATAGGCATTGTAATAGGGTTCGTGGAAACCTTCAGGGAAATATTCAAGGATCCCGTCGAGGCCCTCATTGTCCCCGAATTGCAGGCTGTCGGCCACGATGAAGGCGCTGCCGGGTTTGAGGACACGCGCCGCCTCGGCGATGGCCTTCGCACGGACCTCCTCTGGCAACTCGTGGAAAAGGTAGATCGACACGGTCATGTCGAGGCTCTCATCTTCCAGCGGCAGGACTTCAGCCTGCCCCTCGATGATCTCGACCTGCGGCCATGGCGCGACGAGCTGGCGGGCGCGGTCTGCATAGTTTGGCGAGAGGTCCAGACCGCTCGCCTGCAGCCTTGGAAAGGCGCGCATTGTCTCACGAAGGAAACGCCCCGTACCGCAGGCGAGATCAAGCAGTTTCACCTCTCTCTGGTCGCGGCCTTTCATTTCTCGCGCGATCTCTGCCAGCGCCCCGCGCCGCATGGCATCAGCGGCGCCGGTGAAAAGTGCCTCGACCTGGTGATCATAGAGATTGGCGCTGTCGTCAGAGAGCCAGCCATCGGTCTGGTAGTGGAAGTTCTGCTGGTAATAGTCCGGATAGCGATTGCTGCCCTCGAACTGCTCTTTCACCTCATTGCCTTCGCGCGCAACGCGCCTCCGGTCCACATCGGCCACGTCCCGCATGAAATAGCGCGCCCGGCTGACCGCCTTGGGCAGGTCCGCGAGGCGGACATCTTCAGGGGATGGATATAGCCCCGCCTCGATATTGGCGCGGTCCTTTGCGAACAGGCCGAGATAGGCCCGACGCAGCTCTTTCGTGTCGACCGGATTGATCGGCTTGAACTCTGGCTCACCCGGTCGGTTAAAGCCTGCAGAGCGGCGTTTCGCGATCGTGTACTGCGCGCCGTACCAGGCCGCGCGCATCGCCTGCGCCGCGCCATATCGCGCCCGGGCAAGCGTCTTTCCCGTTTCTTGCATGATAGCCATATAGGAAAAATGGGGCAGCAAGCCCGCTTCGTCCAGCCAATAGGTTAGAAGGTTGAATTAATTGTAATTTACCCTTCAGCCTGCGTTCAGGCGCAGATGTTAATGTGGCAGGTGAAGAAACAGGGGGCGATGTTTGCCCCGGCAAAGGAGACCAGATGTTCAAGATGCGTACAGCAATTCTGGGCAGCGCCGCAGCGCTCGCAATCGCGCTGCCGGCTGGCGCCCAGAACTACGGCTATTCCGATTATGACAGCTACAGCTATGGCCAATCCGGCTATAACCAGTCGGCCAACAGCAACGCGGCCTACCTCAACTGTGAGCGTGAGCGCCGCCAGCGCCAGCAGACGGCAGGTGTCGTCGGCGCGATTGCAGGCGGCCTGCTCGGCGCAACCATTGCCGATGACGACGATGACAACCGCTATCGTAACCGCCACCGCGGCTATAACCGGTATGACCGCCGCGACCGCTATGGACGTTATGATCGCTACGACCGCCGCGGCTACGGCCGTCATCACCGCGACAATGATGGCGGTGACCAGATCGCTGGTGCCGTGATCGGCGCCATTGTCGGCGGCGTTGCAGGCTCTGCCCTTGGCGGAAGTGGCAGCGATGACTGTGCCCGCCGGGTGCAAGCCCAACCGACCTATCAATATGGCAACCGGGCGAATCCGCCGTCGCGTGTCACCTATGACAATCGCTATGATCCGAACGCCCCTAATCGCGGCAGCTATAGCAACGACACGTATAACCGGACCTATAGTCAGGATGAACTTTACGGCGGTGAGCGGACCTACCGCACCAGCACCACCTACAGCAATGGCGCGACTACGACTGGCTATAATACCGGTTACCAGACCCAGGGCTATGACAGCGGCGAGTGCCGCATCGTCTACCAGGGCAACCGCGAACGCACCGCCTGTAATGTCGGCGGCGACCGCTGGGAGTTCGTCGACTAGGCGACCAATACAGTAAGAACCAATCGGCCTCGCCCTTCGACAAGCTCAGGGTGAGGCCGTTTGATATTCAGCCGCGAAGAACTCACCTTATCCCGGAAACAGCGAACCTCATCCTGAGCGAAGTCGAAGGATGAAGCCGCCAAGCGCTACATCCCGACGGCGCCCAGAATCACCCGCGCGCCCTCATCCGGCGAAGCATCATCGGTCGAAACTTCAAGATCATAGTCCCGGCCTGCATGGACGCGGGTAAACTGCCAGCGGGCCATACCGATATCACGGTCGCCTCTCTCCCGCTCACGCTGCTCTGCCGTCTCGAGTGCGCAACGCACCGCAATGAAAGTGACTTCGTGCCGCGCCAGCACTTCGCGGTAATGTTGCTGATCGTGTGCCCCTAGCATGACATCGTCGACCACCAGACCGAGGCCCTGATCGGCAAGTGCCGCAACAGAAGCCCGCATGCCCCGCATGAGCGCTTCCCCGTATGAGCCAGTCCCGATCTCGACCTCGGCAGGCGTGGCATCCGGCACCAGTCGGAAGCTGAACGCCTCATCGTCATTGGCAAAGCGCGGCGGCATCATCTCTAGGAAGTCGTCCATGCTGACGCGCAGCACCGGCCCTTTCGCGAGGCGCTGGATCGCGCGCGCTAGAGACGTTTTTCCCGAACTGCTCGTTCCGTTGAGAATGACGACGCGGGCCATTTCCGCCCCTGATCAGCCCGGCACGATGGCCGCGATCAGCTTCGGTCCGCTGGACTTCATCGCCTTCTCGAAAGCCTCGTCGAAATCCTCTGCCGTGGTGACGGCTGTCGCCTCAACGCCCATGGATTCAGCAAGGCTGACCCAGTCGATATCCGGCTCGCCTATGGCCAGCATGTCCTTCGCCGTCGGCCCGGGGTTGCCCGCGCCCGTACGGTGCAGCTCGATATTCAGGATGCGGTAGGTGTGGTTGACGAAGACGATCGTGGTCACGTCAGCGCCTTCGCGCACCATGCTCCACAGCGCCTGATTTGTGTACATGCCAGCGCCGTCGCCTGTCAGCGCGATGACCTTGCGGTTCGGCGCAGCGACCGCAGCGCCGAGTGCTAGTGGCAGGCCCTGCCCGATCGCGCCGCCCGTCAGCATCATCCAGTCATGCGGCTCTGCCGTCATGGTCGACAGGAAAACCGGAAGTGAGTTGGACACACCGTCATCAGACACGATTGCATTTTCCGGCATATGGCGCGCCACGCTGGCACCGACTGCCGCTGCATTGAGATCACCCTTCGGCGCGTCTGGTTTGCGAAGCGGCATTGGGTCGGCAATGTCGGCCGCGCCCATCGCATCGGCGAGCGCGAGCAGCGTCTTTGCGCTGTCAGTATCCGCCCCACCAAGGTCCAGCGTCTCGCAGCCCTCCGGCACGAGCAGGCTCGGCTTGCCCGGATAGGCAAAGAAAGCCGCCGGCAGGCTGGTGCCCGCGACCAGCATGAGGTCTGCACCCTCAAGGTCTGACATGGCGCCCTCAGCAAAATACTGCATGCGGTCCGGCGCGAAGACGCCGGCGCCCCGGCGCATCTTCCAGTAGAAGGTGTCGGTGATGACGCGCACACCTGCTGCCTTGAGGCGCGCCGCCGCGGCGAGGCCCTGCTCGGTGAGCGCGGTGCCGTTGATCAGGATGACCGGAGCCTTGGCCTTGCTGATGGCCTCTTTGGCCTCAGCGATCAGCTCTGCCGATGTCTGGCGCATTTGAGGTAGCTGCGCCTTGCCGCCCTTCTCGCCGCCTTCCTCCCAGGCCGAATCCGCCGGCAGGATCAGAGACACGGGGCCAGAGACTGGCCCAAAGCTCGCGGCGAAGGCTTCTGCGGCCAGCTTGCCGGTCGCCTTCACATTGTCGGCCGACTTGATCCAGACCGAGTTCGGTCCCGCAAGGCCCATAATGTCAGAGTTCAGCGGCGCATCATATTTGCGGTGACCCACGGCGTGATCGCCGATCACATTGATCATCGGCGTGTGCGCCCGCTTGGCGTTGTGGATGTTCGCCCCGCCATTGAGGTAGCCCGCGCCGAGGTGCAGCAGCGTCATGGCCGGCTTGCCAGCGATGCGCGCATAGCCGTCGGCTGCGCCCGTCGCGACGCCTTCGAACAGGCAGAGCACAGACTTGATCCGCGTCTCACGGTCGAGTGCGGTGACAAGGTGCATTTCCGACGTGCCGGGGTTTGCGAAACAGGCATCCAGCCCATTATCCGCCAGCGTTGAGACCAATGCGTCTGCGCCTGTCAGTTTCTGTTCCGCCATGGCGTCCTCCTGATAATTTCTTTACCGGGCCGCGCTCAGCGCCGCCGTTTGATGTTGTCTGGTCTTCTAGTCGACGATGATCACTTCGTCGTCGTAAGGCGATGTATAGAGCCGCTCGACTTCGCTCGTCCGCAGCGCCTGAACCCTGCCCTGATTGATATAGCCCTTTTCGGTGATCTCACCTGCATCGGCCTTGGGCTGGTCCCATTGCAACAGGATGCGCGCAATGCGCTTGGCCGCATTCGGGTTCGCCTTGTTGTAACGCTCGATGCCTTCACGCACCGCGGCGCGCACCTGATCGTCCTGCGCCAGCTCATCGAGACCAACATTCCGGCCCGTCTTGCGGCAGCACCAGGCCTCATTGAGGAAGCCGATCAGCGCGATGTCGTCCTGATTGAGGCCGCAGACCACCACATCCGAGAGCACGCCATCGACCGCCTCGACGACTTTGACGCGCACCGTGCCCGCAGACACCCAGGTGCCATTGGCGAGTTTGAATTCCTCTGCCAGCCGCCCGTCAAAGGCGAGGCCTTCCTCAGGGTTTTCCAGGTCCTTGAACTTCACCGCATCGCCGAGCTTGTAGAAGCCTTCTTCGTCGAACGCTTCTGCCGTCTTTTCAGGGTTCTTCAGATAGCCCTGCGTGATGCCCTGCCCCCGCACGCGTAGCTCCATCTTCTCGCCTGCAGGCACCATCTTCATCTCGACGCCCGGCAGCGGCAGGCCGAGCAAGCCCATCGTGTCGCTCGGCCAGTGGACGTTTGAAATGGTCGGAGACGTTTCAGTCGCGCCATAGCCTGCCGACAGGCTGATCCGCTCACCCGTGATTTCTACGGCGACTTTCTGGATACGCTCATAGATGTCCTGCCCCATGCTCGCGCCGCCATAGGCCATGACCATGATGCGCGAGAAGAAGGTCTCTGCCAGTGCGCGGTCCTGCTCAAGCTCGGTCGCAATCGCGGCCCATGCGGCTGGCACGGTCGTGTGCTGCGTCGGTGCGATTTCCTTGAGGTTGCGGAGCATCTCTGGCAGGCGCGCGGGCGTCGGCGCGCCCCAGTCGATATAGAGCGTGCCGCCCCAGTCGAGCATCGAGTGAAGGATGGAATTGGCCCCATAGGTGTGGCTCCATGGCAGGAAGCTCACCATGACCTGCGGCCCGTCGGCCATCTCTTCCAGCTTCTCCACATCCCAGACAGAGCGGATCATCTTCACCATGGACGCGATATTGCCATGCGTATTGATGACAGCCTTGGGCTCTCCAGTAGACCCGGAGGTCAGCATGTATTTCGCGACCGCGTCTTCCGACAGGCGGTCATAGGCGAGATCCACTTTGCTCGTCGGCTTTTTCGCAAAGTCCCGCAGTGAGATCGCATTGTGCACGTCCGGCGCGCTCTTGCGGTAGATGACCAGCCGCTCACCAACGCCCATGCCCTTCAGGCCGCGCTGGAACTGGATGCCATCCTCGACATAGACAAAGGCTGGCTCTGTCAGCTGGTCGACATGTTTCAACCGCGCGAAGTCCTCGCTCAGCGTCGCATAGGCCGGGGTGACCGGCACGACAGGGCTGCCGGCCCACATGGCGGCGTACATGACCAGCGCGTGCTCAATTGCGTTGCGTGACAGGATCATCACCGGCTTGTCCTGCCCTGCCCCTGCATCGATGAAGCCCTGCGCCAGCGCCCGTACCTGATAGAGCGCTTCGGCATAGGTGACTGTCTTCCAGCCGGGCTTGGACGGGTCATCCGGGTCGCGCTGGGCAAGGAAGACCTGGTCTGGCCGTGCGCTCGCCCAATAGACCAGAGGTGCCAGCATGTGCGGCGGGTGGGGCCGCTTGGGCTGGCCGTTGCGCAGGATGATAGAGCCATCGCTTCGGCGTTCCACTTGCAGCTTTTGCGGCAGGTAAGGGATCTCGCGAAAAGGAACATCAGAGGTCATGAAATACCTTCAGTCTTGATCTTGATAGGCGCGCCGCAATGCTTGCAATGGACGGCGTCACGGTCATGGCGCAGCAGCCCGCACGTCTCACATTCGCAGTCCACCCTGTTTTCAGGTTCCACGATGGCGCGCAACAGCTGAAAGAAAAGCGACAGGCCAAGGACCATGGTGAAGATGGCCAGCCAGCGGCCAAATTCGTCCTCCATTATGATGTCGCCAAAGCCGGTCGTCGTCAGCACGGTCACCGTGAAATAGACCGCATCCGTATAGGCATTGATATCCTCATTCCGGCCCACCTGCGTGGCGTAGGTGATGGCCGACATGACAAAGACGAACACGACCAGATTGGTGACCTTGTCGATAATCCGCTCATGGCGCTGGAAGAAAGGCGTCAGCACCTTCACGCGGCGAATGAAAGTGAAGGCCCGCACCGCCCTTACCGCGCGCAGGATACGCAGGAAGGCAAAATTCGACACGAGCAGCGGTGCGAACATCGTAACCACGACGACCATGTCCGCCCAGTTTATCCATTTCAGGAAGAAGCGGTGCCGGGGACGGGCGATGTACAATCGCGCGAGCAGGTCCACCAGAATCACACCGCCAATCACATAGTCGATCATGTGATGGCCGCGCTGGCGTTGATCAAAAGGCGCCCAGAGGAAGTAAGCAATCGTGACAAAGTCGAAGGTCAGCAGCGCCCAGCGGAACCAGAAGGAAGCCCTGCCCGTGCCCTCGTAAAGCCAGAAAAGCTGGCGATTCAAACCCGTCCGTTTGCTCATCGCTTTGGGGTGTCACACGCGCCCGGCGCCAGATCAATAGAAAGAGAAAAAGCGCGGCCTCGAGACACACTGGCGTACGCGGGACGAAACCTGTACGCCAGCGTGACAACGTTTCACTCTTTAAACATTCAAAGATTTCTATATATCTGAGGCTAGCGAAGGGCACACTTCGCAAAATCACAACGGGAGAGAGAGTAGACTTTTGTTTGATTTTGGATTGCCCGCCTTCTTCGACGTACTGGCTGAACCACAGCGCGCTGAGCTCAAATCCATGGCGCGCCAGAAAACCTATCGCGACGGCGAAACACTGCACCAGCCAGGCGAGCCTACCAATACAATGGGATGGATCGAAAGCGGCACGCTCCTGTTTGGCAAATACCTGGAAAACGACGGCTTCCACGCCCTCGTGAAGCTTGGCCCCGGTCACCACTTTGGCGAGTTCGGCGCCCTGCCCAGTCTCAATCAGGAGATCGCACCGAGACGGCTCGCGGCTGTCGCAGAAGGGCGCACGGTCGTAAATGAGATACCGAACTCAGAGCTGCGGGAAATGTTCTCGAGCGATCCTGAATACCTGCGCGCGTTTCACTTGGTAACGACGACGCGCCTGGCCCTCGTTCTCGAGCTTTATGATGACGCCCGCAGGCTGCCCGCGCGCCAGCGCATCATCAATTTCCTTTCGATTGTCGAACGGATGATCAAGGAAGAGCGGCTGATCAGCTGCACGCAATCAGATATCTCCAAGATGCTCGGCCTGTCCAAGGTGACAGTCAACCAGACCTTGAGATCGCTGACCGAGCGCGGCGTTCTCGCCATCGGCTATGGCACAATCAAATTCGAAGACCCCGAGCGCCTTCACGCAATGACCGACAGGGCCTGAAGACAGGTCACGCTTTAAATCCTGCGTTTCATAAAAGTCGCAGTCAGCGCACCAAGAGGCCTGTTCCTTCCCGGCAAGCCGTGCCAGCATACGCACAGCTTATAGTTCAACAGCCGCGACAGGACCCGTCCCATGCGCCCAGCTTCTTCCAGCCGTCTTCTTAAAATCCTGCTCGCTTCGGCCGCACTTGGCCTGGTGTCTGCCTGCGGTGGTGGAGGCGGCGGCGGTGGCGGCGGAAACGTAGCTGCGCCAAGCCCGCCACCACCTCCTCCACCACCGCCTCCGCCGCCCCCACCTTCCGGGCCGGCCTATCAGCCCGGCGTCTATCCAGCCGCCAGCCAGTTCAAGGACCAGTGCGCCAATCCGCGGTCAGGCGTTGATATTGAGGGTGATCCATTTCCTGATGAGCAGGGCCTGCTGGTCGAGGAGCTGTTCTGGCTGCGCTCCTGGACGGACGAGACCTATCTCTGGCGCAATGAAGTGCCGGATCTCAACCCGTATGATTACAATGACCGGCTGACCTATTTCGGCCTGCTGAAGACCGATGAGCGCCTGCCCTCAGGCACGCCAAAGGATGATTTCCACTTCAGTGAGCCGACCGAGGACTATCTCGCTGCCCGAAATTCTGCGCCGCAGCCCGGCTATGGCGTCAATTTCCGCGCCATTTCCACCTCGCCGCCGCGCGACTTCCGCGTGACCTATACAGAGCCCGGCTCGCCAGCTGCCCAGACGGTCAACGGCCAGCCGAATTTCGAACGCGGCTCTCGCATCCTGGCCATTGATGGCGTGGATTTCATCAACGCCAACTCACAGGCGGCGGTCAATACGCTGAACGAAGGCCTCTTCCCGACGAATGCTGGCGAATCGCATGAATTCCGCCTGCGCGATCCCGACGGCACCGAGCGCACCGTGACGGTGTCTGCAGGCAGTGTCACCCGGCAGCCGGTGAACACGACCAGCGTCTTCAACACGTCCAGCGGTACGGTCGGCTATATCCACTTCACGACATTCAGCCCCTTCTCGTCTGAACAGCAGATCGTCAATGCGATCCAGGACATGAGCGATGCAGGCGTCGACGACCTCATCCTCGACCTTCGCTATAATGGCGGCGGCCTGCTCGCTGTGGCGAGCCAGCTCTCCTACATGATTGCCGGTCAGTCACGCACGGCGAACCGTACTTTCGAACAGCTGCGCTTCAATGACCGGGCCGGAAACGTCAATCCGGTGACCGGACGTGTGAACGACCCCATCCCATTCCTTTCGACCGGTCAGGGTTTCTCTGTGCAGGGTGGGCAGAGCCTGCCGTCACTGAATCTCAACCGGGTCTACATCCTCTCGACCGAGCGGACCTGCAGCGCCAGCGAGGCCGTGATCAACGGCCTGCGCGGTATTGATGTGGAAGTGGTGATTGTCGGTGACATCACCTGCGGCAAGCCTTTCGGTTTCTATCCGACCGACAATTGCGGGCGCACCTATTACACGATCCAGTTCCAGGGCGTGAATGAAAAGGGATTTGGGGAATATGCAGACGGCTTCGTGCCGCAGAATGCCAACTTCCAGTTCGGCGTTCGCACACCAGGCTGCCAGGTGGCCGACCAGCTGGTCGCTCCGCTCGGCACAACGGGTGACCCGCTCATCGCTGCCGCGCTCCAGTACCGGGCGAGCGGCTCCTGCCCCGCTCCGACAAGTTCTGGCGTTGCCTCTGAACCTCAGGCCTTCCGGTCGTCGGAAACATCCCAGCAGGACGGCCTGGCCATTACCCTGCCAAAACCAGACGTCATGGACGTCAATCGTGACCTCTCCATGCCGGGTGAGTATCGCGGCCGCAGCAACTAGCTAGCGCGGGCCTTGTTGAGGCGGGCCGCCCTCAAGGCGCCGCCTCAACCTCTTCGCCCAGATAGACGGCGAGCTCCTCGTGCATGCGGCGGAGCTCGTCATCGAACAGGCCGTGATAGCGCTGGATCTGCGCCAGCATAAACGCCGCCGATTCCAGATTGCGCATGAACACGACATTGCCGGCCAACTCGTCAAAAGGTGTCGTCAGTTCACGGCTGCCCGTATTCCAGGAAAAGTCGACCTCGACAAAGATGACCTGCAGGGCAGCCATATAGGAGGCACCGAGATTCTCGATGCTGGTCTCATAGCCGTCCATAACATCAACGAACTGCAGGATGCGCTGCTTAAGAGCCTCATCCTCCACCAGCGCGATCTGCCCTGCCTGCAACTCGTCCAGCGCTGACCGGATCACGCAAAGGTCGCTCCACGGACCGATCAAAAGAAACTCTTCACGGAACCCCGCCTCGCCGCCGTCTCCGGGCTGCCCCAGACGTAACCTCTCATACGTGTCGCGGGTGCGCTCGAAATAGTCCTCAGCCCGGTTGATACAGACCTGCCCGGTCTCCAGCGATGTCGTCAGCTCCTCATAAAGTTGCCGCACCAGCCGCTCGCCTTCGGCCTGCTCGCTGCGGGCGGCATTCCAGTTGCCAAGCTGGATACCGAGATAGACACCGAACACCACAATCAGCGTCTCGATCACCACCGTGAACCAGTCCTGCTTCCGAATGGAGATGGCGAGGCGCTGGAGGATCATTCCGCCGTCTCCGCATTGCCCTCGTGTGTAACACCGACCGCTTCATCAATTGCGGCATGCAGCTCCGCCAGCCTATCGCTTGCAGGCTGAACGGCGCGCCCGACATAACCATGATATTGGGCCCGGTTCCGGTTGAGGGCGTTCAGGAAAGCGTTATTCTGCGCCATTGCCTTATAGTCGCAGGCGTAAACCGGGTGGCTTTCGGCGCCCTGAGAATAGTCGACGCCCATGACATAGCGAATGCGAAAGAGGTCCGGGAAAGCAGTGGAAAGCTCGATAACGCCTAATTGGCTTACCGCAATGAATTCCTGTGATCTCTCGATCTGCTGCAGATAGGAAAGAAGCGCGAGCTTCACCTTGTCTGACGTGATCATGTCGATGCGACCGGCCGAGACAAGTTCAGTCGCCGTGGGCAGCTCCGACGGGGGAGGCGTGAGATAGGATGATCCGTCCATAAGGCCGCAAAAGCGTGATTCGAGCTCTGCATCCGAAGTGTCCCTTTGGGCGGGCACAGCGCCGCGGACATACTCTTTTGCAGCACTGAGGTCTTCGCGCTCTCCATTGACGAACTCCGTCAGAAGCTCCAGCGCCCGCAGAATGACCGGCCGGCCTTCAGCATAACTCGCGCGCCGCTCTGTAAGCTCCACGACATCGCGGTGCAGCCTCTCCAGATAGTCGCGCTCACTGGCCTGGCGCTGGCGTTCGGCGTTCCAGTTATTGACCTGCAGACCGATGAACACGCCCAGCACGACGATCATGGTTTCAACAAAAACCGTGAACCAGTCCTGCTTGCGAATGGATTGGGAGAGGCGCTGCAGGATCATTGCGCGGCCACTTCGTCTTCTGCGCCAGTCCTCTCATCTCGAAGCGTTGCCAGCCCGTCGCGGATCGTCTCTGCAAGGCTGTGGGCCGCTGCTGCGTGCCAGTAGGCGGACACTTCCCAGGCGTAGAATTCCATCAGGAAGGCTTCGTCCTGGCAGGCTTCCTCCAATGGCACGATCAGCTCTGTCTCGCGCCAGATCGATGAGCCAGCGACGTCGCCGCTTTCCAGCGCAGCGATAAGCTCATCAGGGCTTGCATAGCTAAGCTCACCGGGCGCTGCGATGTGCAGCGTGCTGAGCGGGTCGCTCTGCAGCTTGTCATTCATCTCGATTGAATAACGCTGCAACTGATCGATGTAGCTGATCAGCGACATGAGGGTCTCACGCGTGTCGGCATCCTGGTAAGGCAGGAACGCCTCATTCGCGATCAGCTGATCTAGCGCATGCGTATCGAGGATGAACTCGATATCCCACTCAATTGGTGCGAGGGCAGCCTGCACATTCGCTTCCGCCGCCAGGCCCGTGCGGCAGGCCCGCAAGTCGCCCAGCGCCAGTTGCACAACAGGCAGATGTTCGCGGATCGTCTCCTGTTCGGCCTCGATCCCCGCCAGATTGTTTTCCAGCTCAACAATCACGCGGCCGAAGGCTTCGCCGTAAAGCTCACGGTCCTGCTGGTCTTCATTCAGATTGCCGAGCCACAAGCCAAGATAGATACCGAGCACGACGAGAACGAACTCGATCGCGACTGCAATCCAGTTCTGCTCGGCAACATAGCGCGAAAGCCGCCGCAAAATCATGGCACCTGTCCCCCCAAGGATGAACCTTAGCGGGACAGGCCAAAAAAGCTACTGGCGCGGCGGCCGGCCGGGATCAGCCTTCCTGCGGCCCGGCAAGCTCTTTCAGGATCACGTAGAAGTGGTCGAGACCGTCATAGAAGCTGGAGACGAGAAGACGCTCATTGAGGCCGTGCGCGAACGTGTCGTTCTGCTTGGCAGCCGCCCCGCCGACGCCATAGGTGTCATAGCCAAGATTGCGGTAGTGCATGCCGTCCGTGCCGCCTGCCGACATGTGCGGAATGATCTCCACATCGGTGACGCCGCGCGCCTCCAGCGCCGTCTGGACCGCTGCCAGCACGTCCTCGCGCATGCCGGACTCAGGGCTCTCGACGAGGTCAGAGATCAGCTTGAACTGCACGTCCTCATTGCCGACCACGTCTTTCAGCGTGGCTTCGGTCGCCTCAATGCCGACACCCGGGAAGATGCGGCAATTGACGGTCGCGGTCGCTGATTGCGGCAGTGCATTCTCGGCATGACCGGCGCGCAGCATGGTGGCGATACAGGTCGTGCCGATCTGGCCGACGGTCGCTGGGTTGGCGCGAAGGATTTCGATTGCGTCCTCGTCGGTCGGGTCGGCGGCAAAGGCGCGCTGCGCATTGCCAAGCCGGTCCAGCCGCTTGCGGCCCGCTGCCTCAATCGAGGCCAGCGTCAGATCATTATAGCGGACCGGGAATTTGTGCGCCTCGATCTTCTTGAGCGCATCGGCGAGTTCATAAATCGCATTGTCGGCGCGCGGCGCTGAAGAGTGTCCGCCCGGATTGGTGACGGTCAGCTCGAAGGTTGCATAGGTCTTCTCTGCGCCCTGGATGCCATAGTCGAGCGGCTCGCCATTCGGGCCAAGCGACAGCCCGCCCGCATCGGCGTTCAGCACGTAGGCCGGGTCGACCTCTTCAGCCACCCAATTGGCCTGCGCCCGCGTCGAAACCATGCCGGTTTCCTCATCGCCGGACAGCACCATGACGAGGTCACGCGTCGGTTCAAAGCCCTCTTCCTTGAGGCGGATAAAGGTCGCGACGAGGCTGGTGACGCCATACTTGTTGTCGGCCGTCCCGCGCCCGAAGAAATAGCCCTCTTCCTCGGTCAGCGTGTAAGGGTCGCGCACCCAGTCTTCTGCCAGCGCATCGACGACATCCATGTGCGCCAGAAGCGCGATCGGCTTGTCCTGCGGATCGGGTGAGCGGTACCAGACAACAAGGCCCTGCGTCGCCTCGCCATCATTGTCGTAGTCGCTGATTTCGATGTCATCATCTGTGAAGCCAGCAGCCTTCAGCTCCCCCACCAGATAGTCGACAATCTCCGGCACATTCTCATGCCCGCGCGCCGAGCGCACCTCGACCACATTGCGATAGATCTCACGCGCCTGCTGCTCGAAGGCGGTCCGCTCCTGCGCGGCGGCAAATGGGGCGGCGGCCAGTACGGCGGATGCGGCAAGAAGGGAAATCCTGAATGACATGATGCTGGCTCCTTGTTTGGCAGCGGCTGCGGGTGCCAGACCATAACCCTCTCGATCGAGCTGTCAGCTACTGATTTGGCTCACCACGAAAAGACACCCCGCCAGCAATGTCGCGCAGGTTCTCCACCATCACGGCATTCACCTGTTCGAGGTCCGTAATCGCCGTCTCGACATCGGCAAAGCGGACCTGCAAGGCTTCAATGAGCGTGTCATCCGCTTTCAGAAGCTGCGCTGCACTCGCGATTGCCTCGCCCGTCAGGCCAAGCTCACACGGATAGGCGAGCGACGACCGGATGGCTTCATAATCCCCAACCGGGACAAACCGGTCGCCGCATTCGCGCAGAAGGGCTGCCTGCACATCGGCGGGGACCTTGCGCCGGAAAATGGTCCGCAAGGGCGCTTCGCGTCCCTCCTGCGCGATGACATCCAGTAAATCCGTCGTGAACAGGTTGATCGCCGTCGTCCGCAGCGTCTCGTCTCCGATCAGGCCGATCTCACCGGTCGAAATCAGCTCGTCATAGGTCGCCCGGCCCCGGTCATTATACTTGTACTGCGTGGCTCGATAGGCGTTGATCAGGAACTGCTCATCGGAAAGCGGCGCGGTCCCGTAAAGCGAATCGAGCGCGGCCTTGGCGCTCGCCCGGACATCCTTGTTGTATTCCAGCAGATATTCATACGCCCAGGCCTCGTAGCGAAGGTCATCGGCCAGGCGCTCGCTGAAAACCGCAGCCCGCTGCCGGGTATCACGCGCCTCATTCCAGTCGCCGAGCTGGATGCCGAGAAACACGCCGACCACGACGATCACAAAGTCGATCGCGATGGCTGTCCACTCCTGATTGCGCACATGACGAATGACACGGCGCAGGATCATGGCGTCTCCGGCGTCCCTTCATCATGGGCAATGCCGAGTTCTGCATCGATGGCGCCGTGCAGTTCGACGAAAGCATCATCCATGAAGTCGAACACAAAGCTTTTTGTGTCCCGAAGGATGGAATAGTTGCCCATCATATGGGCCTGAAAACCCCGGGACGCGCGCATGGCGGCAAGATCACACACCGCCTTCCGGTCCCAGTCGTCATCATCCTCAGGCGATGGTACCAGCTCATACCAGATCATCTCGGGATAAAGCTCGGCAAGGTCGTCGAGCTCTGGCGACTTCTGGTGCACCCATTCACGCACGGCATCGCGTTTTGAAGCAAACCGCATGATCGCGAGCCGCAACTCGTCATTGTTGATTGAGGCGAGGATACCTGACTGTGTGACCTCTTCCAGCGTCGGAACGCCATCGGCTGGACGGTCAATTATATGGGACCTCGATAGCGCAAAGCATTGCTCCGGCGTCAGGCTTGACACGCTGCTCACGCCCATGATGGCCGGGCGTGCCATCGCAACACCGTCTGCTCTCTGCTCAGTGAAGGTTTCCGTGTACGCGCGCACGCGCTCAATCTCGCTGAGTTCACGCTCCAGCCGGACCATCGTGTCGCGCGCATAGGCGCGCTCGGACTGCCTTGAGGCCGCCTCGTTGATCTGGAACGCAAACAGCACGCCCGCCACAACGATCGCGAACTCGATGATGACAGCGAGCCAGTCCTGCTTGCGGATCGCGGTGGAGAGACGGCGGAGGATCAAAGGACTATCACCCCACAGCCTCAAGCCGGTCCCAGAGGTCGATCTCGGGCGCGTCCTTCACCATCGCGTCGACCACGCCCACGAAGCCTGGATTGAAATAGCCCCGGCACACATCCCAGAGCGCCCGGCCGCGCGCCGTGCCCAGCACGAAGTAGATCACACCGCGATAGGTCTCCCAGGATTCCTTGGTGATCGCCCCGTTCTGGTATTGCAGCCACTCATATTCCCGCGCCCGCATCTGCCCGATCATCCAGAAGAAGAGCCGCGTTTTCTGCTCGAAGTTCGGTGTCTCGGCCTGCGAGAAGATGCGGCCAAGCTCGGGGAAATCGACGAATTTGTAGACCCCGGTCTGATCGTAGGTGAGCTGCGCCTGCCGCGCTTCGGACCGCATCTGCCGCGCGCCCTGATGCACCTGTATCGCCAGATAGATCAACGTTCCGGCGACGACCGCCACGCCAATGATCTGCGCAATCAGTGCGACCTGTTCCAGTGTCATGAAAGCCCCCCGACTTCAGGAAGCTTAGCACCTAAAGGCGTGTTGCCTAGGAAAAAGGGTGTTTCCCGGCGCTCAGCCCTCCAGCTGCGCGAGAGACCGCGCAAGGTTCCGGCGGGCCTGCGCGTCCCAGCGGCTCTGGCCCTCGCCAGTAAAATAGATGGCCGGGCGGTCTGCAAAGCTCTTCAACACCTTTGTGCGCCCTGCCCGGAACGCCTCTTCCGGCACAAAGGCGTATTCCTTCCGGACATTCACTTCATACTGATCAAAAACCGGTTCCGGCGCGCCCAGTATTGAGAGGTCGATATCAAGGAAGAGCGCGAGGTCTGCGCCATCGTCATCGCTGAGACCTTCGGGCTCTTCATGCTTTGCCGTCGCGCGGATGATCTCGGCCGCAAAGGCGAGATCAGCAGCGCGAAGATGGCCTGGCCCCTCTTCCTCGAGCAGCCGCGCACTCAGCTCCTCATTGTCGGGCCGCGTCGGATCATAGATCGCATCATGCCAGTAAAGCGCCCAGAGCACGGGCTCAGGCCGGTGCCAATGCGCCTTCAAACTATCGAAATGACGCTTCAACGCCTCGATATGGTCCCATGTGTGATAGTGGCGCTGTGGTTCGCCATAGCGGGCCTTGAGACCCTCGATCAGATCTGAAGGAATACTCAATTCGGTCGCCTCCCTCGTGACTTTCTGCGACGCCCTCCAGTTAGCCTACCAGACTGTTACGGCCAGCCTAAACGAGGCTCGCCCGGCCATTGCAAGCGGTACGCTCAAGACTAGAGGGGCCGTGCATTCGACAATGAGACGACAGAACGAAGCCAAGATCAGGCATGCCCTGCCAGCGGCCCTGCTCTTCGCACCGGCCACTTTCTATGCCTGCCTGCACGGCATCCATCTCGAGCAGGATGGGGAGCTGACCGGCTGGATGCGCGCTGCTTATCGCCCTGCGGTTCTCATCTTCGGACTTTTGATGCTCATTGCCTACGGCACCGTCTGGTCGAACTGGCGTGACGGCAGGCGTGCCCGATCCCAAGAAGCGCGCAATGAAGCTGACATCCACGAGGGCAGAACTGCCACACGGCGCAAGTCTCGGAAGCTTCGCTTTCTCGTCACGCTCCGGACGGCGAATGGCATAAGCCCCGCCGATGCCCGCAAGGATTTGCTGACCCGCCTCAATGGGGAAGACGCCTATCTCGTCGACGCCGAAGCTCTGCAGATCCAGAAGGTGAAACGGAAGCGACGTGTGCTTCGCTACGTCCTGCTCGCCGCTATGATCATCTTCCTCGTACTCTGGCTGATAACCAGCACGCTTCCGGCGTCCACGTCAGATACGTTCAATACCGTCGCAGACGCGCTCTAGACTGCTTCCGGCTCCAGAGTCTCGTTGAACTTGACCGGTTTGCCGCCGCCCTTCTGGGTGATTTCGCCATCGCGCATGACGAACTGGCCGCGGATGATCGTCGCGACGGGCCAGCCGGTGGCTTCGAAGCCATCATAAGGCGTCCAGCCGCACTTGGCCTTGGTCCACTCTTCCGTGATCGTTTGCTTGCGCTTCAGGTCGACGACGGTGAAGTCTGCGTCATAACCTTCGGCGATCCGGCCCTTGTTTGCGATGCCGAAAACGCGCTGTGGGCCAGCCGAGGTCAGCTCCACGAAACGGCGCAGCGTCAGCTTTCCATTATTCACATGAGTCAGCATGATCGGCACGAAGGTCTGCACACCCGGCGTGCCCGATGGCGAGGCGGGATAAGGCCGCAACTTCTCTTCGCGCGCATGCGGGGCGTGATCGGTCGCGACCACATCGACGATCCCGGCATTCAGCGCGCGCCACAGCGCATCCTGATGGCGCTGCTCACGGATTGGTGGGTTCTGCTGGGCAAAGCCCTTGAGGCGATCATAGCAATCAGGCGCGGCCAGCGTCAGGTGGTTCGGAAGCACTTCGACAGACGCCACATCCTTGGCATCGCGTAGCAGCTCCATCTCTTCTGCCGTGGAGATATGCAGCACATGGATGCGCTTGCCGGTCTTGCGCGCAAGGCGTAGCAGCCGCCGCGTGGAGCTCACAGCCGCCTCAACATCGCGCACCACGATGTGGCTCTGCCAGTCGCCCTGCACGGCAAGGTTACGGCGCTCTTCGAGGCGGTATTCATCCTCTGAGTGGAAGGCCGCCCGACGCTTGATCGCCCGCAGGACGGCCTCGACGCCTTCATCATCCTTGACCAGCAGGTCGCCGGTCGAAGCGCCCATGAACACCTTCACGCCGCAGCAGCCCTGCATCTGCTCCATCTCAGCCAGAAGGTGCGGATTGTCATTCGTCGCGCCGGCATAGAAGGCATGGTCGACATCCATGCGGCCTGCCGCGCGGTTCAGCTTGTCGGTCAGAAGCTCTGGCGTCGTGGTCGACGGGTTTGTGTTCGGCATTTCGAACACCGCCGTCACACCGCCAAGCGCTGCCGAACGCGCCTCTGTCTCAAGGTCTGCCTTGTATTCCAGCCCCGGCTCCCGGAAATGGACTTGGCTGTCGATCACACCGGGCAGGATGTGCAAGCCGCTCGCATCATAAGTCTCGCCAGCCTGCGCGCTATCAAACTTGCCAATGGCAACAATCTTGCCGCCGCGCACAGCCACATCGACATGTTCTTCGCCGCCAGGCGAAACAACGGTGCCGTTCTTCAGGATCAGATCATAGGTCTCGGTCATGAGGGCGTTATGCGCTTCTTGGCCGCCTGAGTCACGAGGCCGGGTTCAGGCCAGCGGCCCGCCCGTCGAATGCGCTCAGGGTGAGCTATCCTTCAAACGTCAGAAAAGGCTCATCCTGAGCGAAGTCGAAGGACGAGCCGACACGCACCCGATCGCGAAACCTTCCCCTCTCCCGGATGCGGGAGAGGGGTCAGGGGTGAGGGCGCCAATGTCGAAGACTTATTCGATTGTCACCACAGCCACAGAGGTCTCAGCCCTCATCCCCGGCCCTTCTCCCGCATCCGGGAGAAGGGAGCGCGGCCCGAGAGCCCAGCTCTTCCTACCCCACCCGGCGCTCAAACCGGTCGACGAGTTCATCGATCTGGTCGCCCGTCTCGTCGAGGGTGAAGAAATAGCCGCGCCATGTGGCTGGGTCTGGCGGGTTGAGGGTGTAGTTCTGCAGGTGCGGCACGCAGGCATCCGGCGACCAGAGCTCTACGGCGCGGGCAAAGCGGGTGCGCACATCCTGGTGGGCGCGCTGCATGTTCTGGGCCCGCATCAGCCATGTCTCGGCGTCGCAACCCTCACTGATCCGGTCACAATCGAGCAGTTCGGCAAAGCCCGCGCGCAGCTCCGGGCGGAGCGCGTCGAGGTAGATCGTCGTGTCGCGGATCGCGCCCTGCAGGCGGTCGACGTCATCATCGCACGCGCCGCGCGTCTTGTAGCCCTGGCAGCCAGACGCAAGGAGCAGCAGCGCGAGCGGCAGGAGGACAGTTCTCGGCGTCAAAGGCATGGGCTCCCTCAGGCTCACCTGCTCCAAAGCGAATCGCCAGCAGGTCGAGCCCCCAGTCTTTGCTGCCCTGCCACCGCTTGCAAGTCCCGGCGCCGCCTTGACCCGGCCGCCGCACCGGCGCACACCCGGCCCAACGAAAACATAGACAACAATGAGCGTGCCTCCCCCATGCAGACCACATCGATGACAGACCGCCTCGCCCCAACTCGCCAGATCGCCCTTCTCCTTGCCGGGGTCGGTGTCCTGACGGCGTCGTCCTATGTCGCCGTGCCGATGGTGCCGGTGCCGGTCACGATGCAGACGCTGGCCGTGCTTCTGGTTGGCGCGCTGGCCGGTCCGCGCATGGGCCTTGCGATGATCGTCTCCTGGCTGGCGCTCGCCGCGTTTGGCCTGCCCGTTCTCTCTGGCGGCAAGGCCGGAATGCTTGCCTTTACAGGCCCGACAGCCGGTTTCCTCCTCGCCTTCCCGGTTGCGGGTTATCTTGCTGGTCTCGCCGGGCGCACGATCGCACGCGGTCATGTCAGCCGCTTTGCGAGCTTTCTTGGACTGCACGGCGTGATCCTTCTCGCTGGCTGGGCATGGCTTTCGACGCTGGTTGGCGCAGAGGCGGCCTTCCTCGCAGGCGTCGCGCCGTTCCTTGTCGGCGCGGTGATCAAATCGGCGCTCGCGGCCGCCATTATCGCAGCTATTCCGGGCCGCTACCGCCAACGCGGCTAGAAAACACCGTCCATGCACCGCCAGTACACCGTCACTGCACCGCGCAAATGCGGGGACGGGGCTGGCGGATACGGTCGGAAACCCTAAATCTGCGGGCATGGACACAAAGATTCTTTCCGACAGATCCGTGCTCGTTCTGGACGGTCCCGACACGATCGCCCTGCTCGAGCGGCTGGTCACGAACAACACGCATGACTGGGCGACGGGTGAGGCGCGTTACGGCGCCCTGCTGACGCCGCAGGGCAAGGTCATCGCCGATTTCATTGCCCACCGCACAGAGGCTGGCGCGCTTCTCGACGTCGCGACCCACGCGGTTGGTGACCTCTCCAAACGCCTGCAGATGTTTCGCCTCCGCGCCAAGGTCGACATCAATGTCGATGGCAAACAGGCCGTTGCCATTGGCGATGAGGGCACTGCCGACCCCCGCTCGCCAGAGCTTCCGAGGCGGTCATTTGTTGAAGATGGCTCAGCGCCGACGATCAGCGACGAGGACTGGGACGCCATTCGCATTCCAGCAGGCGTTGCCGAATGGGGCCGCGACTTTCAGGGCGGCGAAGTCTTTCCATGGGAAATCAACATGGACCGCATGGGCGGTGTGGACCTCAAAAAGGGCTGCTTCGTCGGCCAGGAAGTCGTCTCGCGCATGCACAGGCGCGGCAAGCTGCGCAAGCGCACTGTCATTATCGAGGGCGAAAATCTCTCAAAAGGTCAAAGCCTTGAGGGTGAGACGCCCGTGGGTGAGATCAGCAGTACGACCTCTGGCAAAGCGCTTGCTACGGTTCGCGTTGACCGTCTCGCAAAGGCTGGCGATACACTGACCGTTGAGGGAAATCCGGTGAGTATCCTCGGGCCAGACTGGCTCAAGGACGAACTCGCCGCCGTCCTCGCCGAGAACGAGACCGACTAGGAGACGCGCAGCATGGGCATGAATCTCTCACCCGACGAGACCCTGCCCTGCCGCTGGGCGCCGGCCGAAGACGCGCTCTACCGCGCATATCATGACGAGGAATGGGGCGTTCCCGAGTATGACCCGCGCGCCCTCTGGGAGAAGCTGCAGCTCGACGGCATGCAGGCGGGGCTATCCTGGGTTACCATCCTTCGAAAGCGTGACGCCATCCGCGAGGAGTTTGACAGCTTCATTCCCGAACAGATTGCCACGTGGGACCAGGAGCGGATCGAAAAAGCCCTGACCAATCCAGGCATTATCCGTAGCCCGACCAAGATCAAGGCGACGATCGGCAATGCCCGCGCTTTCCTCGACATGCAGGAGAAGGGCGAGGACTTTTCTGAATGGCTGTGGAGCTTTACGGGCGGTGCGCCCATCGTGAACCAGCTGCGCGACATCACCGACGTGCCCGCCAAGACGCCGCTTTCAGAGGAAATCGCCAAGGCGCTGAAAGCGCGCGGCTTCAAGTTCTGCGGGCCTGTTATTGTCTATGCCTTCATGCAGGCTGTTGGTATGGTGAACGATCATGAGACGCGCTGCCCGCGTCATGGCGAGATACAGGAGCTTCATTCATGAAAACGAAGATTGGCGCAGCTCTGGCCGGGCTTCTAATCCTCGCTGGCTGTGAGCACTATGGCGGTACCTATCTCGACAATAGCAGCGCCTGCGATGAAATCGTCGATGCGCGCGAGCGTCTCGACTGCATCGACCGGGCCGAACGCGCCGAGGATCAGTGGCGCGAGGAGCGCCGCCGCGAGCGTGAAGAGAAAGAGCGCGAGGACGCCAGCGCACCTTAAAGGTCGACGCGGCCTGCAAGCCTGTCTAATTTCTTTTGAAACAGAAGTCTGACGCACCGAGGGGCGTGCGCAGGGAGGACATTTCAATGACACCCGTCATTTCCGCGACCGGTCTCTGGACGCCGCCGCATACCGTCACCAATGCCGAACTGGTCGAAAGCTACAATGCCTGGGCCGACCGCTGGAACGAGGCAAACAAGGCCGAGATCGAAGCCGGCACGCTGGAAGCCAAGACCCACTCGAATGTCGAGTTCATCGAGAAGGCCTCCGGCATCAAGTCGCGCTATGTCGTCGACAAGTCCGGCGTCGTAGACCCTGCCGTGATGCGTCCGAACATCCCCGAGCGCTCCAATGACGAGATTTCCATCCTCGCCGAGATTGCGGTGAAAGCCGCCAAACAGGCGCTCGAAACCGCTGGCCGTGACCCGAAAGACGTGGACGCCGTTATCTGCGCCGCTTCGAACATGCAGCGCGCCTATCCGGCAATGGCGATCGAGGTTCAGGAAGCGCTCGGCATCGAGGGCTTCTCCTTCGACATGAATGTCGCCTGCTCATCGGCGACGTTCGGCATCCAGACGGCCGCTGACTTTGTCCGTGCGGGCCATGCGAAATCAGTGCTGATGGTCAATCCGGAGATTACCTCCGGCCACCTCAACTGGACCGACCGCGACAGCCACTTCATCTTTGGTGATGTCGCCACAGCGGTGCTGGTCGAAGCCGAAGAGGTCGCACCTGCCCAGCACTGGAAGATCCTTGGCACGCATCTGAAGACCAAATTCTCCAACAATATCCGCAACAATTTCGGCTTCCTGAACCGGGCCGACCCGTCCGGCGAAGGCAAAGCCGACAAGCTTTTCATCCAGGAAGGCCGCAAGGTCTTCAAGGAAGTCGTGCCGATGGTATCCGAGATGATCTTGTCGGAGCTGACGCGACTCGACCTCAAGTCGGACGAGCTGAAGCGGCTCTGGCTCCACCAGGCCAATGCGAACATGAACAGGCTCATCTCGACCAAGGTACTCGGACATGAGGCCAGTGAGGATGAAAGCCCGACTGTCCTCGACGAATACGCCAACACGTCCTCTGCCGGTTCGATCATCGCTTTCCATAAGCATTCGGCCGACTTCAAGGCCGGGGAAAAGGGCCTCATCTGCTCTTTCGGCGCGGGCTATTCGGCAGGCACAGTCTTTGTGGAAAAGGTCGCCTGACCGCCCTACATGCGGGCCATGACAGCACGCACGATCAAGGCGAAACACGCCGCCTATAGAGACGATATTTCCGACCTGATAACCCGCCGCCCGGTGCCGAACCGGGGGCTGGACCAGGTCGACCCATTCCTGTTTCTGAACCATCACGGGCCACAGCTCTACAAGGCTGGCAATAACGGCCTGCCCTTTGGCCCGCACCCGCATCGCGGCTTTGAAACGGTCACCTTCATCCTTGAGGGCAGCCTCGCCCACATGGACACCGGCGGGCATGAAAGCGTGATCCATGCAGGCGGGGTGCAGTGGATGACCGCAGGCTCTGGCCTCATCCACGCAGAGCTGTCGCCGCCGGAATTCAAGCGTGATGGCGGGGATATGGAGATCCTGCAGCTCTGGGTGAACCTGCCGCCAGAGCTGAAGATGACCACGCCCCGCTATACCGGCCTTCAGTCACCGGACATCCCGTCGATTGAAGCAGAAGGCGGCGCGAAACTGCACCTCGTCTCTGGTGACTTTGATGGCAAGAGCGGGCCAGTCGATTCACTGACCGGCGTGATGATGTCGATGGTCGACCTGCCCGCTGGCAGTGCAATCACCCTGCCCGCGCCAAAAGGCCGGAACGTCTTCTTCTATATCGTGAGGGGCTCGGTTTCGCTTGGCGATACGCGCGCTGAAAAGTTCGAACTGGTTGAGTTCAGTAACGATGGCGACACGATTGAAGTGAGCGCACCTGATGGCGGCTATCTTCTTTACGGTCATGCAGACCCGATCGGGGCGCCCGTCGTCGCGCACGGGCCGTTTGTCATGAATACCGAAGCTGAAATCAGGCAGGCGATCGCCGACTATCAGGCTGGCAAGTTTAACCGCGAGCCGGTCAACACCTAGTCCTCGTCGTCGCCGAGGTCACTCCAGAGAATGGACTTACAGCTGCGGGCGGCCTCGACCGTTATGATCAGTGCCGCCCCAGCCAGTACCCACCACGGTGCGAGCGCGTTCTCCGCCGCATGCATCACCATATCCACCATAATCACTCCGCCTCGGCTTTGCCGTTGTCTTTGAGTGTGTTTATGCCGGAGAGGCCTTAACGAGGTCTCACCAGTTCGCGGCAAGAACGGGGCAGTTCGTAAGCGAAATGAGGCGTTTTCTTTACCCTGTCAGGCAGATGTATACATAGACGACATGAGTTCCCGCCCCGCAACAACCTCAAGGAAAGCGCCAGCACGCGTCTGGCAGCGCATGCTGTCCGGCCGGCGGCTGGACCTGCTTGATCCCTCCCCCGTGGACATCGAAGTCGATGACATTGCGCACGGCCTTGCAAGGGTCGCGCGCTGGAACGGCCAGACGCTGGGCGACCATGCCTTTTCCGTCGCCGAACATAGCGTCATCGTCGAACAGATCTGCGGCCAGCTGGAACCTGCCTTGCCAGCAGCTGACCGGCTGATGGCACTTCATCATGACGCCGCGGAATATGTAATCGGGGACATGATCTCCCCATTCAAGACAGTCCTTGGCGATGGCTACAAGGACATCGAAAACCGCCTGACCGAGGCGATCCATGTCCGCTTTGGCCTGCCGGCCCGTCTGCCTGCCAAGCTTAA